>JAFASQ010000381.1 GCA_019244395.1 Solirubrobacterales bacterium | reverse complement strand
TGGGCAATCCCAACGCGCCGGTGACGATGACGTACTACGGCGACCTCAAGTGCCCGGTCTGCCAGGCCTTCACGCTGCAGGGCGGATTCCCGCAGCTGGTGTCCAATGACGTCCGCTCCGGAAAGGTGAAGGTGGTCTACTCCGCGTTCTGCACGGCGACGTGCGGCGGTCCCGATCCGAGCGAGTTCCCCACCCAGCAGGTGGCGGCGCTGGCCGCCGGCAAACAGAACAGATTCTGGCAGTTCGCCGAGCTCTTCTACCGCCAGCAGGGATCTGAGACGGATGCGTACGTGACCGAAGCCTTCCTGGACGGCCTGGCCCGACAGGTCACCGGGCTCGATTTTGCCCAATGGAAGACCGCGCGCAACGATCCCAACCTGGCCAGCCAGGTCAACTCCGAGCAGAGCCAGGGACGGGCGATCGGGGTTCCCGGCACGCCGACGCTGGTCTTCAAGGGGCCGAAGGGCCAGGCGGTGGCTCAAGGCGCCGTCCCCACCTACGTCCAGCTCGAGAACGCGGTCAAGCAGGTCTCATGACCGCGTCGGTCACCAACGGGGTTGCTGCCGACGACGGCCGCTCCCAGTATGCCGCGGCGGACCGCCGACTCCGCGTCGCCATCGGCGTGCTGTGCCTGATCGGAATCGGGATCGGGACGTACCTGACCTACGTCCACTACGCCGGGATCAAGGTCGTCTGCCTGTCCAGCGGCGGATGTGAGACCGTGCAGAGCTCGGTCTACTCGAAGCTTGACGGCGTTCCGGTGGCGGTGCTCGGCCTCGCCGGCTACATCGGAATCCTGATCACGCTGCTCATCCGGGGCGACCTCGGGCGCGCGGCCGGCTTTGGGCTCGCGCTGGTCGGCTTCCTGTTCAGCATGTACCTCACCTACCGCGAGGTGTTCACGATCAAGGCCATCTGCCAATGGTGCGTGGGGAGCGCCGTGCTGATGACGCTGCTGGCCATCCTCACCGCGATCCGGGTCCTGCGGGTGGAATCCGTGACGCCGGCGCCCAAGGCGGTGCCACGGGCCGAGCGACGGCGGATCGAGCGTCGGCAGGCCGCGCGGCGCTGACGCGGCGCATCATTCCGCCAGGAAGCCGAGTAGCAGCTCCCGGAACGCGTCAGGTGTCTCCATCGGCGCCAGGTGACCGGCGCCGGGGATCCTTACGTGTCGGGCGCGCGGCAGCGTGTGCGCGAGTCGCTCGGCGCCCTCGCGGAACTCGACCAGGTCCTTTTCGCCGGCCGCGACCAGCGTCGGCAAGTCGAGCCGGGTCAAGCGGGCCGGATCCTCCTCGACCGGGTCGGGCGCCTCGTCCACCGGGTCCGCCTCGGCCTGGACGGTGAATGCGCGGCGCTGCATCTCGGCCACGCGGCGCTTCAGCTCGGGCGGCGCGTCGGGTTGCGTCCACGCCGCGACGACCGCGGTGACCGCCGCCTCGATGTCGCCGCGCTCCAATGCCGCCTCCTCCGCCTCCCAGATCTGGGTCAGCTCGGGCGAGGGGTCAAGGTCGTGCGGCGGCGCCGAGATCAGCGCCAGCGCGGCGACCCGCTCGGGCGCCACCACCGCCACCCGCAGCGCCACCGCGCCCCCGAACGAGTTGCCCACGAGCACCGCCTGATCGAGGCCAAGCGCGGTCATGGTCTCGAGTACGTCGTTCCAGGGAGCGCTCTCGTGCTCAGGCGGCGGCGCCTCCCCGAACCCGGGCAGGTCGACGGCCACCGCCCGGTAGCCGGCGGAGACCAACGGCGCGAGGTGCTCTCGCCACATCGTGCGGTCGGCGATGCCGGCGTGAATCAGAACCAGGGCGGGGCCACTGCCCGCCTCGTCGTGCGGAAGCCTCATGCCGAGCACCCTAACCGGAGCCGCACGCCGAGCACCGTGACCGGAGCCGCACGCCAAGCACCGTGACCGGAGCCTCACGCCAAGCACCGTGACCGGAGCCTCACGCCGAGCAGCGGGACCGGAGCCTCACGCCAAGCACCGTGACCGGAGCCTCACGCCAAGCACCCTGGCCGGAGACGGCTCGAGGCTGCGAAGTTGTCGGCCTCGCGAATGCCGATCGTGTCTTCCTGACATGCATCTGATATATCAGTTCTATGTTCACTGATGGACCGCGGAACCAACGAGTCGTGGTGATCGGCGCCGGCATCGTCGGCAACAGCCTCGTCTACCACCTGTCCCGGCTTGGCGTCACCGACCTCACGCTGATCGACAAGGGCCCCCTGCCGAACCCCGGCGGCTCCACCGGGCACGCCTCGAACTTCATCTTCCCGGTCGACCACTCCAAGGAGATGACGTCGCTCACACTCGAGAGCATGCGCCAGTACAAGGACCTCGACGTGTTCATCGAGAGCGGCGGGATCGAGATTGCGCGGACCGAGGAGCGGATGCAGGAGCTCACCCGCCGGGTGGCCTCGGCCAAAGCGTGGGGGATCGAGCCGGTCGAGCTGCTTAGCCCGGAGCAGGTCAAGGAGCTCGTTCCCTTCATCAACGAGCAGCTGATCCTGGGCGCGTTCTTCACGCCGGGGGCCGGCGTGGTCGACTCACTCCGTGCCGGCACCATCATGCGCGAGCGCGCGATCGACGCCGGCATGACGGTCCAGGCCAACACGGAGGTCCTCGGCATCGATGTCGAGCGAGGCCGCGTCAGGCGCCTGCGGACCACGAAAGGCGACATCGACGCCGACTTGGTCGTAATCGCCTGCGGCGCGTGGAGTCCGCGAATCGCCCGGATGGCCGGCGCCACCATCCCCCTCACTCCGATGGTCCACCAGATGATCGACATCGGGCCTGCGCCCCGATTCGCCAATACGACGAAGTTGATCGAGTACCCGATCATCCGCGACATGGACACGAACATGTACGAGCGCCAGGAGGGCACCGGGCTCGAGATCGGCTCCTACGCGCACCGGCCGATCACCCTGGGCGCGGAAGACATCCCGAGCATCGAGGAAGCAGCGCTCACCCCCACCGAGCTGCCGTTCACCCAGCAGGATTTCGACCCCCAGATGGAGCAGGCACTCGAGCTGATGCCCGAGATCGTGGGCGACGAGTCGGTGGGCATGAAGTACGCGATCAACGGCGTGCTGTCGGTCACCCATGACGGCATGCCGCTGCTTGGGGAGACGCCCGAAGTCAAAGGACTGTGGTCGGCCGCGGCCGTCTGGATCAAGGAAGGACCCGGGGCCGGCAAGACCGTGGCCGAGCTGATCGTCCAAGGCGAGTCCGAGATCGACGTGTACGAGTCCAACGTCGCGCGCGCCTACCCCTGCCAGAGAACGCGCAGCCACATCGTCGCCCGGGCCTCCGAGGGCTTCAACAAGATGTACGGGATCGTCCATCCCGGCGAGCAATGGGCGTCAGATCGGAACGTGCGGCTCTCGCCGTTCCACGAACGGGAACGACAACTCCGGGCCGTCTTCTACGAAGCCGCGGGCTGGGAGCGGCCTCACTGGTACGAGTCCAACGCGGGACTGCTCGACGAGTACGCCGACCACATCACCAAGCGCGAGGCCGAGTGGGACTCCCGCTGGTGGTCGCCCATCATCAATGCCGAGCACCTGGCCATGCGCGACCGGGCGGCGATGATCGACCTGAGCTCATTTGCGATCTTCGACGTGACGGGTCAGGCCGCCCTGGATACCGTGCAGCGGGTGGCGATGCGCCAGATGAACGTCGAAAACGGTCGGGTCGTCTACACGCCGCTACTCACCCCGAGCGGCGGCTTCAAGCAGGACCTGACCGTCATGCGCCTAGCCGATGACACCTTCCGCGTGGTCACCGGTGGCGCGTACGGGATGTCGGACCTCAAATGGTTCGCCGACCATCTGCCCGCCGATGGCTCGGCCCAGGTCCACGACCAGACGAACGCCTGGACCACCCTCGGACTGTGGGGGCCTCGGGCCAGGGACATCCTGGCCAGCATCACCGAAGATGACGTTTCCCACGACGGCCTCCCCTTCGCCCACTGCAAGCAGATCGAGGTCGGGCCGCTGAACGTCCTGGCCTCGCGCATTTCCTACGTCGGCGACCTGGGCTGGGAGCTCTACGTCCCGATCGAGCAGGGCGCGCGCCTGTGGGATCTGATCGCCGAGGCCGGCGAGCCGTACCGGATCATCCCGGCCGGCGCCGGCGTCTACGGGACCACCGGCCGCCTGGAGAAGTGCTACCGGGCCTATGGCGCCGAACTCGAGGGCGACTACAACGTGGTCGAGGCCGGAATGGCCTGGGGCAAGATCAAGGACGAGGACTTCATCGGTAAGGAGGCGCACGTCCGCCACCGTGAGGGGGAGTCGGCCGCGGTGCTGTGCACGCTGACCGTCGGTGACCACGCGTCGCGATCCGGAGTCAAGCGCTACATGCTTGGCAATGAGCCAGTGCTCAGCCGGGACGGGCGGTCACTGATCGACCGAAAGGGGCGACACTCATATATCACGAGCGCCGGGGCTGGCCCATCAGTCGGGAAGCACATCCTGATGAGCTACCTGCCGCCCGAGCACGCCGTGGTCGGCGAGGAACTCGCCGTCGAGTACATGGGCGAGCGCTATCCGGTGACCGTGGCCACCAACGACTCCACCCCTTTGTTCGACCCGGACAACCGCCGCATCCGCTCGTGAACGACCTTCCCACCTCTCCATGAACATCCTCGTCTGCGTCAAACGCGTCCCGCTCACCGGCGGCAAGATCGTTCTGACCGAAGATGAGCGGGCGATCTCCACCCGCCACCTCGGCTTCACGATCAGCCCGCACGAGGAGTGCGGCTGCGAGGAGGCGGTCCGTCTGATCGAGCAGCACGGCGGCTCCTCCACCGTGCTCACGCTGGGTCCGCCCGAGGCCGAGGAGCAGCTGCGGGACATGATGGCGATCGGGATCGACCGGGCGGTGCATCTCCTCACCGACGGCGAGGAATGGGATCCACAAGCGACTGCGTCCGCGATCGCGGCGTCGATCGGAGCCGAGCCCGAGCCGTACGAGCTGCTCCTGTTCGGCAACGAGTCGGCCGACGCGGGGAACTATCAGGTGGCGATCAGGGTGGCGTACAAGCTCGGGCTCCCGTGCGTGACCGGGATCAAGGCGATAAGCGTGCAGGACGGACACGTGCGCTGCGAGCAGGAGATGCCGGGCGGCAGCCGCGACGTTTACGAGCTGCCGATGCCGGCTGTCGTGACCGTCAAGGAGGGGATCAACCTGCCGCGCTATCCGTCGGTGCCGGGGCGGCTGCGGGCCAAGCGTAAGCCTGTGGAGAGCTCGACCCCGGCGCGGGCGGGCGAGCCCAAATCTGGCCTGGAGATGGTCCGCCTCACGCTGCCCCCGGGCTCGGGCAAGCAGGCCGAGGTCCTTGGCGACGGGGCCGGCGCGGCGCCCGCGGTGGTCGGTGTTCTGCATGAATTGGGGCTGGTGTAGCGCGATGGTCCTCCTCTTCGCCGAGCGATCCGACGACGAGCTGTTTCGACAGGCACTCGCGTTCGCGCGCGGGCTCGACGGCGACCAGCTGCACGCGGTCGGAATAGACGACGCCGACGGCTACTCGCCGGACGGCTGGGCCAGCGCCCTCGCCCAACTGATCCGGGAGCGCGCGCCGGGCGCCGTCCTGTCGCCAGGTTCGGAGCGCGGCAACGAAGTGCTTGCCCACGTTGCTGCCCAGCTCGATCTGCCGTTCGCAGCGAACTGCGTCTCGGTCGCCCCGGGGGACCCGCTCACGGTGACTCGTGTCCGGTGGGGCGGCAGCCTGCTCGAGGAGGCGCGGCTGCACGGCTCGCCGGCCCTCGTCACGGTCGCTCCCCACGCCGTCGCGGCGGATACCACAGGGGTGGAGGTCGAACTCGTAGGCCCAGCTCCGGAGGCCCAGACGAGAATGTCCGAGCGTCTGGAGGCGGTCAGCGCCGGCGTGTCGCTCGCGGACGCTGACGTGGTGGTGTCGGGCGGCCGCGGCGTTGGGTCGGCCGAGGGCTTCGTGATCATCGAAGAACTGGCTGACCTGCTCGGCGGCGCGGTGGGCTGCTCGCGGGCCGTGACCAGCGCCGGATGGCGCCCCCACACCGACCAGGTCGGGCAGACCGGGACAAAGATCTCGCCGTCGCTGTACATCGCCTGCGGGATCAGCGGCGCCACCCAGCACATGGCGGGGTGCAAGGGAGCCAAGAAGCTCCTGGCCATCAACCCGGATCGCGAGGCGTCGATCTTCGCCAATGCCGACTACGTGGTGATCGGCGACCTGCACGAGGTGGTGCCGGCCATCTCGGCCGAGATCCGCAGAACGAGGGGCGGATAGCCGCGCTCGTCTCGGCGTTAGTGCTTGCCGCCGCGGTCGCCGTCAGCGGCACCCTGTTCGTCACTCGCGTGCGCCTATTGGCGAACCTCGTGCGCGGCGCCGCACCAGCGCAAAGGGACCAGCGCGCCGGGGACGTCGGGCGGCGCGCTCGGAACGAGGCGACGATCGTCCTGGGCCAGCGCAAGCTGCTTCAGCGAGTCGGGCCAGGGCTGATGCACGCGTTCATCTTCTGGGGCTTCCTGGTACTCGCGCCCACGATCGTGATCGCGCTGATCGGCGTGATCGACAAGCACTCGACCCTGCCCTGGCTCGGCCACCAGGGCTGGTACACCCTGCTCGTCGACATCTTCTGCGTGCTGGTGCTGGCCGGCGTGATCGCGGCGGCGTGGATCCGCAAGGTGCAGCGCCCGCGTCGTTTCGAGGGCAGCCACCTGGGCGAGGCGGACCTGATCCTCGCCCTGATCGCCACGATCGTCATCAGCCTGCTCCTCTGGCACGCGACTCGGATCGCCCTTCACCTGAACGAATGGCCGGCGGCGTGGGCGCCGGTCTCCAACGCGCTCTCGCACCTATTTGCCGACAACCAAACGACGCGGGTCCTCGAGCGGGCATTTGTGTGGATTCACGTACTGACGATCCTCACCTTCCTCGCCTACCTCCCCCACTCCAAACACCTGCACATCTTCGTGGCCGCGATCAACGTCTGGTTCGGGCGCACCCGGGCCGGCGGGCGGCTCGAACCGCTCAAGTTCGACGACCCCGACATCCCCGAGGAGGACCTGCGCTTCGGCGCCGGCAAGGCGCCCGAGCTGACTTGGAAGCAGGTCCTCGACACGTTCTCGTGCACTGAGTGCGGTCGCTGCCAGGATGCCTGCCCTGCCTTCGCCACCGGCAAGGTCCTCTCTCCCAAGCTCGTGATCATGGGCCTGCGCGACCTAGTGCTCGCTCAGAACAGCGATGCGCCCCTCGTCCCCGAGGCGGTTCCGGCCGAGATGGTGTGGGACTGCGTGACCTGCGGCGCGTGCGTGCAGGCGTGCCCGGTCTCGATTGAGCACGTCGATCACATCGTCGACCTGCGCCGCCACCTGGTCATGGTCGACGCGAGCTTCCCGGCCGAGGCGGAGCCGATGCTCCGCGACGTCGAGCGGGCGTCCAACCCGTGGGGCAGGCCACAGTCAGAGCGCGCTGCGTGGGCGGCGAGCCTGGGCATCAAGGTCCTCGAGCCAGGCGATCCGGCGCCCGAGTACCTGTACTGGGTCGGCTGCGCGTCGTCGTTCGACGAACGTGCCCAGCGCACGGCGCAGGCGACCGCGAAGCTCCTGCGCAGCGCCGGCGTCGACTTCGCCATCCTTGGCCCACGCGAGAGCTGCACCGGCGATCCCGCACGACGCATCGGCAACGAGTACGTGTTCCAGGCCTTCGCCGAGCAGAACGTCGAGACCCTCAACCAGGCCGGGATTACCAAGATCGTTACGGGCTGCCCGCACTGCTTCAACACGCTGGCCAACGAGTACCCCGACTTCGGCGGCGACTACGAGGTCGTCCACCACTCCGAGCTGCTCTCGAGGCTCGTCCGGGACGGGCGCATCAAGCCGAGTCAGGCCACCACCGAGCAAATCACCTACCACGACTCCTGCTATCTGGCCCGCCACAACGACGTGCTCGAGGCGCCACGTCAAATCGTGTCCGCGGTCGGCGAACCCGTGGAGATGCGCCGCTCACGCAAGCAGACCTTCTGCTGCGGCGCAGGGGGCGCGCATATGTGGATGGAGGAGCGAGCCAAGCCGATCAACGAGGAACGCGTACGCGAGGCCGCCGCTACGGGCGCCGGCACGCTCGCGGTGGCCTGCCCGTTCTGCACCGTGATGCTCGACGACGGCGTGCAGGGCGCCGGCGCGGAGCTGCGCGTGGTCGATGTGGCGACGTTGCTGTCAGAGGCGATCGACGACGGCCGTTCGTCCTGACGCCTCCGTCGCGCCGGCCGTCAGCCCCTCTCGGATGGAACGCCCCCGCGCACGACGTGCCGGCCGGTCCGTAGCGGCGGGCGCCCCGCGAAAGAATTCCCGGCACCATGCGTCAGGAATCGCTGTCATGTCCATCCGACTGTCCTTCGTGAACGTCGCGTGATCGCGATCCTGGGCGGGCTCGGTGCGGCCGCCGCGTGGGCGCTCAGCACGCTGTGCTCCTCGCGCTCGAGCCGGCTGATCAATCCATCCTCGGTGGTGGGCTGGATGATGCTCGTCGGCCTGCTGATCACCTTGCCGGCGGCCGCGCTGAGCGGGGTGCCGGCCCGCCTCGGCGCGGGGTCGGCCGCATGGCTGGCCGCGTCCGGCGCCGGCAACGTCGGAGGTCTCGTGCTGACGTACCGCGCCCTGCGAGTCGGGCAGGTCGCGCTGGTTGCCCCGCTGGTGTCGACGGAGGGCGCGGTTGCTGCCGTGATCGCGCTGGTGGCCGGCGAGCCGCTCGCGCCGGGCATCGGCGTGACGCTGGTGGCCATCGTGGCCGGCGTGTGCCTGGCGTCGATGCCCGAGGCCACGCGCCGGCAGGCCGACTCCCCGGCCGCCGGCTGGCGAGGCCAATCCGTGTCACGCCGCCCACCTCACCCGACCTACGCGGTGCTCCTCGCCATGGCCGCCGCACTCGCCTTCGGCGCCAGCCTCTACGCCACGGCGCGCGCCGGGGCCGAGCTACCAGTGTCGTGGGTCGTCCTGTCCGCTCGGGCGATCGGCGTGGTCGCCGTCGCCCTGCCGCTCGCGCTCACCGGCCGCCTGGAGATCACCCGGGCGGCCGTCCCGCTGGTGGTGACCTCGGGCCTCTGCGAGGTGCTCGGCTTCTACTCCTACACCACGGGCGCCCGGCACGGCATTGCGGTGGCCGCCGTGCTCGCCTCGCAGGTCGGTGGCCTGGCCGCACTGGCCGCCTATTTCCTGTTCGGCGAGCGCCTGACCCGCACGCGCACGTTCGGCGTGTGCACGATGCTCCTCGGCGTGGCCGTGCTCAGTGCGCTTCGGGCGTGACGGCCGCGGTCGGCCTCAGCAGCCGCTCGAGTTGGCGCTCGAGCCCGTCCACGCCCACCTCGCGGACGACCAAGGGCAGCTCCAGCCGCTCCGCGGCGCGGGCGGCAGCGTCCCGCGTCGCCGGCATCGGACGCTGGGCCAGCCACATCACCCGCCTGTAGTGGCGGAAGTAGTCCTCGCGCAGCTCCGGGTAGCGATCCAGCCCGAGCTCCCGCCACACCGTGTGCTCGAATGTCCGAGCCAGGAAGTCGGTGAGGAAGTACGTGCCGGGCTCTTCCTCGAGGGCGGCCCGCACCTCGGCTCGTGCGAACACGTCGTAACAGTGCTCGCCCTCGAGGCGGGGGAACCCGTCGAGCGCGGCGCCCGTCCCGCAGTCGCCGTATGCGACGGCCACGACGTCGTGGGCGGCCGATAGCGCGGCAACCGCAGCGTCGATGCGGTCGGGATGGTTGTGCAGCAGCGCCGACACCGGAACCACCTTCAGGTCCCAGCGCCGGCGCTCGGCGATCCGGCGTACGTCGAGCGCCAAGGCTCCGCATGCGACCACCGTCTTCATCCCGGGAAGGCCAGCTGGTCGACGAACATGTCGTTGAAGTCCGCGCGACCCGACAGCTCGACGTACTCGACCTCGCGCAGGATCGAATGCGCCTCGGCCCGCTCGCGCACCGACAGCGCGGCGATCTTGGCCCCCTCGCCGGCGACGTTGCCGGCGGACACGATCCGCGGCAGCGCGATCCGGGGAACCAGCCCGATCCGCACGGCGCTCAACGGCGTCAGGTACGCCCCGAAGCTGCCGGCCAATAGAACCTGGCTCACGTCTTCGGACTGGGCGCCGAGCGATCTCATCAGGATGCTCCACCCGGTGGCGATCGAGGCCTTGGCGAATTGGAGCTCGCGGACGTCACGCTGGGAGAGGAACACGGAACGCTCGGGATCCCCCGAGTCTCGCCAGTGCAACACGAACACCCGCTCCTGCCCGATCTTGGTCAGCCGATCGCTCAGCCTCGGGAACAATCGACGGGCATCCTCGTCTGGGATGAACCGTCCGGAGTGGTCGAGCAGACCGCAGTGGATGAGCTCCGCCACCGCGTCGACCAAACCCGACCCGCAGATGCCGGCCGGCGCCTCATCCGCGATCACGTCTAGATCGACGGAGCCCTCGGAAACCGACACCTTGACGCCCTCGATCGCACCCGGCGCGGCCCGCATCCCGCATCTGATCTGTGCGGCCTCGAACGCAGGGCCCGCGGGCGCGGCGGTGGCCAGCACCCGCTCGTGCGAGCCGAGGGCGATCTCGCTGTTCGTCCCGACGTCGATGAACAGCCGCAGCCGCCGGTCGCGCGTCAGCCCCGTGGCCAGCATCCCCGCCACGATATCCCCGCCCACATACGCGCCCAGCGACGGGAACACGAATGCGGGCGCCCGCGGATGCACGGAAAGCCCGAAGTCCCCCGCACGCACCTCGTCAAACGAATGCGTCGAGACCACGAACGGCGCCATCGACAGCGGCTCCGGGTCGATCCCCAGCGCGAGGTGCATCATCGTCACGTTGCCGCACACGGTGATCTCGTATACCTCGCGCGGCTCGATCGCCCCTTCCGCACACACCTCCTCAACTAGTTCCGAGAGCGTCTCGTGCACGCGCGTGCGCAGCTCGCCGAGCGCCTCCGAATCCATCATCGTGGCCGAGATCCGCGTGATCACGTCAGCGCCGAACGGCTGCTGGCGGTTCAACAGCGAGCGCACGGCTACGGGCTGCCCGCTCTCCAGGTCGAGCAGCGTGGCCACCACCGTCGTGGTGCCGAGGTCGAAGGCGATGGCAAACCGCCGGGCCGTGGTGTCGCCCGGCTCGAGGTCGATCAGTTCCTGGTCGGCCACCACCGCCGTGACATCGAACCCCGATCCGCGCAGGACTCCGCCTAGCGAGCGCAGAACCTCGATCGATGCGTGCGGCTCGAGGTCATCCAGCGCGTCGAGAACGCGCTGGAGGTCCGAGCGCTGGTCATCCATCGACGGCTCCTCCAGCACCAGGTGGCGCTTCTGCACGGCCGGGCGCAGGATGACGTGGCGACCGACGCCGGCCAGCGCCGCCTTGGGCCGCGTCTGAAGCGGCGGTACCTCGACCACGAGATCGCCGCGGGCCGACGCACGACACGCCAGTCGCCAGCCCTCCCTCAGCTCATCCGCGCTGAACGCCCGCGGATCCAGAGGCCCGACCGGGACATCGCCGGAGACGATCCGCACCCGACACTTCTTGCACGTCCCGTGCCCACCGCAGGTGGAGTCGATCGCGATCCCGTTCCAGCTGGCGGCGTCGAACACGGGCGTACCGCTGGGAACGCGCACCTCGGCGCCCTCGGGGAGGAACCGCAGGCGGACCCGACCGGTCCCGTCGGCGGCCGTCGGGAGTCCCGCCGCCTCGGCGGGCGCCGGCATCGCCGGGTTCCCACCGTCGCCCGCAAGCGAAAGCCTGCCGCGCCGCTGCGGCGATACGCCGCTCACGGCACGGGGGCTCCCTGCGCCACCGTCGCCTGCCGCGCCCGGTGGGCAGCGATCCAGTTCGCGCCCCACTCGTCGTGGCCCAGCAAAAGATCGCTCCCCCGCACGGCGTCCACGACTCCTCGCGCGGTGGACATGATCGCACTGGTTAGCCCGGCTGCCATCGCCATGGGCAGAAACGCCGCGTTCAGCGCGTGCCGGTCCGGCAGCCCGAACGACACGTTGGAGGCGCCCAGGCACATGTTGACGCCGAGCTCGTCGCGGATCAGGCTGATCGTCCTCAGCGTCGTTCGGACCGCCTCCGGATCGGCACCGACGGTCATGGCCAGAGGATCGATCACCACGTCGTGCGCGGCGATCCCGTGATCCGCGGCCGCCGAGACGATCTTGCGCGCGCACTCGAGGCGCTTGGCGGGCGTCTCGGGGATCCCGGTCTCGTCGTTGGCCAGGCCGATCACGGCCGCGTCGTGGCGCGCCACCAGCGGCAGGATTTCCTCGAGTCGCTCGTCCTCGGCGGTCAC
>JAFASQ010000230.1 GCA_019244395.1 Solirubrobacterales bacterium | reverse complement strand
GCCGCTGCACGACGCCGTCGCGAACTGGCTCGCCACCGTCTGGCCGTTCACCGATGTCCGGTACCGCCCTGCGGGCTAACAGGCGGTCGACCGTCAGTGCCCTCCATTTCGACGGCGGGCATCGGCTCGTTGCCGTTGAAGCACTCCGCGTTGACGTACCCCGGTCGAAACGGGCTGGCCTCCCGGTCTGCTCGTCGTAGCTGTGGCGCCACACGCAGCCGGTGTCGTTGGCCGGGAGATGGATCGACACCGATGTCTCCTGCGAGGTGGCGCGAACGAGGTGGACGTCGTCACGCGGCGAAGCACCTCACCCGCCGCATCCCCGACAGCCTCTCGGGGACGCGCCGCGATCACCAGCGCAACCGGGACCCCCTCCAAGCGCCGCGCCACGTACACGAGCCATCGCAGCGACTGGACATCAGCCCAATGCGCGTCATCAACACACACCAGCACCGGCTGCTCCGCGCCCAAGTTCAACGTCAGCCAGTAAAGCCCGTGCATCACCGAGAACGGATCGGGTGTCGGTGGCAGCTCTTGCGGCGTCGCCGCGGTGAGGTCGAGCGCCGGCGCCGCGAACCGCGCCGCACCGGACAACAGCGTGCGCCGCCGGGACGCGGGAATAGTCGCCAGCCTCCGCTCGAACAACTGACGCACCAGCCCAAAGCCGAACTCGCGCTCGAGCTCCCCACCCCGACCGCTCAACACCAGCATTCCCGCCACCCGAGCCCGGTCGGCCACCGCCGCGAGCAGCGCGCTCTTGCCGATCCCCGCCGGCCCCTCAAGCAACAGAATGCCTCCGTCGCTGCCCGATGCCGCCTCCAACAACCCGTCCAGCGCCGCGAGCTCCCGATCACGCTCAATCAGCCCGACCGGCCCGCGACCGCCAACCGCGCCGTGCATCTCAAAACCGGACGCCGCCACCACACACAAAGCCTGACACACCAGAAGCACCACACATCAGGAAAAGCTCCTGACGCAAAGCGTCGATGGCAGCGTCACGATCGCACACAGCTGTCGGCCGGCGAACCGTTCGCGGCAACGGGCCGTACTCAGTTTGAACACGTCCAGCCTTTGCAGTGAGGAGGAGCTTCATGAGCATTCATACGATCACGCGCCCGCCGCGGTTCGCCCAGCTGCGGCGAGCGGGGCTCGGCGGTGTCCTGGCCGTGCTGGCTGTGCTCGCGCTGGCGCCGACGGCCGGCGCCGCTACGGTCGTTGGGAGGCCCCCCGGATCGCCCGGCCCGAGCTGGTCGATCACCCCGACGCCCAACCCGCCGGGCGCGACCGGGGATCTCAGGGCGGTGTCGTGCACGGCGGCTAACGCGTGCACCGCGGTGGGTACTTCGGCATCGTTCCCGCATCCGGTGCAAGCGCTGGCGGAGCGCTGGAACGGCGCCAGCTGGACGATCCAGCCAACGAACCCCGCGTTCTCATCCAGTAACACGCTGTTCAACGGCGTCTCTTGCACGTCGGCGAGTTCGTGCCTGGCGGTGGGCGAGGTGTCCGGCTTCGCGGTCTCCGAGCTGTGGAATGGGAAGACATGGAATTTGCTGCCGGCTTTGCTGAAGCCCGGCCCGGCAGTGTTCAGCACGCTCAACTCGGTGTCGTGCACGTCGGCCAGTAACTGCATGGCCGTCGGCTCTTGGAGCGACAGCTCCAACATCCAGCACACCCTGGCCTACCTATGGAACGGCAGCTTTTGGGCGCTGCAGGCAACACAGGACCCATTCGGGGCGATCTTCGACACCCTGAACTCGGTGTCGTGCCCGTCGGCGACGTCCTGCCTGGCAGTCGGAGGCAACGGCAAGAGCCCGCTGTATGAGAGCTGGAACGGCAGCCGGTGGTCGGCCGGGTTCGGGATCGCCAACAACAGCACCGGTGCGTCGTTCGCAGGAACGTCGTGCACTTCCGCCACCGCCTGCTCCGTGGTCGGGGAGAACTTCAACCTCGCCGGCGAGTTCACGCTCGCCAACCTGATCAATCCCACCGGTCTCGGCGTGTCGTTCTTCACCACCCCCAGCCCGGGTAAGAACAGCAGCCTGCTGGGCGCCGTCTCGTGTCCAGCCGGGCCGGTCGCGGCGCGAGATCTGCTGAGGTGCATTGCCGTTGGCAAAGACAACGACTTCGCCGGCACGTTCGTCACCCTGGCCGAGTTCTACGACGGCGCCTCCCCGCCCGGCGGCTGGTCGACAATGACCATCCCCACCCCAACGAGCTCGAGTGGGACCCCGATCGCCGCGAGTCTCAACGGGATCTCTTGCCCAGCGGCCACGGACTGCATCGCGGTCGGATCAGACACCGCCGGAACGCTCGCCGAGCAGCTCACGACCGTGAGCGGCCCGCATGCGCTGTCGATCACCCGTCAGGGTAAGGTGATCGCGCTGCTGCGCAAGCCCCGCACGCTCGAACTGCTCGTGTCCAAGCTCGGCCCCCGCGGCGGACGCCTGCTCGGCGCGGTAGCGCTCGGGAGCCACCCCAAAGGCCGCTCGCAGATCGACTGGAACCTCCACGTCGCCGGCCGCCGGCTCGCTGCCGGAACCTACATGGCCGAGCTCGTCACAGTGCTCGCCGGGGGTGCGACCAGCGACGGGCCGGCGGTCACGTTCAAGCTCGACTACCCCAGCGGACCGATCCGGGTACTTTCATCAACCTGCTCGGTCGCGGCCGCCACCAGCGGCCGCTGCTAGGACGGGCGACGGACCCGTCTCGAGCGTCGATCACCAAGGCAACACCACCGGAGGGCGCTGCCATGGATAACGATGTACTCATCGAGCCCCATCTCGTTGCGCGTACCGGCCTCCACGGAAATGGCCACCCTCGGATTCCGACGGACGTTCGGGACCTTGCGGTGTTCGGGCAGGTGCGCCGCGACAAAGTTGCGGCGAGTCATGGTCCGGGCGCGCGCGATCGGGCACTGGATGACGGGGGTTGTCGGTGGGTAGGTAGCCGGTTGTGGCGGGTGACGAGGTGTGCTTCGGTAGCAAGAGGGCCGGGGTCCCTTCGGCGCTGCGGTTGCTGACCACGATCACGGCGGAGGGGCGCCAACGCCGGCAAGCCGTGGCGGCCTGGAGCGCGGCCGGAGCGGCGGCCGGAGCGAGCGGCTTCGTGGTCGCCAGTGTGGTGAGCGACCTGGCCAGCTGGCGGCTCATCTTCGCCTGGATCCTAGCCGCCGCCGTCAGTCTCACCGCAGCGGTGATGTTCGCCCGCGCGGGACAGGCACCACCCCGAGGCACGAACCAGTTACACACTCACCGATGACAAGCCGGCATCTCTCGTCCGCCTAGCACGCGTCAACCGGCCCGAGGGCCAGTCTCGAGACCATCGGCTCTATCGGCCACCGAGAAACGCGGCCGCGAGGGCGTCGCGGCCGCTTAGTCGTCAAGAAGCAGCACGTGACCATCGGCCCTGCTCTGCCTACCCGACATAGGACGCGTCCGACGGCCCGCCACCGTTGGCGCCTCGCGACGAGTGATCAGTGGCCGGAAAGGTGAATGACCCCGACGCTGTGAAGCCCGTCCGGCATGAGCTGGACCGCCAGCGCCGCCAGCAGAAAGCCGAACACCTTCTCGGTCACGAGCATCCTGCTGGCGTCCATCCGCTGACTCACGTGGTTGGCCCAGCGGAAGACCGCCACGTCGAGCGCCAGCACGACGACGAGCAGTCCGAGCACCAGTGCGACCACCGCCACTGAGTCGGCCTCGGCCGAGATCGTCACGAGCATGACGATGCCGGCCGGATTGAGTAGATACGGGATCGCGAGCGGGAACACCGCGACCCGCATCGGATCGCGCTCTTCCCCCACCGGACCGTGATGGGGGTCGTCGGAACGAAGCACCATGCTCACGGCGATGATCACGAGGATGATGCCGCCGGCGATCGAAAGCGATCCGGTGGAGAAATGGAGCAGTCTGGCCAGGAGTTCCCCGAGGAAGATCAAAAGGACCGCAACCACGCTCGCCGTGACGAGCATTTTGCGGACGACTCGGGCTTTCGTGGCGCTGTCCATCCCCGCGGTCGTCTCGACGAACGGGACGAGCGCGATCTTGGGGCCGATCCCGATCAGCAGTAGCAAGAACGTGTCGATCACCAGGGCCAAGTCGATCGTCCGATGATCCATTGCGCCTCCTTTGCGTTCGATTCACACCGGCGCCGGCAACGCCCATCGCTTAGACATCGGGGGTTCGCCGACGCGAATCGATGGCTTCGGCTGCGAGACCGACACCCTCGACGAGGGCAACTTAGCAACGCGAGAGCCAACGGCCGGATCGAAGCACAAGCCTGGAAAGTCCCCCCGATGTGCCGCCCGTAGACGACCCCGTGTCTTGCTCGTCCCTGCGCTGCGGGGAAACCGAGCCTCGGCCGGACGCTTCGCATTCGTATGCCCGCCGGCGCGCAGCGGGCGAGCGCTGTGGTGACTAGAGGATCGCCGGCGTGGTCCGTGCTGGACTTGCGCGCTCGCCCCGTGCAGTCATCCGGTGTGGCAGGCCCACCCGAGGCCGGGGAGACCGGAGACTTCTCGGTGCACTGGGATCTGCGAAAAGCAGGGACGCCCCCCGGCGACGCACCACAGTGACCGGCCGCGCGCGGCTTAGCGCGTACCCCCGTCGGCTTCCGCCAGGCGCACTGCAATGAGTTTCTTCACTAGGCCCTTCGGCAGCGGCCGGTCCACGGGGAAATGCAGAGCGCTCTTGGTCATCGTATAGCCCTCGAGCTGATCGGCAAGCTGGCCGAGGACCGAGCCGTTGAACGGCAGGTAGCTCAGATGATCTTTGAAGGCGGCAAAGCCGGCGAAGGTCCTACCGTGCACGCGGAAAGCTGGAACCCGGTACGAGATCACCTCGTCCGCTTCCGGGACGACCTCAAGGATCGTGCGGCGCAGGGTCTGAAGAGTGCTCCGCTTCGGCTCCTCGATAGCCCGCAGGTACTGGTCGACTTCCTCGGATGACATCCCGGGGCACTTTAAGCGACTGGGCGCCGAAGGGAGTCACACCTATTCGGGCACGAGCGGCGAAGTCAAGCGGTCCGGAGGCAGAACTGCCCGCGTGCATTCAGGCGCGAGCCTGCCTGCGGCCCCGTCAACAGCGTCATGTGCTCCGCGCCAGCGAGTTCTCGCCACCGGCAGCGAGACAAGAGCGGGCGGGCGGTCGCAGTCCCGCCCTCGCTTTCACCTGTAAACGACTGCCCCTAAGAACCGCACGCCCGAGCGGCGGTGACGATTAGCTCGACGCAGGTCGGCAGCGGCACCGCGGTCGAGTCGAGAACCATGTGGTAGTGACGGGGATCGCGCGGGTCGGCGCGGTAGAAGTGCTTGACGTATTCCATCCGGGCGCGATCGGAGTTTCGCTGCCGTCGCCTGGCCTCGTCCTCGTCGATCTCCTCCAGGCGCATCGCCTGGAGCAGGCGCGGCTCCGCGGGTCCGTCAAGGCGCACATGGAACGTGCCAAGCCGGTCGCGCAGCACGATCGCACCTGCGCGTCCCAGCACGACCACGTCGCCCGCGTCCGCAGCCTCGATCAGAAGACGCTCGGTCTCGCGACAGAACGCCGGGGACGTCGCCTCGGGCACGACCACGCCGCTCGTGTTCGGCAGGCGAGCCAGTAGCCGTGTGAACCGCGGCGCCGCCGCTTCGTCGTGGCTGTGGGCGTGCTCGACCGGGACGGCGAGGCGCTCGGCCACCTGCACGGGGATCGCCCGGTCGACGAACCGCCACCCGAGCCGCTCGGCCACCTCCGGCCCGACCCAGCTGCCACCCGCGCCGTAGGAGGCGGAGATCGTTACGGCGGCGCTCACACCGCCACCGCCGGTTGAGCCTCCGCCAGGGCCACGGCCGCGCCCGGCCGGAGCAACGTGCCCGCGACGATCGCGCCGACCAGGAAGATGCCCGCCGCCCACCAGAACGCAACCGTGTAGCCGTGCACCGCGGCCTGCGCCGCCACTAGCGGCGTGAGCGCCTTGCCGGCGAGATAGCTCGTGACCGCGGTCGTAGCGATCGTGTTCAGGAACGCGGTTCCGATCGAGCCGCCCACCTGCTGGCAGCTGTTGACGGTGGCCGACGCCACGCCGGCGTCGGCCTGGCTGACGCCGAGCGTGGCCGTGTTGATCGACGGCGCGAAAATCAGCCCGAGCCCGAGCCCCGTGACGAGCAGCGCCGGCAGGATGTGCCCCGCGTAGGTCGAGTGCACGCCCAGCTGCGCGAGTATCACCATGCCGAGCGCCGCCAACAGCATCCCGACCGGGACCAGCGGTTTAGGCCCGAAGCGAGGAAGCAACACCGCGTTCGATGTCGTCGAGCCGACGATGATCATCGCGACCATCGGCAAGAAGGCCAAGCCCGTCGTCACCGGGCTGTAGAGGAGGGTCTTCTGGAGGTAATACGTGAGGAACAGAAACACGCCGAACAGGCCGGCGCCAGAGATGAGCACCGAAAGGTACGAGCCCCCGCGGTTGCGGTCGAGCACGATCCTCAGAGGGAGCAGGGGATGAGCGGCTCGGCGCTCGATCACCAGGAACACGGTCAGGAGGATCACGCCGGCGATCAACGACCCCAGCGTCTCGACGGCAGTCCACCCGCGCGGCTCGGCCTGCGAGAAGCCGTAGACGATCAGGAACAAACCGAGCGACACCGCGACCGCCCCGGGGATGTCAAACCGCGGGCGCTCAGCGGGAACCTGATTGGTGAGCAGCGCGAGGGCGGCGAAGACGGCGGGCACCGCGATCACCACGTTCACGTACAGACACCAGCGCCACGACAGGTACTCGGTCAGCACGCCGCCGAGCAGCAGGCCCACGGCTCCGCCGGCGCCGGCGATCGCGCCGTAGATCCCGAACGCGATGCCCCGCTCCCGCGGCTCGGTGAAGGTGGTCGTCAGCAGCGACAGCGCTGAGGGCGCCAGCAGCGCGCCGGCGGCGCCCTGAAACGCGCGGGCGGTCACGAGCACGCCGAAGCTCTGCGCCGCGCCGCCGATCGCCGAGATGACTCCGAACCCCACCAGGCCGATCACGAGCGTCCGCTTGCGGCCGAACAGGTCGCCGAAGCGGCCGAACAGGAGCAGCAGACTCCCGAACGTAAGCGAGTACGCGGTCACGATCCACTGCCGGTTCGCGTCGGAGAAACCGAGCGCCTTCTGCGCCGACGGCAGTGCGATGTTCACGACCGTCGCATCGAGCACCACCATCAGCTGGGCGGTCCCGAGCAGCGCGAGGATCAGCCACCGCCGATCGTGATGAGGATTGGCGAGATTTGCGCGAGCTTCGATCGTCTCCGTCGCGGTCACGGCCAGCGCTCACCTTACCGCTCGCGTCCGATTGCGAACGCGACCGGCGAGGCAGTCGGTCGGCGAGGCGCCGACGCCGCGGAAAGGCTCGCGAGAGCCGCATTCGTCGTCTTCGGAGAACTCTGGATCTCGAGCCCGCCCGCCGGTAGGCGTCGTAGGCATGCGGCGCGAATCTCGCGGCTCATGCGTCAGTCCTGGGTTGCGCGGACTGCGCCGCTCACCAAGCCGCTCAGGATGGGCCGGGTGTCGCCGTAGACTTGATGAATGGAGCCGGTCGAGGCGCTTGGTGTAGTCGAGTTTGCGGTCTTGGAATCGGTGTCGTGTGGTGCGCTTCGCTCGCGCCGGACCGCCCACCAAATCCGCGTTCTGCATGGACAACCGGCCGGCGAGGTGATCCTCCACGACGTCCTGCGCCGCTGTGAGCGGGATGGGCTGCTGCGCAGCTGGCGGGATGCGTCGGGGCGACGGTATGAGCTGACCGCTGCTGGGCGCGTCAGACTGCGGGTTGATCGCCGCTTCCGCGCGGCGGTGGTCCGCATGCTGGCCCGAAGCCTGCCGCTGAAAGAACCGTCGGGCTGAGGACAGGCTCGCTGGCGAGGTTTCGCCGAGTCTCGATCCTGCCTCCGTTCGACGACGAGCTTCCAGGGCGTTGTCCCTGGCTGGCGCGGAACAGCAAAACGGGTACCTCGCGGACGATTGCCTTCGTCGGCTTGGGCGCGGCCAGCGCGGTATCGCAATGGGCGACGAAGGAGCGCTTGGTCGGGACGTGGCGGTTCCAGCTGCGACCAGTGAGACGCACCGTCCGGCCGTCCGGATCAGCTGTGAGGCGCAGGAGATGGCTTCGGTAACGCTGCGATCGGAGTCGATGCGCCGCCGAGGGCCCGCGTGAACTGGTCGGCGGGTTCGCCGGCTGGCCGGTGGAGCTCCAGCATCGCGGCGGCATCATCGCTAGTCACCACGAGCGGTTAGTTCCACGGCTGCGGCGACGAGCTGAGCATTGCCGGTCGCGACGCGACGGTCCGGCAACACGAGCGTGTCTTCAAGGCCAATCCGAATGTCGATGCCTTCGGCGGCGCCCGCCGAGACCACTTCCCATGTCCGCTCGTCGTAGCCATGCCAAAGCTGGGGCAGACCGTCGGGTATGAGCTGCGCCGTAGCTCGCGCTTCCTCGACGCCACCGTCGACCTCGACAAGCGCGCGCAGGGTTCGGTGCACGAATGGACTGCGCGCGAACTCTTCCGCGTCGCCAGGTGTGGCAAGCCCGACCTCCACGCCGATGCCTGCGTGCATTGCCGCTCGAACGATTCCGGCCCACCCGAGCTCCGAGACGTTCACCGAGACGAAGTCGGGGAGTCGGCGCCACGCCCGGATCGCCGCCGCGCGCGCAAACGGGTCGGGATCAATTTTCTCCGAGGTGGAGAGTCCGACAGGCATCCCGGGAACCGCGGCGCGGATCGCAGCGACCGCGGAGTCACACGCGCGCGGGTCCAGCGTCTCAGCCCCAACGGCATCGCGCGGGTGCAGATGGACGGCAAACGCACCCGCCCGGCGAACAGCGATCGCGTCGGCGGCAAGCTCGGCCGGTGTCTGCGGCACCGCCGGGTGCTCGGAACGGGTACGCCCGCCGTTCAGGCAGGCCTTCACCGCCATCTCAGCCGCCACCATTCGGAGCGGGCGTCACCACGAAACCAACTCTACGACTCTGGCGCGCACGAGATCCCAGGTCGGTCCAGCTCGATCCCGCGCCAAAAGGTGCGTCTTGCACGCCTACCGCGAGTGGTGCCTGCTCCCGGTCTCGGGAACGTCCCGGTCACTCCGGGCTTGTCCGAGTCCCGCCCACGGCTCCGGCTCGTCATCCAGAGCCGCCGTGACGCCGCCTGGTTCCCGCGCGTGTCGTCCACCCGGGTTTCGCTTTTGATTCCCTCGTCGAGCGTGCCCACCGTGTGCCCAATCGCGAGGTAAATGGTCACAACTGGACTTGGGCGCCGCCGAGCCGGGGCAGCCGGGCCCGAAGGTCGAGCGGGGCCAGCCTGACCACCCCGAACGCCCGGCAGGGATGCCGGGCGGTCGCAGCCGCCGGGCAAGGACGCCCGGCGGAACGGCCCCATGGACGCCGAGCGCAGCGAGGCCCATCCAAAGACATGCCGGTCAACTCATCACTCGAGGCCCGCCAGCCCGCGAGTGATGAGGTGACCTTGTCAGAGCCGGGTGAATATGAATTCGGCCGGCGGAAGGTCGGCGAGTGATGAGTTATCGTGTAGGTAGAAGGGTGACGTTGCGGTCCAGACGGCCGCCGGCTCGGCCGCCCTGCACGTGTGGGGGCGGGACGAGCTCACTGACGCGGCTCAGCTCGAGGGTGGCGCTGGCGCCGCTGCGCCGTAGGCCATGTTGAACCCATCAGC
>JAFASQ010000126.1 GCA_019244395.1 Solirubrobacterales bacterium | reverse complement strand
CGGGCCTGATCGCGGTGGCCACCGTGGGCGGCCTCGGCCTCGGCAAGAACCTCGCCAATCAGTACAACACCGCGATCCCGCACCTGATCGGGCGGTACCTCCCGGAGGGAATGCTCGGGATCGCCGTGGCCGGCCTGCTGGCTGCGTTCATGGCCGGGGTGGCGGCCAACGTCACCTCGTTCAACACCGTGGTGACCTACGACCTGCTCCAGTCCTACCTCTGGAAGGACCGCGACCCGGCGTTCTATCTGCGCGCCGGCCGGCTGGTGACGGCCGCCGGGATTCTCATCTCGATAGCCACGGCGTTCATCGCCAAGGGCTACTCGAACATGATGAATTACATCCAGACGCTGTTCTCGATCTTCAACGTGCCGCTGTTCACAACCTTCATCATTGCCATGATCTGGAAGCGGGCGACGGCTTGGGGCGGCTTCTGGAGCCTGGTGGCGGGCACGGCCACGGCGTACGGCGTCAACCGGCTGGCGGCCTACCACCTGATCTTCCACTTCGGCTCGGCGCTGAGCGCGAGCTTCTGGCAGTCGATCTGGGCATTCATCGTAGGCACGCTCGTGCTCGTGCTGGTGTCGCTGGTGACCAAACCCAAGTCCGAGGAGGAGTTGCGGGGGCTCGTCTGGGGCCTCACGCGAACGGACGAGCGCGAGGTCAACGCCGATCCGCGCGATCGGCTGTGGTGGCGCTCGCCGTGGCTGCTCGGGGGCATTGCCATCGCCGGCGTGATCGTGCTGAACATCATCTTCATCTAGGAGCGGACAGTGGGTTCGGGCGATAAACCATTCGGAGTTCCCGGCACCGAGGCAGACGACGGCCCCGAAGGGATCAGCGAGGAGGACGAGGCCAAGGCGGCGAGCGCGGCGAACAAGTTCGACATACGCCGCCTGATCGGCGCGCTGTTCTGCCTCTACGCGGTGATCCTGATCGCGCTTGGTCTGTTCGGATCGCACGAGATCAAGAACAAGGCGGCCGGGATCAACGTGGACTTGTGGACGGGCCTCGGGATGCTCGTGTTCGGCGTGCTGATGATCTTCTGGGCGCTTTCGCGGCCGACCGTGCCGGAGTCGCCCGAGAGGCGCGAGCAGGGCCCGGGGCAGATTCGCGACGCGCCGGCGACCTAGTCGCGATCAGTGTCCGGATGGGGTGCCTGGCCCCACGGACGCCGCCGAAGGCGGCCCCAAGTCCTCAATGATGCTCGATCACGCGGTCGATCAGCCCGTACTCGACCGCTTGCTCCGGCTTGAAGAACCGATCGCGCTCCATGTCGACGTGTACCTGGTCGACCGGTTGCCCCGTGTGGTGCGCGTAGATCTCGTCGATCCGCTGGCGGATGTTGAGGATCTCGCGCGCGTGGATCTCGATGTCGGTCGACTGGCCCTCGAACCCGGCTGAGGGCTGGTGGATGAGGATCCGGCTGTTGGGCAACGAGAACCGCTTGCCGTTGGCGCCGCCGGTCAGGAGCAGCGAACCCATCGACATCGCGATGCCCACGCAGATCGTCTGGATGTCGGGCTTGATGAACTGCATCGTGTCGTAGATGGCCAGGCCGGAGTAGATCGAGCCGCCGGGGCAGTTGATGTAGATCGAGATGTCCTTGTCGGGGTCCTGGGACTCCAGGTGCAGCAGCTGCGCCACGACCAGGTTCGCGATCGTGTCGTCGATCGGCGTGCCGAGGAAGACGATCCGCTCGTTGAGCAGGCGGCTGTAGATGTCGAACTCGCGCTCCCCGCGCGCGGTCCGTTCAATCACCATCGGGATCAGGGGCATGAGATGCAGCGTAGTAGGTCTAGTGGGACGCCGAGGGAAGGGCCACTAAGGAACGATCACCGCGCTGCCCTCGAAGCGGCCGGCACGGAGATCGCTGAGCGCCTGCTCGGCCTGCTCGAGCGGGTATGTGCTGACCGTGGTCCGGACCGGAACCTTGGGCGCCAGCGCGATGAACTCCTCGCCGTCTCGACGGGTCAAGTTGGCCACCGAGACGACGCTTCGCTCGCCATAGAGAAGCTCGTAGGGAAAGCTCGGGATGTCAGTCATGTGAATGCCCGCGCAGACCACGGCGCCGCCGGGCGCGAGGGCCGCTAGCGCCTCCGGCACGAGCTCGCCGGCCGACGCGAAGATGATTGCGGCGTCGAGCTGCTCGGGTGGTTTCTCGCCGCTGCCGCCGGCCCATTTTGCGCCTAGCCGTGTTGCGAATTTTTGCGTGCGATCGTCGTTTGGACGCGTGAAGGCGAACACCTCGCGACCCTGGTAGATCGCGACCTGGGCGATCATGTGCGCGGCGGACCCAAAGCCATATAACCCGACTCTGGCGGCGTCTTTCGTGAAGCGGAGCGCGCGGTAGCCGATCAGCCCGCCGCACAGCAGCGGCGCGGCCTCCTCGTCGGCAAGTTCGTCAGGCAGGGGGAGGCAGTAGCGCTCGTCGGCTACGGTCAGCTCGGCATAGCCGCCGTTGATGTCGCGCCCGGTGAAGCGCGCGTTGATGCACAGGTTCTCTCTGTTTGTCCGGCAGTAACGGCACGTGCCGTCGGTCCAGCCCAGCCACGGCACCCCGACTCTTTGCCCGTCCTCGGTGCGGGCGACGATTTGGTGGCCGAGCACGATCGGGAGCTTGGTGGCTTCGATCTCGTGGTCGCGCAGGTGCAGGTCGGTCCGGCACACGCCGCAGGCGCCGATGGTGAGTCGAAGCTGCCCCGGCCCGGGTGTCGGGTCGGGCAGGGTGCGGGTCTTAAGAGGCTCGCCCTGGCGTTCGAGGAGGGTGGCGCGCACGATGCTCGTTTACGCGCGGCTCCGGGGCTCAGTGGTCTCCTCCGTAGTTGCGGAGGCGAGCACTAATACGGGACGGCGTCGAGCCAAGCGCGGCGGGTGGTATGGAGGGCCGGCGCGATGCCCTCGATCAGTTCGCGGCGGATCTCCCCGAGCGTGCCAAAGCGTTCGGCCACCACGTTGTGCTGGTGGATGGTCTCCATGTTCACCTGGCGGGCCTCCACGAACGCGGGGTCATTCAGCTGCGGGAAGGCGTCGACCACGCCGCGGATCATCTCCCGGACGCAGTCCTCGACGAAGCGTGGACGGCGATGAGCCTTCTCGACCACGTGCGCTTCGTCGGCGCGCTTCATCAGCTCGTAGATCTCCGAGGACATCGCGTGCTCGACGATCGCGAGCAGGGGGGCCGCGTCGATCTCGTCGTCACACAGCTCCGTGCAGCCGATGTGCAAGGTCCCGAGGCCGCGCTGGTTGTGGGTGGCGACGGGGACGATCTCGAGGATGCGCTCGATGTCGTCCTCGGCAAATCCTTGGTGTTGCAGCGTTTGGCGCGCGTGGCCCGCGACCAGCTCCTGCGCGCACGGGCAGGCCGTCATGCCCTGAGCGGTGACGCCGACCAGCCGGCGGGTGCCGACCTCGCTGCACACCGCCGAAGCGTGCAGCGTGTACAGCTCCTGCGTCTGGATGCCGCTGACCGGGGCCGGCTTGTGCTCGGGGAACCGGGCCTCGATGCTGACCTCCGCGCGGCGGGCGCCTTGCCGCGCCCGCACGAGTTGGGCGATGTGCTCGGCCAGCGTCTCGGCCTTGAACGTCGACTCGCCGAGGACGACCTCGCCGATCGCGTCGTTGACGACCTCCTCGAAGCGCGACATGTGGGCGCCCTTCTGGTTGGGCCCGAGTTCGACCACGCACTCAAAGCGGGCTGAGAACAGCTGCTCGGCGCCGTTCTGGCGGATGCGGATCACCTTTTCCACGTCGGTGACTCCGACGCGGGAAAGGCTCAGCTGAACCGATGGCCGGCGGGCCTGGACGTCAGTGATCGAGACGCTCGATGAGAGATTGGAGGTCATCGCGTCACCTACAGGGTAGTCAGCGCGACAGAGTAGCCCCTGGGGCCGGCCCCCAAGCGGGTCCATGAACGCCGCGCCCGATGACTCCGGGCCGCCGCGCGTCGTGAATCCCTGGCCGCCGTGGCCCCAAATCCCTGGACATCGGCGGGGATTGTGGTATCACTCCTCCTCGGCGCATTTTGGGAGACAGAGAGAGAGGGTCGGCGGAGGGCCCCGTGGCCGGGGACTTGTGTCGGCACGCGGTTAAGGAGGAGCTCAGGGGCGAGTGAGCGACAAATCGACGATCCTATTAAGTGACGACGCTCCCATCGTGGAGCTCGAGGAGCTGCGGCCACTGATCGCGGAAGGGCAGGAGCGCGGATACCTGACCTTCGAAGAGATCCGGGCGTGGCTCGAAGAGTCGGAGGTCACCAAGGAGCAGGTCCAGGAGCTTCATGCCTACCTGGATGACCAGGGGATAGAGGTCGTCGAGGCGGACGGTCGGCCGGCCAAGTCCGAAGCCTCGAGTGTCGAGGCGAGCGCTGCGGCGGCGTCTGAGCCGCGCGCCGAGCAGTCTTCGAAGAAGGTCGAGATCGATCTCACGGTGGAGCCGAGCCTCGACTCGCTGCGGCTGTACCTGCGTTCGATCGGGCGCGTACAGCTTTTGACCGCGGAGCAGGAAGTGGCATTGGCCAAGCGCATCGAGCGTGGCGACATGATCGCCAAGCAGCGCATGATCGAGGCGAATCTTCGGCTCGTCGTCTCAATCGCCAAGTCGTATCTGGGCCGGGGCCTGACGTTCTTGGACCTGATCCAAGAGGGCTCGATGGGGTTGATCCGGGCGGTCGAGAAGTTCGACTACCGGCGCGGCTACAAGTTCTCCACCTACGCCACCTGGTGGATCCGCCAGGCCGTCACCCGCGCCATCGCCGACAAGGGCCGCACGATCCGCATCCCGGTGCACATGGTCGAGAAGCTCAACAAGGTCGTTCACGTGGAGCGCCAGCTCGTGCAGCAGCTCGGCCGTGAACCCACCTCGGAGGAGATCGCCGCCGAACTCGAGACCAACGTGCGTGAGGTCCGCGACGTGCTGCGCATGGCCCAACAGCCAGTCTCGCTCGAGAAGCCGATCGGCGAGGAGGAGGAATCCGAGCTCGGCGACTTCGTCGAGGACCAGACGGCTGAATCCCCGTTCGAGCTGGCGAGCGAACGGCTGCGGCGCGAGAACCTGCGCCGGGCGCTGGCGGCGCTTCCGGAGCGCGAGCGCGAGGTGATCGAGATGCGCTTCGGCCTGACCGGCGAGCGGCCCTACACGCTCGAGGAGGTCGGGCGGGCGTTCAACGTCACGCGCGAGCGGATCCGGCAGATCGAGAACCACACGCTCAAGAAGCTCGAGGCGCTGCCGGAGGCGCAGCGTCTGCGGGACGCGTCGTAGCCGCGCGCGCGTTCAGCGCGTTCGCGGCGGCTGAGCAGCGCGTTCGCAGCGGCTGAGGGTCGCGGCGGCTGGAGCAGCGCGTCTGCGGCGGCCGAAGCAGCGCGTTCGCGGCGGCTGAGCAACCCGCCGCGCTCGTTTTGTCGCAGAATTGTTGCAATTTCCAGGCGCTTTCCGTCCGCGGGCGAACGTATGATCTTGTCCATGGGAATGACCTGGACACCGCGGCGCCAGGGTGATGCCGGCGAGCTCTCGGCGATCAACTGGCTGTTCTCCGCGGGTGCGCAGGTCTACGTGCCCCTTTTCACAGACCCTGATTGCGATCTGGTTGCCGCTTCGCTGACCGTATCGATCGCGTGCAGGTGAAGACGTGCACGTGCTGGCGCACGAAGCGCTGGGAGGTGACGCTGGCGACCCGCGGTGGCAACCAAAGTTGGAGTGGAATCGTGAAACGTCTCGACCCAACGCGCTGCGACGCTCTCTTCGTCCATGTTGGCGATGGCCGGCGTTGGTACATACCTGCGCTAGCTCTCGGCGGTGGGAGCGGGATCCTGCTCGGAGGTCCGAAATACGCCGAGTACGAAGTCGATCGAGGTCGGCCGCTTCCGGCAAGACCGCCGCCTGCGCTCTAGGCGAGAGAGCTGCCGATTTCACTTACCAACGTTAGACTCAGAGGCCGCGGCGGGATTCCCGAGCGGTCAAAGGGGTGTGGCTGTAAACCACATGGCACTGCCTTCCCAGGTTCGAATCCTGGTCCCGCCATGATGACTGGCGCTGCCGCCTGCTGCCGGTCTCCGACGGATGAACGTAGCTCGCGTCAGCGGTCGTAGGTCGCGATCACTCGGAGCGACAAGCCGGTCAGCACGATTCCCATCGCGACGATCACGAGCAGGGCGACGACGATCTTGTCGAGTTCCCAGCCGTCGATGACGAGCGAGCGCAGCCCGACGATCACGTAGCTCACCGGGTTGATCCGCGCCAGCGTCTCCATCAGTGGCGAGAGGCGATCGAACGGCACGAAGTTCGGCGTCAGGAACAGCAACGGGAAAAACAGCAGGAAGCTCGACTGGGTCGCCTGGACGTTGCGCGTCCGCAGCGCCACGAGCAGGCCGAAGCCTGCGTAAGCCACGCCGAACAGCGCCGACAGGAGGACGATCACGATCGCTCCGGCGATGCCCGTCTCGATACGCGCCCCGAGCGCGATCCCGACCACCAACACCAGTGTCGATGTCGCGATCCCGCGGGCGAGATCTGCGGTCAGACGGCCGAAGATGATCGACGAACGCCGGATCGGAGCGACGAGCAGCTTGTCGAAGTAGCCGAGGTCGATCTCGGTGACAAGCGCGAGACCGGACGTGGCGGTGGCCACCGCGAACATGAGCGACACCGGCAACTGGAAGGCGACGTAGCCCTGCCCCTTCAGGAACGGGGTTGAGCTGGGAAAGGTCTTGGACACTTGCCCGATGTTCACCACGAGGAAGAACAGTGGGATGAACAGGGTGGGGATGGTGGCCTCGGGATAACGAATGATCTCGCGGGTCGCGCGACGGCCCAGGAGGAGGACCTCGGTCACGACTTCACCTCCGTTGCTTGCCCTGGCTGCTGCTGGCCTTCGAGCCTGCGGCCGGTGGCCTTCAGGAACACATCGTCAAGAGTCGGGCGTGCGACAGAGATCGCGCCGGCCCGGATCTGATCGCGCTCCAGGCGCCGCACGATCTCGGCGACCGAGCCCGCTCCGTCTTGCACGTACAAGGCGAGTGCGTCGGCCTCCGCCACCACGCGCTCGAGTCCGGGCAGCCCGGCGAGGGCTGCTTCGGTCGCCGCCACGTTGCCGCCTTCGACAGACACCGACACGACGTCGTGTCCCATCTCGGCCTTGAGCTGTTCCGGAGTGCCCTCGGCGACGATCCGCCCGTCGTCGATGATGGCCAGGCGATCGCACAGCTTGTCGGCCTCCTCGAGGTACTGCGTGGTCAGGAACACAGTGGCGCCGCCGGCATTGATCCGTCGCACCTCGTCCCAGATCGTCAGACGGGAGGCGGGATCAAGGCCGTTGGTCGGCTCGTCGAGAAACAGCACGCCGGGGGAGTGGACGAGTGCGCTGGCCAGGTCGAGCCGCCGCTTCATCCCGCCTGAGTACGTCTTGGTGCGCCGGTCGGCCGCTTCGGTCAGGCCGACGAGTTCGAGCAGCTCGTGGGTCCGGGCCCGCGCCCGTTGCCCGGTTACTCCGTAGAGCCCGCACTGGAGCTCGAGCAGCTCGCGGCCGGTCTGCACGGGATCGAGCCCGATCTCCTGCAGCGCCACGCCGATCCGCCGGCGCACCTCAGCGGCATCTGCGACGACGTCGAGGCCGGCGACGGTGGCGCTGCCGGCGGTAGGGGGAAGCAGCGTGCAGAGCATCCGCACGGTCGTCGTCTTGCCGGCGCCGTTCGGCCCGAGGAAGCCGAACACCTCGCCCGCGGACACCGTGAGGTCGATGTCGCGCACCGCCTCGATTCCGCCCTTGAACGTCCGGCGGAGCGAGCGGGCGGCGATCGCGGCGCCGGCGAGCTGGTCCGTCGCCGGTATGTGGGTCCCTTCCAGGTTTTCGCTGGTATCGAGCATCTTGGGCCAGACCTTAGGGCGGAACGCGGTCAGTCGACGTCCGCTGTCAGTCGACTGGGCAGCCTTACGACCTCGCGGCGCCCGGAAAATCATCTAGCGGCGGAGCCCAAGCTGCGACCACGATCATGGGACGCCGGTCGGGTCTGGGCGTCGCGCGTGGGGCGGGAGTAGCCGGCCCGGCACAACGCGGGCGTCGGCGGGCGTCCCGTCGTCCACAGCGCCGTAATCAGCGGTCCGTCCCAGGTCGATCCGGTGCAGATCTGCGAATTCCTCCTAATTGCATGTTTTATTGCAGGAGCCGCCGAGGCGACGGCGAAGGTGGGCCGCGTGTTAGCGTGCCCGCGGCCTGACGACCCTGGTGGAGACAGGGGCGCGCCTCGCAGCCAAACGCCGAGGCCGCCGGAGGACCGATGCCGATTCGACGGATGCGACGTACCCATGCCGCGTGCGCCTTGCTGGTAGCGCTTGTTACCGGCGCCGCGTGGGCGGGCGTCGATTCGCCGCCGCCCCCAGCCCGCGCGGCGAGCATCGGCCAGCTCCAGCAGAGGATCGGCGCCGGCCGAGGGCACATCACCGCGCTGTCGGGAGCCGTGAGCGTCGCCTCCCGCCGCATGGCCCAGCTCAGCGCCAACATCGCTGCGCTGACGGGACATCTCGGTCGCGTCCAGGCCGACCTCGCCGCCAAGCGCGCCGAGCTGGTTAGGATCCATGACCAGTTGGTCGCGGCCCGCCTCCGGCTAAGCCAGCTCGAGGCCTACGAGGCCAGCGCCGAGCAGGTCCTCGCTAGGCAGCTGGTCGCCAGCTACGAGTCGGATCACCCCGACGTGGTGACCGTGGTGCTCAACGCCACCGGGTTCCGCGACCTGCTCGAGCGGCTTGCCTTCATGCAGCGAGTGCGCAAGCAGGACATAAACATCATCAGCCAGGTCCGCGC
>JAFASQ010000558.1 GCA_019244395.1 Solirubrobacterales bacterium | reverse complement strand
CGGCAGTGCTCGGACTTCCTGGCCTTCCACCGCCACAAGCTCGAAAATGGCCTCGAGCGCGGCCTCGACGCCACCGTCACCCGCACGCTGATGGGCAACGCCTACCCGATGCCGGGGCTGTACGCCAAGTTCTTCGATCTCGACATGGACCCCCTGTGCGAAGTGGTGCGGGACACGGTCGGTCGCCATGACAGCTTCGCGCTGGCCTGTCAGGCCAAGTACTACGAGGACCTCGGCTACCCCGGCCATGTCAACTGCACCGACAACTTCAACGCGACGCTGCGGCCCTTCGAGATCGCGCCTCGCAAGGGATGGGCCGCGCTCAACTTCTTCTACAACACGGCATTCGATTCGAGCCAGCTCATGTTCGCCGATGAGCCGTGGTCACGTCCGGGCGACTACGTCCTGCTGCGGGCGACCACCGACCTCGTGTGTGCCTCGTCGGCCTGCCCCGACGACATCGATCCATCCAACGGCTGGGAGGTGACAGATGTCCACGTGCGCGTCTACTCGCAGGAGCACCGCTTCTCGGTGGCCATCGCCCACCGGGTGACCGCCGACGCGCCGCCGGTTCTCACCCAGGAGACGGCATTCCATCCTCGCACCTCGGAGCTCACGAAATCGTTCGTCGAGTACCGCGGCTACTGGCTGCCGCACTGCTTCAACAACGAGGGGGCGATCGCCGAGTACTGGGCGTGCCGTGAGAAGGCGGCCGTGATGGACCTCTCGCCCCTGCGCAAGTGGGAGGTGCTGGGTCCGGACGCCGAGGCGCTCATGCAGCGGACGGTCACCCGCGACATCCGCAAGCTGTCCGTCGGTCAAGTCGTCTACACCGCGCTCTGCAACGAGACCGGCGGCATGATCGACGACGCCACCGTATTCCGCCTGGGCGACAACAACTTCCGCTTCGTCGGCGGCGACGAGTACGACGGAATCTGGCTGCACGAGCTGGCCCAGCGCGAGCGCTTCCACGCGTTCGTCAAGCCTTCGACCGACCAGCTGCACAACCTGGCCGTCCAGGGACCCCACAGCCGCGAGGTGCTGAAGAGCATCGTGTGGACGCCGCGCACGCAGCCAAGCCTCGAGGAGCTCAAGTGGTTCCGCTTCCTGATCGGACGGATCGGCGACTACGACGGCATCCCGATCATCGTCTCCCGCACCGGCTACACCGGCGAGCTCGGCTACGAGGTGTGGTGCCATCCCTCCGACGGTCCCGCGGTCTGGGACGCCATCTGGGCTGCAGGCGAGCCGTACGGGATCAAGCCGCTCGGCCTCGAGGCGCTCGACATCCTGCGCATCGAGTCGGGGCTGATCTTCGCCGGCTACGAGTTCGATGATCAGGTCGACCCGTTCGAGGCCGGCATCGGCTTCACCGTCGCGCTCGCGGGCGAGGAGAACTTCATCGGACGCGACGCGCTGATCGAGCGCAGGGAGCACCCGCAGAGGCAACTGGTTGGCCTGGAGCTGGGGACCAATGAGATCGCCGGCCACGGGGACGGCGTGTACGTGGGCCGCCGCCGCGTAGGCGTGGTCACGAGCGGTACCCGCAGCCCCACGCTGAAGCGCTCGATCGCCCTGTGCCGGATGGCCGTCCAGTACGCAGAGATCGGCACCGAGGTGGAGATCGGCAAGCTCGACGGGCTCCAGAAGCGGATCCCCGCCCGCGTGGTCCGATTCCCCTTCTACGACCCGGACAAGACGCGGCCACGCTCCTGACCAAGAGGGCTATCGTGAGCACCGTGACCGATCGCGAGGGAGTGGCACGCCTCACGCGGGTCGCCCGCCCGACCGAGAGCTCCGGCCTCATGCCGCCACCGCGACCCGCGCTCAAACGCGAGCGTCCGGGCGCCGCGCTCCCACCCCAGACCGGGGTGGCCAGGCTGACGCCGAAGGCGCCGGCCATCGAGCAGGCCGCTAAAGCATTCCGTCAGGTGATGGGCCGCTTCGCCACCGGCGTGACCGTGATCACGACCATCGAGCGCGACACCGTCCACGGCATGACCGCCAACGGATTCCTGTCCGTATCGCTCCGCCCGCCGCTGGTGCTGGTCTCGCTCGGTCGGTGCAAGATGAACGAGATGCTGCCCCGCAGCGGACGCTACGGCATCAGCGTCCTGTCCCAGGCCCAGCAGCATTTCGCCGCGCACTTCGCGGCGCAGAAGCGATCGCCGGTGGAGCCAACGTTCACCTGGCAGAACGGGCTGCCCCTGCTCGAGGGCGCAATCGCCCACCTGGTATGTCGGGTGGTCGATGTGCATCGCGCGGGCGACCACGTGCTGTGGATCGGCGAGGTCGAGTACATCGACCACCGTGACGACGAGCCGCTCCTGTTCTACACCGGCCGGTTCGGGACGATGCGCGAGATCTCCGACCGGGCCCAGGCTGAACAGACTCGATCAAGCCAGCATGTAGACCGTCGCTAGCCGTCAGGCGCGATCCACATCAGGCAGTCGGTCTGGCGACGCACCCGGCGGGCGGCCAGCCAGAGCTGCCAGCGAGGCGTCCGCCGCACGTCGGGCCCGAGCACGACCAGCGAGGCGCGGCGTTCGGAAATCAGCTCGACCAGCGCCGCGAGCGGGCGCCGGCTCGAGATCCGCAGCAGCTCGGTGGCGATCCCCAGCGCGCCGGCCCGGGCGGCGGTGGCGCGGACCGCGGCCAGGTCCTCCTCGTGTGGCAAAGTCGCGTACTCGCGCGCCAGCATGATCGTGGCTGGATAGGGCGGCAGCATTATCAGGTTGGCGACGATCAGCCGGGCGCCGACCTCGAGCGCGCTATCGAAGGCCATTCGCTCCGCCCGCGGGTCGATCCGGACCGAGAACGTAGCGAGGATGACCGGGCGCGGGGCGGCGCGCGCCGGGGGCGCCTGAGCGTCTATCTGAATGCCGTGCCTGACCTGGGTCACGAGCGTTTCACCGCACGATGCAGCGATCTTACGCGCTGACAGTTGTTGACCAGCTTTATACAAACTGGTATAAGAGCGGCGGTTCGTTGGGGCAGTCAGCAAACTGAGCAAAACCGCGACCGGAACGAGCAGAGGAGGCACATCTTGGCCACAGCCACCGTCGAGGAAGTACAGCTCCTCAAGACGCTCCGATGGTGGGACGGATTCGTCATCGCCCTCTGCAACCCAGGTTTCCTGCTGGGAAGCCTCGGATTCACGCTAGGCATCTTCGGCGCCGTCGGATCGATGATCCTGTGGGGCTGCTCCGCATTCCTCGGGATGCTCCAGGCCTGGATCTACTCCGAGCCCGCGACGATGTTCGGCAACCGCAGCGGCGGCATCTCGCTCTACGCGCACGAGGGCTGGCGGCGCTACACCACGCTGGTCGGGCCGCTGGCGGCCTTCGGCTACTGGATCGGCTGGTCAGTGGTGTTGTCGATCTTCGGCAAGATCATCGGCGACCTGGCACAGGCACAGTGGTGGCCTCACTCCACCTGGACGGTCACGATCTTCTCGAACCATCTCGGTCTTCCCCACTTCATCGCGATCGGGACGATCCTCGCGGTGTGGATGTTCAACGTGTTCGGGCTACGCCCAGCCGTGTGGTTCAGCTACGCCTGCGGCATCCTCTTGATGATCCCGCTGGCGCTGTTCATCGTCGTCCCTTATTTCACTGGCGACTGGCATTCGCACAACGTGCACGCTACGTTCACCGGACCCTGGGGCGGCTTAAAGGTGGCGATGGTGTACATGTTCATTCTCGCGTGGTCGACGTACGGCACCGAGGTGGCCGCGACCTTCGCGCCCGAGTACCGGGACACCCAGCGCGACACCGCAAGAGCGCTGCGCAGCGCAGCGTCTTTCCAGCTGTTCGTGTGCATCCTGGTGCCGCTCGGACTCGGCGGCGTCACCGGCGCGGTTCCGGCCGCCACCGCGGAAGGGCAGTTCTACACGCAGGCCATGACGCAGATCGTCGGCCACGGCGCCGCGACCTTCTTCACGATCTGCATCATCGCCAGCCTTCTGTTGTCGATGACCTCCTCGACTGCAGACGCCGGCCGCGCGCTGTTCGGCATCTCCCGCGCCGGCATGACGATCAAGCAGCTCGGCGTGCTCAACCGCTTCCACGTCCCCGCCCGAGCGATGACCGTCGACCTGGTGGTCAACGTGTGCCTGGTCGTGTTCATCACCTCGAACCTGGCCATCCTCTACATGAGCAACATCGGCTACGTCCTCTGCCACGTGTTCGCGCTCAGCGCCTTCCTGCTCCTGCGCCGCGACCGTCCCAACTGGCCACGTCCGATCAAGGTCAGCGCCATCTGGCTGCCGATCGCGGGCGTGCTGTGCGCGCTGAACGCGGTGTTCCTGCTCGTCGGGTCGCTCGCGCCCAAGCTGAACGGCTACGGGACCTGGACCGACTTCTGGATCGGGATCGGCGTGCTCGTCGGGTCGCTGCTCCTGTTCTTCTACCGCCGGATCGTGCAGGATAAGGAGGCCATCCACTGGAGCGAGCCGACGCCGAGCGTCCCAGATGCGCAGGAGCTGGCCGAGCTGGCGCCGTCTTCCGTGGTCCTGTCCGCCTGAGCGAGGAGACACGATGAGCACGATCGTGGTCGGCTACGATGAGACCCCCGGGTCGCAGCGGGCGCTCGAGCGTGCCGCGACGCTGACCAAGGCCTTAGGGGCCAAGCTCGTGGTGACCAGCGTCACGCCGGTGATGATGAGCATCGGACGGTCGGCCGGCCCGATCGATCCCACCGATCCGCCCGCGAAGCACGCCAAGGAACTCGAATCAGCTCGCGCGTACCTCGAAGGCCAAGGGATCGAGGCTGACTATCAGCCTGCAGTCGGCGAGCCGGCTGACGCGATCGTGCAGCTGGCCGATCAACTCGACGCCGAGATGATCGTGGTCGGCACCCGCGAGCCAAACCTGATCCAGCGCCTGACCGGGCAGAGCGTCAGCGCATCGGTCTCCCACCACACGCACCGCGACGTGCTCCTCGTGCACCCGCCCCACAGTTAGCCCGGCCGGATGCCGGGCTGTGGATGCTGCCGAGCGCGCGGAGTGGTCTCCATGGAATCTCAGAAGCGGAGCGTGCGAGGCCCGGAGCTGGATGCGGTTACGGCGTCGGCGTTCAACGCGCCGCCCACTCGAGCAGCGGCTCGAGCGAGAACGGCGCGTCGTCGATCCCCGCGTGCGGGTCGCCGGACTGAGCGAACCGCGCCGGCACGGTGGCGATCGTCAGGTCCCGCGGGTCCACGTCGTCGAGCTCCTCCCACAGAATCGGCGTCGAGACGCTGCCGTAGCGATTCCCGCGCACCGAGTACGCGCTCGCGATCGTGTGGTCGCGGGCGTTTTGGTTGAAATCGACGAATACCTTGTCGAGCGGGCGGTCCTTGCGCCACCAGGTCGTGGTGGCGTC
>JAFASQ010000533.1 GCA_019244395.1 Solirubrobacterales bacterium | reverse complement strand
GAGAGCACGGTTCCGTCGACCAGGTGCGGCTCCTCCTGGGAGAGAAGCCGCTCGAGCCCCAGCAGCAGGGAGAACTTGCGCCGCCACTCGATCGACGGCTTGGCCGCCCCCGTTTCGATCTCAGCCAGGGCAGCGTCTAGCGCGCGCCGGCGGGCCGAGGCAGGGGCCAGCGCGTCCTCGAGGGTCTCGCCCTCGTAGACAAACTGCTCGCGCGTGAAGAGCTCCGCCCGCGCGATCGCGGCAGGTTCAGGAAAAGGGGTGGAATCACCCATGCGGATCAGAAGGTTGCGTTTCGGGATGCGAGCCGCGGAGGTACTGCAAGGCGACTCAGGCGGTCTCGCTGGAGGCCGTGTACGGCGAGGATTACCCTCACAAAACGGATGCTCCCCTCGCGCGCACCCGGCCAAGAGGTGTAGCACGCTCATTAAAGCAGGTGTTCGCTGCCGGGGTGGACCGACGCCCCGGGCCCGTGCGCGTGTGGCAAGCTGTGGGCGATGACCGGCACAGCCGTGTATGAGATCCGCCGCGCGCGCGGCCGGAAGGAGGTGGAGGCGGCGATCGAGCTGCGCCACGACGTTTTCTGCGTCGAGCAGGGCGTGCCCGAGCGCGACGAGGTCGACGGCCGCGACCCCGAGGGGATCCATCTGGTGGCGGTCCGCGACGGCGAGCTGCTCGCCACCTGCCGGATCCTGCTGGTCGGGACAACCGCGCAGTTCAGCCGCCTGGCGGTCCGGCGCTCGGCCCGCCGGCAGGGGATCGCCACCGCGCTGCTCGCCGCGGCCGACGAGGAGTCGCGGGGCGGCGGCGCCCGGCGGATCGTGCTCCACGCCCAGACCTACGCCCGCGAGCTGTATGAGAGCGCGGGCTACCGCCCCCGCGGGCGAGTGTTCTGGGAGGCGGGCATTGAGCACGTGGCGATGGAGAAGCCGCTCGATTGAGGGCTTTACTTGCCTGAGGTCCGGATCGATCCGCTGACCGGCCTCCGGGCGATCGTGGCCGGCGACCGGGCTCGCCGGCCGGGAGGACAGCTGACCGCGCCGCCCGCGCCGGCGCTCGAGCGAGAGGCCGATCCGTTCGCCGAGGGGCACGAAGACCGCACTCCGCCCGAGGTCTACGCCGTGCGCCCGAACGGCGGCGCGCCGAATACGCCCGGCTGGACGGTGCGCGTGGTGCCGAACCTGTACCCGGCGCTGAGCGAGGATTCGCCGCTGCCCGAGCCGGAGGCCAACCCCGACCTCTTCTGGGCCGGGCCGGCGATCGGCGCTCACGAGGTGATCGTCAATGCCCCGGACCCGGTGATTTCGTTGTCGCAGCTGCGGGTCGATCAGGTGGAGCGGGCGGTCGAGGTATGGCGGGAGCGGATGCGCTTCCACCGCGAGGCCTCCTACGTGCACCTGATCGTCAACGAGCGCCGCGAGGCCGGCGCCTCGCTGCCGCACACGCACGCTCAGCTGTACGCGCTCGACTTCGTGCCCTCGGCGATCGCGCGCGAGCGCGAGCGCTTCGGCGCGTATGCCACGCGGACGATGGGCGGCAACCTGCTCGGCGATCTGGTGCAGGAGGAGGTCCGACGGCGCGAGCGGATCGTCTCCATCGACGACCAGACCGTGTTGATGGCGCCGTACGGTGCCCGTGTGCCCTTCCAGCTCATGATCGCGCCCCGAATCCCCCGTATGCGATTCGAGGACGACGGGCCGCTGGGCGCCCGCATGGTGCACGAGGCGCTCTCGCGCCTGGCCCGGCGGCTCGGGGCCATCCCGCCGCTGAATCTCTGGGTGCGGACCGCGCCGCGGGGCTCCGAGCACTTCTGCTGGCGGATCGACATCCTGCCGCGGCTGACGGTGTTGGCCGGCCTCGAGTTGGGCGCCGGGGTCAACCTGAACATCGTCCCGCCGGAGCTGGTCGCGGCCGAGCTGCGCGATTTGCCGGCGTGAGGGCGCTGGTTCAGCGGGTCACCCGCGCGTCGGTGTCGGTCGAAGGTCGGGTGGTCTCGTCGATCGGTCCGGGGCTGCTCGTGCTCCTCGGGGTGGGCCGCGACGATGCCGAGCGAGATGCCGACTGGCTGGCCGACAAGGTGCGCGCGCTGCGGATCTTCCCCGACGCGGACGGGCGGATGAACGAGCCGCCGGGCGACCGAGAGGTGCTGTGCGTGAGTCAGTTCACTTTGTACGGCGACGTCCGCCGGGGAAACCGGCCGAGCTACGTGGCGGCGGCCGAGCCTGCGCTGGCCGAGGCGCTGTATGAGCGCTTCTGTTCGCGTCTGGGGGCTCAGCGGGGGATATTCGGGGCGATGATGGCGATCGAGCTGGTCAACGATGGCCCAGTGACGCTGCTGGTGGAGAGTCCCTCCCGCTAGGGCAGCAGGTCAAGGGCCTCGCGGTGTCGCGGCTTGACCGCGCCAAAGTGCCGCCGGTCGAGCGTGATGACGATCTCCGCTCCGGTTCGCTCGGCGAGCGCGATCAGGCTGGCGTCCGTGCCCCCGAGCGGAAAGTCCGCGTACCTCTCGACGAGCTCGGCGATTCGGTCGAAGTCCTCGGGGGCGGGGCCTTCGACGTCGAACGCGCCGAGGCCCCGCAGGAACGCGGCTTCGGTCGACGCGCCGAGTCGCCGGCCGACGAAATACGTCGCTTCGGCCACGACCAGCGCCGGGATCACTAGACGAAGGTCGGCACGGGACAAAACCGCGCGGCATCGGTCGTGGTCGTCATCGTCGCCGTCGACCGTGGCGTAAAGCGGACCGGCGTCAACGATCGCGAGCATCCGAGGCCCAGGCCCGTTGGAGCAGCTCCTCCATGTCGCGAGCGGTGTTCCGCCGCCCGCTGTGTCCGAGGGCGACGAACGGGAGCTCGCGCCGCTCGCCCGAGCGGCCAACGCCGAGATATGCGCTCAGCGCCTCGCGGGCGATGGCTGACGCAGGTTGTGCGCGCCGGCGCGATTCTCGATCCAGGGCATCCGCGAGATCGTCGGGAAGCGAGATTGTGGTGCGGCGCATAACTGCATACTAGCATCGGAAGCGGCTGGATCCCGGGCCGGGGGACTGCCTCACGACACCTGAATCGTGCCGCTGATCCGGCTGAAGTTCCCGGCCAGGTCCGTGGCGGCGAGGCGGATCGTGTACGTGCCCTTGTGCTTGAGCGCGGGAATCGTGAACGACCGCGCTCCGTACCCGAAGCTCGCGCTGGTCTCGAACAGGGTGTGACCGCCGGGGCCTACCACGACGATGCCCACGTGGGAGTACTTGGAGAGCTGGAACTGCACGTTGGCCGGTTTCTTTTTGTGGAGGCTCTGGGTGAGCAACTGGAGGGTCGGCGGGGTGGTCAGGTAGGTCGTGAAGTGCTGCGCGGTGGTGCAGTAGACCGGCGCCTGGGTGCGCTGGCACAGCTGCTCGAGAAAGCCGGTGACCAGTTCGTGGTAGCTGAGGTCGTCCTCGACGCCCGGCTGGTAGAGCGACCACGCGCCGGTGTCGAAGCTGGGAAGCTCAGCCTGGGCCTCGGCGTCGCCGGCGTTCCACAGCTGCTGGGCCAGCGGGTCTTGGCTGACCTGTGCGTAGTCGTACAGCCCGATCAGCGACTGCAGGAACGCGTTGATGATCGAGGTGGCCGGGGTGAACGTGTACTGGACGTACCGTGCCCCGAGCGAGGTGGCTACGCGGACCCCGACCGGCGGAGGGACCGTGAAGATCGGCAGCGCCTGGTGGGCGAGCTGGAGGTAGGAAGCATCGTGAGTGGCCAGGTAGGCGCGGGTCAGCGCCTCAATCCCGGTTCCCTGCGACATCGCGCTCGTCCAGGGCGGCTTGCCGCCGGCGAACTTGAAGTAGTACTCCCAGGTGAGGCCGCCGGCGCGGTTGACGGCCAGAGGGATCATCTGGGCAACCAGCGCCTGCATCTGCGGATAGTTGCCCGGTCCTCCCGAGTACAGCCCGTCGGCCTTGGCGAACGTGCCGAGCACCTGGAGCTCGATCCCCTGGCCCGGGTAGTACTCCCACAAGAGCTGCGACCCGGCGAACTCGACGTAGGTGTTCGCGGCCGGGATCGGTCCAGAGCTCCACCACTGGCGGTTGTCGTCGAGCGTCTGGAACAGGACGGGCAGCCGGCCGGGCGTCAGCTTGCCCGCGGCGGCGATGTCGTGGAGGTTGGTGATCACCGCCGCGAGCTCGGTGGCACGAGTTCCCCTCAGGCGCCGCTCGCTGGCCACGGCAGCGTTGAAGCTCGCACTGTAGGAGACGTATTGGACGGAGGTGATCCGGTTCGCCTTGAGCAGGCGGGTGAGCTCGCTGCGCACGGTCTTCTGCGGCGGCTTTCGCCTGTTCGCCCCGGCGTGTGCTGTGGCGGGCGCCAGCGGGGCCCCTGCGGGGGGCGGGGTGGGCTCGCCCGCGGGCAGGAACGGGTCCCGGCCGGCGGTCACGTGGCCGCGCGGCCCCATGACCAGGACCGACGCCGCGTGGGCCGGGGCGGCCAGGGCCAGCGCGAGCGCAGCCAGGAGCGGCGCGCCGGCGGCGCGCACGACGCGGCCGTGGACAGGCGTCACGCGTCTTTAACCAGCGCCGCAGCCCGATGTTTCGGGCGCGTGATCTGGCAGGAGCCGGTCTCCGCGACGGCCTCGCAGTAGACCTGCCAGGTGGCGTGCGCGGCGTCCTCCCAGGTCCAGGCGGGCGGCGGCGGCGCCGGCCGCACGGCCGCTTCGGCGGCGGCGACGAGCCCGTCGAGGTCGTCGATCGCGGTGAGCGTCGCGCGGCGGTCGAGCACTTCTCTGAGTGCGGGAACCTCGCAGGCCGCCACCGGAGTGCCGCACGCGAGGGCCTCGACCGGGGGAAGCCCAAAGCCCTCGTCATCGCTAGGGAAGACCAGCGCATGGGCGCCCGTGTAGATCGCGGCGAGCTCGTCATCGCTGACGGCGCCGGTCAGGGTGACTCCTGGGAGCTCGTGCGCCCACGCCGCGGTCGGACCGACGAGCACCAATGGCATCGAGCGGGCGGCCCGGGTCAACGCCGCGACGCGCTTGCGCGGGTCCGGGGTCTGCATCGCCCCGACCCACAACAGATAGCGCTCGGGCAACTCGTAGCGCTCGCGCACGGCGTCGACCTCGTTTGCAGGCCGGCGATGGAGCGAGGGCGCCGGGGCCTCGGGAATCACCGCGATCCGCTCCCGCGGGATGTCGAGCACGCTCTCGACGTCCTCGGCCACCGCGTAGGTGGGGACGATCACCCGCAGGGCCCGCTGGACGGCGAGGTAGCGCAGCTTGAAGCGCAGCGTAGAGCGCAGGTACTGGCCGTGGCGCTTGAGCGGGGCGAGGTCGTGCAGGGTGACGACCATCGGCACCGGGCAGCGGAGCATCGCGCCGTCGATCCAGGGGGAGTGGTAGACCTCGCAGCGCCGCGGCTCGTGGGTCTCGACCACGTCGCAGCGGCCCATATCGTGCAGCGCCTCGAGCAGGCAGCGGGCGTAACGGCCGACACCATGGGTGCTCTTCGCAGGGCGGCTGTCGAATGCGACTTTCACGGGTCGTCCGGATTACGCACGCCGGTCCGGTGCGCGCACTCTAACCATGCTGCCCGACGAATGTCGGGTGGTTTCGATGGGACGCGTTACGGTCCGTCGATCAGGGAGTACTACGAGGACCTGTGGGAGCGCCTGCCGGACTCGCTGCAGGCGCCGTTGCTCGAGCGCCGGCTTGGCTTCCTGCTGGCGTCAGTTTCGGCTGGGAATCGCGTACTGGACCTGGGCTGCGGCACGGGGGAGTTCACCGCAGCGCTGGCCGATTCCGGTGCCCGTGCGATCGGGGTGGACGTGGCGGAGGCCGCGCTCGAGCGGGCACGGGCGCGGCACCCGGGGGTTCGTTTTCAACTAGTTCCGTTCGACGGAGCTCTGCCTTTTGAGGTTGGCGCGTTCAATTTGGTGTGGGCCAGCGAGGTGATCGAGCACGTTGCCGACACCGCGCGCTGGCTATCCGAGGTGCGGCGGGTGCTGGCGCCGGGCGGCCGGCTGCTCGTGACCACGCCCGCACACGGTCGCCTGCGGGTTTTGCTGGGCGGTGTCGAGCGCTACTCAGAGCCTCTCGGCGACCACCTCCACCTGTACACGGCGCGCTCGCTGCGGGTGCTGCTCGGCGAGTTCGGTTTCTCGCCGGTTTCGGTGCGGGCGGTGGACGGCCCGCCCCTGCTCAAGCGGAGCCTCTTCGCCCATGCTGTGCGGGAGTAAATCCTGGCCGGACGAGAGCGGTTTTAGCTCGGCAGATCGCTCCGCGCTTGCCCGATGAGCTGGCGCGTGACCGCCGAAGTGCGGTCCAGGCGGAGGGCGGTTCTGAGCTCGGACAGGGCGCGCTGGACCCGATGGGCCTGGAGATCGAACGTACCGAGCTGCACCCAGGTCTGCGCGTTCGACGGCTGGACGTGCACGGCATGGAGGAGCTCCTGGCGGCTGGCCGCCTGGTTCCCGAGCGCGCCGTAGATGGCGGAGAGCTCCCAAAGGGGCTCGGTTGAGACCGGGTTGCTGTTCGCCGCACCCCGGGCGTCGGTGAGCGCAGCGCTAACGTCTCCGCGCGTCAGCGCGTCGATCGCGGCGGAGACCTGGTCGGAGGAGTGAAGCGGGCGCCAGACGAACCAGCCGGCGATCAGCGCGGCGGCGACGATCCCGAGGGCGGCCGCGATCCGGCCCGGGGCGACCATCTTCGAGGTCGGGCGTCCGGTTCCGGCCCGGGTGGCCGACGAGGCTCCGCGCGGTCCGCGTCCGGCCAGCCAGCCGGCGCAGACGAGCGCCGGCACCGTGACGCCGGGGATGAACCACGTCCAGTCGATGAGCGACGAGACGCCGAAGGTGACCACCACGGCGAGCAT
>JAFASQ010000529.1 GCA_019244395.1 Solirubrobacterales bacterium | reverse complement strand
CCGTCCCACTTGACCTCGAGTGCCAATCGGTCGCCACGGGCGCGTGGCCCGCGATCGCCAGCATCGGCGCGATGAACCGGGGGAGCTCCTCGAGGGCCGTCAGGCACCGAGGGAGAGTACGCCCGACGGACCAGCGACGGCTGATCGGAGCCAAATCCCATCCCGCCTTCACCACTAACTGGACCGGCTTCGTCCGCGTAACGCACACTGAGTGGCAAAGCGCAAGCTGGCGCCGGCGCCGTCGGGACGAAGGGAGAATTCGACGACCGACGGCGTGCACGGCTCCGACCGCCACCCCAGCTGGCCAAACTCACCCGCCAAGGCTCGGCATCCCTGCGCTGGGCCTTGTTCGAGGCCGCCCAACCGGCCAGCCACTGCACCAGCCCCGACTACCACGAATACCACGCGCTCAAGGCGCGATGACTACCACGCGCTCAAGGCGCGCGGCCTCTCGCACACCCGCGCGACGCTGACCATCGCCCGCAAACTCGCCGGGCGCTCCTACCCCATCCTCCGGGCGCTCGGCCCCGCCGCGCTCGATCCGCCCGACCAGCGCTCCGATCGAGCCCACCCATCTCCGATGCGCTCCAAGCATGCAGCTAGCTCCCACAGCGATCGAAGCACCCACGCCCAGCGTGGCGGCCCATCAAAGACAGAGCGGACGCAGTCGCTCCAACGGAACGACCGACCAACCATCAAGTCACCGGGCGCCAATCCGCGCGGCCGCGGGCCCAGATAAGGCAGGGCATCCACGGAGCCACACCCCACCATCATCCGGCCACCTTCCGCTAGCATCCATGACCAGCAGGCGACTTCACGCACACACACTCCACGCCACAAGCACAGACACGCATGAGCAGGCCTTGACACACCGAGGCGGCTCGGATAAGGGATCGCGGTGTGCGGCCGCTGCGAACGCAAGCTCAAGCTGCACTATCAAGGCCGAGGCGGCCACAAGCGCCCCGCCTATCACCCGCCCGGCAGCATCCTGGCCGAGAACCGCGCCGAATCATGCGTGCGAGTCGGAGGCGGGCAAATCGCCAGGCAGTCACCGGCGCGCTGCTTGCCGCGATCACCCAGCCGGCCGTGACGGCCGCGCTGCAAGTCATCTCTGCGCTGACGCGCGCGAGCCGCTGACGAGCGACTTGATTAACACGGGGCCGGCGCTTGAACGTTGATACCGTCGTGACGGGGGTGCCGGAAAGCTCGCCGTCAAGCGCTGCGCTTGAACCATCGGTTGACTCCTGCGAGAGCAGGTCTGACACCTTGGCATCATCCCTAGTCCCGTCCTCTTCGTAGTATCGCCACCACGGTTGCATCATGGCGGTTATGCTGGTAGGAATCCCCTATGAAGCTTCGCCGAGTGCTGCTTGCCGTGGCACTCGTAGCGCTGCACGCGTGGCTCATCTCTATCCTGGCCGGGGGTCCCGCTGACCCCTTCGACGGAGGCGGCGCCTCATCGGGTGCTGCGCAAACCGTGCATAACTTCCCGGATGCTCGTGATCTGCCGCCCGCCGGGTGGACCGGCCCTGTCTTCCATCTGAGCCAGAGCTACCCTCAAAGCCTGCCGGCCTCAGGCAACGAGCCATGGCTCCAATACGACTTTCGCACCCAGACAGTTGACTATCTGGGAGCCATCCTCGGCTACGCCCTGGATGGAAACGTGGCCGTGGACTTTCAGGGTCAGAGTAATGCCGTGCGGACGTGGTACCACGCGCCGTGGCTGCATGCCAACGCCCTCAAAGGCCGCGAGTTCATTCACGGCCTGACACGCGAACGCGATTCCCCCGCCAGCTCGCTAGCTCCGACACAGACCCGCCCCGCTGAGAACTGGGCGGTTAGTATGTATAACCCGCCGGGCGGGTATGTACTTGGCCAGGTCTGGGCAAACCGCGATGCACCAGACCCGACGCACGCGCGCTTCCCGGTCGGCACGGTCGCGTTCAAGCTCATCTTCACAACCGCTACTGTCGCCGAGGTCCCGCTTCTCAAGAACGATCTCGAATGGCAGGCCGACATTGACCGGGCGACGGATGCTGGACCGCGCCCAACGCTACGACTGTTGCAGGTCGACGTTGCAGTCCGTGATAGCCGCGCAGATGCGACGACTGGCTGGGTCTTCGGTACGTTTGTATATGATGGAAATGCACCCGGCGCCACGGTCTGGGATAGGTTGATCCCTCTAGGGGCAATGTGGGGAAACGATCCTGAGCAGCTCGGGACCAAAGGTCGCCTCACCGAGACCGTGATCAATCCGGCCGCTCGGGGCCTAGTCCAACATCTGGGATATGAGGGCAGGCTCAATGGGCCGATTGATAATCCGGCGTCGTCATGTCTGTCATGTCACTCTATGGCACAAGTCGCGTCCGACCTCTCTCAGCCGACGCTCCCCTCGGTACCCCCCGCAGGGGCAAGTTCGGCGACCCTCGCTCAGTACTTTCGGAACATCCCAGCGGGAACGCCGTTCACCGCTGGGGACGAATCGCTCGACTACTCGCTTCAACTACAAAACGGTATCGCGAACTGGGCGCAAGCGACGGGCGTGAGGTTTCCACCACCGGCCGGACCCAGGGGAATCGAACCTCGCATGCTGACGCCAAGCGAGGGCGTGAGGATCACGCCAATCGGTCGTTAGGACCAACACGTTGGCAACTCGTTTGTTAGCGACGTTCGCCTCCTCCACAGCCCGCGGCCGCCGACCACAACCTGTCCATCTGACCTGCGCTCCGCACGTCCAGTCGGTAGTGCACCGGCGATCGTGAGGGTCGGGATCAGCTTCCGAGCCTTGACGAGTACCACCACTGGAACACGATCACGTGTCGCTCCTCTCCGGCGCCGACCCGGATGTGTGGGTGGCAAAGGAGACGGTCATCGAAGCGGGATACGGACCATCCCAGGCCATCTGGCCGGCCTGGCCTGCCGCGCGGGCGACCCGCGGACCCTCGAACAGCGCGACCGCCAATGCGGGTAGGTGGACTCGATTGATCTCGGCGCCGAAGCACGTGTGCAGCCCGCGGCCGAAGTGCAAGTAGTCCTCGAAGGGCGGGTCGATCCGCACGTCCGGCACCGGAAACGCCTGCTTGTCGAACACAGCCGACTGAGTCGCGACCAGGACAGTCGAGCCACCACGAAACCGCGTCCCGCGTCGTGTGCGTGCCGCCACCGTGCAGTCAGCCGCGCAGGAGCGCAGCAGCGCCCAGGTTCTGGGGCTGGCAGCGCAACGCCTCGAACATATCCCTTCCCACCAGCTCCTGGTCCCCGGCTCGGGCAGCCTGCTGGGTGCGCTCGAGCTCGCCCGGCCGGCCCAGAAGCTCGTGACGGCGCGGGCGAAGGCCTTCGAGACGCTGGGGATCCAGGCGATCAAACCGATCAGGTTGTGCCGAACAACGATGTCGTGCAGGCCGCCCTCCTCGGGGGCTGCTGCAGGAGTCGCGTGAGCACGTCGTCAAGCACGCGGTCGCCCTCGTTGAGAGCGGCGGCGAGCCGCGTCTGGGCGTCAAGGTGGGGGCGTATCTCGGCTGCGGCGGCAAGTGCGCGCTGGTGTGGGACCGCGCCGTTCGTGACGTTGAGGAAGATCCGCTGGAAGATGTCGCGCGACCAGCGGACTTGGGTGGCCGTGTCGGGACCGGGGGTGCCGAAATATTCGGCGATCACGCGATCGACGTGGGCTCCACGAGTTGGCTGACGACGGCCGGTGGCCTCCTTGAACGGCCTGGTCGATCAGCCGCAGGAGGGGCGTGTGCGGCTTCCTTAGTCGCGCCCTGGGTGGGCGCGACCGCACCACCGGCTGCGCGGTCACCGGATACTCCCGGCGTCTCGCCCGGAGCCGTTGGCGTACCTGCCCAACCGAGACCCGACTTCGGTCGTTTATGTCGTACCTCGTCGGCGCGTTCAGCCGCCGCCGTGCCGACGTCGATCCCATGGGAAACCCACGTCAATCCCCAGCAACCATCGCACGTTCACAGACGACCTTCACGTAAAGGCGTGAAGCGGTCACGGCGCCCGCGCGGCTGCTTACTTGTCCCGTGCGGCCTTTGTCAAGGGTTCGGTGGATTAGGTTTGTGAAGGAGAGGCGCGGTCCCCGACTGGTTGCCCGTTGGCGCGGCGGTGGTGCTCTGTCACCCGGAGGGCGGCCCTTCGGGCCGAGCGCGGAGCGCTTGACAGGCGCCGAGCCCGCGCTATGTGGATCGTGTGCGCGGACGCTCAGGCTTACTTCGGCACTCGGCCCGGGTTGGCTCCGGGTCGGCGACATGATGTTGGATGGGGCGTTCCGGCAGATGGTGATGCGGCCGCTCAATCTTCTGGGCCGTCCCCACGCGTTAGGTCGTCAGCAGTCTCGCCGGGAGCCGGCCGCGGTTCATCGGTTGATCTCGCGGGCTTGCCGCGCGACACGAGTGGTTCAGGCGACGGGCGCGAGCGCCTGGTCGCCGAGCTCTTTGAGGATGTGGTAGGTCCGTTTGAGCAGCTTGCGCGCGAGCGCGAGGCAGGCGCGATTGCCGCCGAGCCGCTCGGCGGCCTGTTCGTAGTAGCCGCGGTCTGGTGAGCCTGGCCGGCGGGCGACCTGCGCGGCCTCGTACAGCGCCCAGCGCAGCGCCGGTGGTCCTTGGCGGGAGAGGTGCCCGGGCGCGCGGTGATCGTCGGATTGGTACACGGTGATATCGACGGACGAGTCATACCGCCA
>JAFASQ010000524.1 GCA_019244395.1 Solirubrobacterales bacterium | reverse complement strand
CGCCGGCGTAGCGCCATCGCGCTGCTGAACGCGTCGCCCACTACTTACGTCGGAACGTAGACGCCCGCCCGGCCCCCACCCCGGGCCGGTGTCGCGCAGCTGTGCCACTCGAGCGAGGTGGCCACAGGAGACGAATTCTGCGGACCTGGACCCACTTCGGCGTCCGGTGCCCGAAGTGCCTACCTCAGTTTGGGTCCGCGGTGCTGCGCCAATTGGGACCGCAGGCTCTTGTCGTGCCGCACACACCGCGGGTTACTACCGCGCATGGCCCTCGGCACTCTCCTCCGTCCCATGACGGCCGCCGCACTCGCCGGCGAGCGTGGCCAGGACACACTCGAATGGGCGGGGCTGCTGGCGCTGATCGCGATGGTGGCCACGGGCCTGCTCGTCGCAGGGGTCCCAATCGCGATCGGGCACAACGTCAGCTGCTCGGTGGACAAGATCCTGCGAATCGGCAGCTGCTCGCCCGGCGACCAGATTCGATTCGGGGTCAACGTCCCGGTGGGCGGCGGGCCTGGTCATCCCGCTGCGCAGATGGTCCCGCCTTCTGGCGGCTGGCCGAGCCCGCCCGACCTAAATCCGGGGGACCAGGGGCTTCCCTTCCAGGACGGGTACACGTACCAGTACACGATCCCCGGTCCGGGAGGACGGACTACGCCCACCGACGCGCTGTCGTATCTCTCTCAGCATTTCGGTTCTGCGTTTTGGTTCGCGTCCGACTGCCCGGAGCTCCAGGTCGGAGAGACGTGCTACCTAAAGCTAGCCGAGATCATCCCCAGCCCGGTCAGGATCATCGCTGTGGGATCAACCAGCTTCGAGTTCGAGTCCCTACCCGGTCATCTCGAAGGCCCCTGGCGTTACATCACGTTCAGCTTCTCGAGCGACTCGAGCGGTCAACTCCAAATGTCCGTAGATGCCCAAGGACCGGCGACCGTTGGCTCTCAGGCCACGATCCAATCGCGGTTCGCGCAGGCTAACTGGTACCTCTTCTCACAGAAGCTCGCCCACGAGCTGCCGGGTTAGAACGTGACATTCAGCCGCGCGATCGTCTTGGAGTGAACATTCGCGTTCGGGGCGGTGGGACTTCACCGGGCGTTCTGCTGTTTCAGCCGGGCTCTCCGCGTCTGGCAGCGCTTTGCCGAGGACGCGGCCGGATGAGTCCAGAGCTTCCAGTTGGAAGGCCGGGCTCGATCGAGATGCACCCCGTACGTGAGAGCCTCTCGTCGCCGCCCTCGACCGGATGGGCGACGCGCAACGCATGCGGCGCGGCAGCCTCGCCGCCTGATCCGCCCGGCGAGTTCAAGGGAGCGCCCGAGACGGCCAATCTCATGGCGCCAATCGCCTGCCGACACTGCGTACGAATGCCTGCCACTCCGTGATCAACTGCGGGTAATCGGAAGGTCCCCGGCAGTACGACGGACGCACGAACCGTCTGTTCGCGGCGTGGCTGCTCACAGTTCAGCTCGGCTCATATCTGCCAGACCAACGGGTGGTTGACGATCGTCGGAACGCTCACGCCGACGGCTTCGGCCTCTTTGCGCGCGTCGACGGTCATCTCCTTGAGGCTCCCCATCTGGCTGGCCTGGGCGTCGCTACCCCACAAGCTGACCGCGACGATAGAGCCCTCCGGCGATGCGCCGGCGTAGTAGCCGAGCAAGCCTGCGAGGCGCCCGATCGCGGGCGAGAGGTATGTCGAGGTGTCGCGCAGCATCTGCTCCACCTCCGCCAGCCGCGAAGGATCGAAGGTCGCGCGCGAGACCCGGATCACGCCCCCGGCGGGGATCGCCGGTGATGGCATCGCAGTCCTCCTGGTCGCGAGATTACGTTTGGTATAGATATCGTATCGTATCCCGGGCGCGCGCGCACGCCAGGGCGCGAGCCGTCAGCGGCGGTCGGCGCTGGCCGGCGGCCAGACCTGTCCGAGCACGCGGCGCGCCCAGTCGCGCGGGATGGCGCCGCGGGCGACGTAGCGGGCGTAGAAGGAGCCGATCAAGAGGTTGACCACGGCGTCCACCTCGGTGTCCGGGGGCAGCTCTCCGGCGGCCACACCCGCCGTTATGGCCTCTGCCAGGAGCGCTCGCCGCGGTTTCACCAGCCGGGCGCGAAACCGGTCGATCAGCTCGGGGTGGCGGCTCTCCTCGGCCAGGAGCATCCCCAAGAGCGGCATCGAGTCGCCCAAGGCGAGGTTGCGGCGGAAGTTCTCGAGGATCGCCAGCGCCCGCTGACGAGCCGCGCCGCTCGGGTCCGAAAGCGGCTCGACCCGCCACGCATCGATCACCGCCGCGGCAAGCGCGGGACGGTCGCGATAGCGCCGGCGGACGCTCGGCACGCTCGTACCCGCGGACGCGGCGACACTCTCGATCGACATCCCGGCGTAGCCGTGCTCACGCAGCCGCTGCTCGGCCGCGGCGAGAATCCGCTGGTCGAGGGTCGGATCCCGCGGCCGACCACCCGCCGGCCGCTCCCGCCCCGCCGGCTCAGACCCAGCCGCGGGCATCGACGCCGCCGGCCAGATACGTTACGAACATCCATCAGAATCTATCCACCCTCCCCGAGATCAGGAAAGTGCCGTCTTGCAGAAAGCCGACATCGCTCGGTGGCTCCGGCCGCAGGTCGAGGCGCGGAAGACACACGGCCCCGAGCGAATCGCCGGGTTGTTCTCCTCGGGCGTCAGCGACCGACACCACCCTACGAGGCGCCGATACGCGGCCGCCATGGGGGCGTTGCATCGTGGCTTGCCGAAGACGAGTACGCCGCAGCTTCAACCATGACGAGCCCGACACCTACGACGCCGCCTACCGAGCCATCGCCGTCGACGGCGTTACAGCCATCGCGACCGCCAAGAGCAGGTACAGCCGCGCACGGAGCACACCAGTCGACAGGACGTTCGACAATGCTTCGTGACGGGCTTCGACACCACCGGCCGATGCCGGGAATTCACCGAGCGGCTGATCGGGCGCCCGAATCCTGCGGCGACGGGTGCGCGAGGCCGCATCAAGAAAGGAACCAATCCGATGATCTGCCGGATCTGGCGCGGATGGACGACACCGCAGAACGCCGCCGCCTACGAGGAGATCGTGCGTGGCGAGGTAATCCCCGAGATTGAGGCACGTCACATCCCCGGCTTTCGCGCGATCGAGCTGATGCGACGGTCGCTCGAGGACGTCGTGGAGTTCGCCACGATCATGTGGTTCGTCGACATCGACGCCGTCAAGACCTTCGTCGGAGAGGACTACGAGACGGCCCACGTCCCTCAGCGAGCCCGCAACGTCCTCGCGCGCTTCGACGAACGCTCGGCGCACTACGAGATCCTCGACCGCCGGGATCAATTCCCCACGCGAGCCTAGCGGACCGGAGATCGCGCGGGAGCTGTTCGTCTCGCGCAGCCAACAGATGCTCGGCCTGCCCTTCCGTACGTCGTGCGCCGCACCGAAGAGTCAGCCGCCTCCGTGGACCAGGGGCTGGAGCGGGTGAAGCCTGCCGTGCGCACACCACGCGCACGGCGCGGAGCTTTCCGGGTCTACGCATGCGGGGACTGTCGGCGTCCGTCAGGTGCGAGCAACCCGCCACTCACATTCCAGCATGGCGTACACGCGCGTCGTGGTCCACTCGCCCTTGAACCAGTCCGCCTCGACATGCCGCGCCTCGCAGCGGAAGCCGAGGCGTCGGAAGAGGTTCTGCACAGCGGTGTTGCGGTCGTCGACCACGGCGAACACGCGGTG
>JAFASQ010000446.1 GCA_019244395.1 Solirubrobacterales bacterium | reverse complement strand
CCGGCGAGACCTGCCTGATCCTTTGAGACCCCGAGCAGCCGCGCCATCGCGCGATCCCGGGCTTCCCCGGCGAGCAGAGCCGCCACACGGGCATCGGCGAGGAGCTGATCCGCGCCGCCCGGCGCGGATCGAGACGCGAGCGTCTCGCTTGCCGCTCTGGATGAGGAGGCTCCATTCTGCGCTGGATCCATAGTGCCGGTCCTCTCGCCGAGGTTGCTGGGTCTTGGAAGAGAATCGCGGCGACCCCTGGTGCGCCGCGACCGTGCCGGCCTGTGGATGGGGGGTGAGTGCGCACCACAACGCATGCTCGCGGCTCCCGCCCGGAGAGGGCCGGTCGCATATGCGAGGACTTGGCACGGGCTCGAATCGCATGGGCGAGACGGAGCCTGTGGGGGCTGCGGAGACGCTTATCAGAACGAATGCCGCTGCCGAAGACGGCGTCAACTTCCAGCCGACCCGTCGTAGGACCTGGCGCCCGATCCCGTGCGTACCTCCAACGATTCGGTAGGTATTTTCCCTACCGATCTAGCTGGACACCAGCCGGTCTGCGGCACCGGACACCGCAGGCCGCAACCGCCGCGGGTGGCTCAGCTTTTCGTGATGCGGAGCGTCGCGGGTGAGCCGAGTCGCCTTCAGCGCAGGCGTGCGGCGGGTTACAGGCCCGGCGGGAAGCTGACCCGCGCTGGAGCAACCAGAGGGCGGCCCACGTCGAGCTGGATCTGCGCGTGCCTCGTGAGCGGGATGCCGCGCGGGTTTCCGCGGAACACCTGGCCGTCGTAGAAGGCCGTCACGCGACCACCATCTGGGCCCACCTCGGACGGGCCGAGCTTCTGTCCCCAAACATCGAAGAAGTTGCCCAGCGTGTAGGTGCGGGCGACCGGCGACTCGATGTGGATGATTCCGTCGGCCGCGTGCGTATGGAGCCAGTAGAAGCAGCTGCCGGCGCCCACGTAGGGCCCTGCCGGAGTCGCCGAGACCTGGGGGCCTGGAATTCCGATCCCGCGTGGAATCTGGCGAGCCGCGCCGTTCACGAACACGGTCAGGTGAGCGTGGATGTGGAACAGGACCTGTTCGGCCGCCTGACATTGGATCTCGTCGATCGGAGAGCCTCCCGGTCCGGATGCCCCGCCGGCGAGCGGCGGCGCATCCGGGGTAGGGACGTTCTCCGGCCCGGAGATTCCCGGCGACCTTCCCGGCTTCAGATTCCCCAGCGTCGCGAGCGGGGCTAACGAGCCGGGCGGCAGCGACGCCACCGCGGGCGTGTGGTTGGCGCCGCTTTCGGTGGCGGCGATCGCGGCGCCGAGCAGCGCGATCGCCAACACCGCCGCGGTCAGCGCGGCGAATCGCCGCTTGCGCCGTTCCCACGCTCTGAGCTCGGCTTCCCGCGCGAGGCGTTTGGCCCGGGCCTGCTGCTTCTGCTTCTGTCGACTGCTCATCCGTCACCCACTCGACCGGTTTGCCTGGTTGGTCGGCGCGCTAGCGGGCGTGGTCGTACCTCGGGAGCGAGGCGTGGTCGTCCACGAAGTCGGCGACCTGGCTGCCCAGACTCTGCCCGGCTTCTTCGTCGTGGCGGAAGTGCTGTCCGGCGAAGATGCGGCTCGCGGATGCCTCGTCAGCGGCCGCCGAGAAGCTCGGGAACGTCCGGGTGATCCCGACCGACGGGTTGGTCAGGGAGAACGACAACACGTCGGTGCCGAAGAAGTCCCCGAGCACCGTGGCGGCCGCCTGGCTGAACGTGGCATGGGCGCCCGGGTAGCTGGGGTCGTTGGCGGTGTTGGCCAGCGGCACCCAGCTCGGATCGGCCGCGGTGTTCGGGTTACCCTGATCGCTCGCGGTGAGGGCGGTAACCGGCCGCCACCGGTGGAAGGCGTACTTCGCGTCGTACAGGCCGATTGCGCTGTCGGCGAGGGTCGTGTCGAGCAGGGCAAATAGCCGAGCGTTCTGCTCCAGATCGTTGCCGAAGGCGACGGCGGCCTGGTCGGCGATCTGGTTCCAGACGGTCCAGATCGGGGCAGCTCCCCAGAACCTCCCGATCGAGGTCTCGTCCGGGGTGCGGGTGGTGCTGTTCAACTCTCCGAGCGAATGGACCTCGTTGAAGTCTGCCGCGTACCTCGCGCTGGTCAGATCGGGGGGCGCGGCGGGTCGGAACTGGCTGGGGTTGTTCAGCACAAACGGCGTGACGTTCGCAGTCTGCGTAAATCCGGCGGGCGCGAATGCGGGCGGTGTCAGCTGGTACTCGCCAGGGCCGGTCAGCGGCGTGAACACAGGTGCAGTGCTCGTCGCGCCGTCGTTCTGCCGCGCGGCGAGTATGGCGTCCGCCACGCGCGCGCCGTAGAGAATGCCACGGTCGACACGCTCGTTGGAACCGAACTCGGCCAGGGAGGACTGGAAGAAGGCGTCGATAGTCGGCTGCTGGCTGGGGAGCAACGTGTCGAGCGCGGTACGTGCCGCCGAGGCGACCGCGGCGTCGGCGGAGGCGCGGCGGGGAGCGTGCACATCGACGAGTAGAGGTTGACCGCGACCGAGGATCCCGTTGACCGCGTCATACACCGCGATCTGGGCGATTGCCATCGTACGCGTCGGGTGAATTGACGCCGGTTGAGCGCCGGGTGCGACCAGGACCTTCTGCAGCTCCTGGTTCCACTGGATTACCTGGTCGGAGGTGTCGGCGGCGGCGAGTGTCCGCCCCGAGCTCGTCCGGTGCGCTGACTTACGTCCGCGGGCGAAGGCCACCGTTGCGGAGCTCGCGAGCAAGGTCACGGCCAGGGCGGCGAGGGCGATGCGTTTGATCACAGGAATCTCCGATTATTCGAAAGGGGTCGGCAGGGGGAACGTCTACTACGCACCATAGCACTATGCAGCGTAGTAGATCAAATGCCCCCCCGCGAGGAAGCTGTGCCCTCCGGACGCGTCCAGTAGGTCGATCACCCAATTCTGGACCGATTCGACATGGAGATAAAAACGTTGTTTCGCGGTACCTCGCGGCCAGTGAGCACTCGGGCTAGCTAATGTCCCCCGTAGTAACAAGGTGGCCGACCGCCGATGACACACAGCCACAACACGATCGCGCGGCTGGCGCGCAACCGCGCACGACGAACCGGACCGCCAGGATCCGGCCGATGGTGTGCACTGGGCGCGGCGTCCGGCCGCCGCGCCCAGCAAACGGCCTAACCGGCGGAGTAAGTAACGGTCAGCGTGGCAAAGTCCGACGGGGGCACCACGCAGCGGTGAACCTTCTTGACCGTGTGGCAGTACTTGTCGAGGCCGAACGGGCCGGGGATTGCTGGTCCGGGACCGTAGAAGAACGGGCCTGACTGCGCGTCCGACACCGAGATCACGCTGCCTAACGTCAGTCCCACCGCCTTGGAGTACTCGAGCGCATATTCATGGGCCTCCTTGAGCGCGGCGGCGATCGCGGCCTTGTGCGCCCGGTCGACCGCGGCGACGATCGATGCGTTGCTGAGACGATTCTTGGGGACAACAGGGGCTTGCCCGATCCCGGTTGCCGTGACCGTGTCGCCCGACGACGTTGGCGCCGGCACCGCCCCGGCGGGCGTGGTGACCAGCAGGGCAGCGACCATCGCTACCCCCAACACCAAGCGTACCTGCATGTGAGCCCTCCTGATTCCCTCGTGCCGCCCCGACCTGGCAGGCTCTGGTTTGTAGCCCGGACAATACTCGGTGAGCAAGGCCGATCGCCAGCCCTGTCCGCCGCCCGTCGACCACACTTCCACTCCGTCGCCCGTGCAGGCGCGCGAATTTCGATTCCGCTTCAGGCGCGGGTCGATCCAGAAGCGGTCCGGCGCTCTCTATCGGAGAGGCAGGCGCCGGCGGGGACGCGCAGTTAACGAAATCTTGACGGTGGCGGGCGGTTTCTTATCGTCCCTTTGACGGAGCGTCGGTCAGCATGTGGGCCGGATCCACGTGGCATGTCTGTTGCCGATCTTCATCGCCTTTCGCATGCGCCGGCGCGGCGCTCGAACCAACCGGCGCGGGGCCGGGGGCGGCGCATCGGCCTCGCACTTATCGCCTGTTGGCGCGCTGCGGCGCTTGACCGGCAGCTAGCCGCCGGCGCAAGCCCGGACGCCAGCGCGCTCCTGGCGATCAGGGGCCGCCGGCTTACCAGCCGGAGTCACCGCGCGCGCGTGGCAGCCGGCCTGGCGAGGGCAGTTCGTGATGCGGGAGCCCCTTCCCACGGCTTCACCGCCGCTGTCCGTCCGGACCCGCGCGAGGTGGTCGCTGCACGCGTCGTGCTCGCGACTCTTGACCGGCGGCTGCGGGCCCCCGAGCCGGTCAGTGCCCACGGTGTCGCGCTGCTCGAGTCGCTGCTCACCGATGGCACCAGCCCGCTGTATCGCCCCACCGAACCCGGAGCGCTCGGAAGCCAGCTCCGCGCGGCCGCGGCTGCACTCGAGCCTCTCACACGACAAGACCCGATCAGGGTTGGGCGGAGGACCTTCCGATGACCCCCTCGCGGCGGCGAAGCTTGCACGAGGCGGCGCACAAGACCGAAGCGCCTGCGCGCGATCAGACCGGTCAAGGGCAGGGGACGAGCGGCGTGAGGAGAAGCTTCAACGAGGCGGCCCACAAGCTCGGCTACGTCGCTCCACCAGCGGCCAGCGCCCACACGCAGGAAGCGGAGGCTGCGCGCAAACGGTTCGCGGCTCTGGCCGACTCCGACCGGGACGTGATCGCTCACGCGGGCCGGGCAGTCCTCGTGCTGGGCGCCCTTGGGGTCGTGTACGGGGACATCGGGACCAGCCCGCTCTACACCGAACAAGCGATCTTCAGCTCATACAAAGCCACATCGCACATCACGGCCGCCAATGTATACGGGGTCGCCTCGTTGATCTTCTGGGCGCTGATGGTCGTCGTTTCGATCAAGTACGCGGGCTTCATCATGCGGGCGCACAATCGCGGCGACGGCGGCATCATGGCGCTGACCGCGCTTCTGCAGCGCAACAAGGTCGTACATGGAGCGCTGCTGGTGACTCTCGGGATCTTCGGTGCCGCCCTGTTCTTCGGCGACGGCATGATCACCCCCGCAATCTCGGTGCTCGGTGCGATCCAGGGAGTACAGGTCGCCACCCCTGCGCTGGCTCACCTGGTCGTGCCACTGTCGGTGGCGATCCTGCTCGGGCTGTTCGTCCTGCAGCGATTCGGGTCGGGAACGATCGGATGGTTGTTCGGGCCGATCCTCCTCTTCTGGTTCTCAGTGATCGGGCTGATCGGCCTCAGCCAGGTGGTCAAGGACCCGGCCGTCTTCCAGGGGCTCTCGCCGACCTGGGCCGTCCGGTTCTTCGTGGATCACGGTGCCGCCGGCTACCTCGTGCTCGGCGGCGTGGTGCTGGCGGTGACGGGCGCCGAGGCCCTGTACGCCGACCGGGGTCACTTCGGAGCGGCCCCGATCCGGATCGGCTGGTTCGGGCTCGCGCTGCCGGCGCTCGTGCTCAACTACCTCGGCCAGGCGGTCTTCATCCTGCACCATCCGGCCCTGGCGAAGGACGCTAACACGTTCAATCCCTTCTACCAGATGACCCCCCACTGGGCCCTGTGGCCGATGGTTGTCCTCGCCGCCCTCGCGACGGTCATCGCCTCCCAGGCGGTGATCTCGGGCTCCTTCTCGGTGGCAAAGCAAGCCGTGCAGCTTGGCTTCCTGCCCAGGCTGCGTGTCCTTCACACGTCGACGGTCGAGGGGCAGATCTACGTGCCGATCATCAACTGGCTACTGTGTGTCGGCGTCCTCGCGCTGACGCTCGTGTTCCGCTCCTCTAACAAGCTGGGCGACATCTACGGCGTCGCGGTGACCGGAACGTTCATCCTCAACACCGTGCTGTTCCTGGCCGTCGCGCGGTTGCTGTGGGGCACATCGAAACGAAAGCTGGCGCCGATCGCGGTGCTGTTCCTGACGGTGGAGGTCGCCTTCTTCAGCGCGAACATCGCCAAGGTCGAGCACGGGGCATGGCTGCCATTGGCGATCGGACTTGTGCTGTCGATCGTCATGATCAACTGGCGCCGCGGCCAGGTGATCGTCACGAGGAATCGCGTCGCCCAGGAGGGCCCGCTGAACGAGTTCCTCGACGGTCTTGACTCAAAGCAGCCGCCGCTGATCCGCACTCCCGGCGTCGCGGTCTTCCTCTGTCGCGACAAGGACACCACTCCGCTGTCGCTGCGCGCCGACGTCGAGCACACCCACACGCTTCCGGAGAAGGTCGTGATCGTCTCGGTCGACACCGTCAGCATTCCGCACGTCGAGGCCTTCCACAGGTGCGCGGTCGAGGTGCTGGGCCGCGGCCGCTTCAAGGTCGTACACATAACCGCCCGCTTCGGCTACCACGACAACCTCAACATCCCCGACGCGCTGGCCTTGGCGCGCAAGCAAGGCTTGCTCGAGCGCAACCTCGACCTCGAGCACGCCTCGTACTTCGTCTCCCGAATCACGATCACGCCGACCAACGATCCGGGCATGCGGGGCTGGCGAAAGAACCTGTTCATCGCGATGGCCCGGAACGCGTCGAGCGCGATCGATCACTTCGGGCTCCCAGGCGACCGCACCGTGATCATGGGCTCGCAGGTGGGGCTGTGAAGGTCTCGTCCCAGCGCGCATCCACGGCGGTCCTCCTTTGGGTCGACGGTGATTCCGGTTTATTCGATTCTGGGAACTCGCGACCAGCTGGGCGACGTCGACCGCAAGCGGTGCCATAGGCGCGCGGTGCTCGTCTTGGCCACGGCAGGCCTGGCGTCCGTGCCGCACGCGTCTCCTGGGCGCCAATTCCGATCACCTGGCACGTTGCCGTCCACCGCGATCCCCTGGTCGGCGGGCGCCTTAGGTGACGCGGGGGGCCCTCCGACCCGGCGCTTGGCATAGGCGAACGTGCGAGAATGGGCAACGATTGGTCTGAGCGTCTGACCCAAAGGGGGGTGGCTGGTGTCTGCAAGTACGGCCGGGTTCAGCTCCGGAGAGGCCGGGTACCGGCCTCGCCGGCCGCACGGACGTACTCGACGCGAAGCTATGGCAGACCGACGTCGAGTAGGCCCCTGCCCAAGCCTGCGCCCCGGGGCGCGGCCGCGAACCGCCCCGAGGCTGGCCGACACCTGACATCGAGGTATCGACAATGCCCACCCCCATACGCGCCGCGATCCTCGCCGGAATTCTTTCGCTAATGCTCGCGCCGGGTGCGGCAGCCAAAACACACCACAAAGCGCACAAAGCGCACCACAAGACCCATCATCGCCACCACCGCAAGACCGGGCATCCTGCCGCGATCACCGCGCGCCCAGCGTCCCCCGGACATCCCGGGACGTCCGGACGCGTCGGCCGTCAAGCTGCCCCCACCGCAGGAGCTTCCGGCTTCACCGCGCCCCCCAACGTGGGACCCATGGACCTCGCCCCCCCGTCCATGATCGGCGTGGGAAACGCGCCCGGTTGCAACGCCGGCGCGGATCCCACGCCGACCCTGCGGCAATACAACGCCAGCCTCCTGCGGGTCGTCATCTCCCCGCTCAACGGTGGGTCGGGGGATAACGGGCAGGCGCTTCCGTGCGTGAAGGCCGCGACCGCCGCGGGCTTCCGGGTGATGATCTCGATCCAATGGTGGTCGGTCATGACGCAGGATCAGACCGTCGCGTACTTTGAGCGGCAGCTCCAGACTTACGGCCCCTACGCATACGCGATCGGGGTGGGTAACGAGCAGGACCTGGATGCGGTGACGCCGGAGGATTATTCGTGGGTGTGGCGTGCGGTTCAGCCGCTGATCGCTGCTGATGCGCCCGGTGCTGTGCGGGTGGCGGGGGAGATTAGCCCGTGGGGGCTCAGCTGGCTGCAGCAGGCGTGGCGGGATGGGCTGCCGGGCGCTCAGGCGCTGGCGTTCCACCCGTATACGACTGTTCCGTCTGGCCCGGATCCGTTTTCGGATGCTGTGTGGGCGCATTCGGTGGGGATGCCGATGTGGACGACTGAGGGGCTGGATGCTCCTGGGGCGTGGTCGAGCCAGCGGGTGATTCCCCGTCCGTTGGAGGATTTCATCGGGGTGAGGGTCGCGTTCGCCTGGCTGCAGTAGCTGCCTCGTGGGTGACGATCGCGTCCGTGACGCCTCGTGGGCGACGATCGCTTCCACGACCTGCTTGTGCGTGCGCCCAACCTCAGCCTCCGCCCAATAGCGAGGATCGTCGAGCGCCGGGCTGAGCTCCGACAGCGATCGACGGACCGACGCGTCGGCTGGCCGTCCGTGCCCGGTCGGCGCTGGCGCGTCGCACGGTAATCCTGCTTCCAACGCCCCGAGCCTCCTTCTCTTCGACGATCCGATGCTGATGCGCAATCAGGATCCGAACCGGGACATCAGTACGCGTGACGCCCGCCGGGGCGAAGGAGGCGCACAACCTCCCAAATTCGGCGTCAGCGCTCGCAGCAGCTTGCCGCGACGCTCGGGGGGACGCGAAGCGTTTGAGCGTTCATCGTTCGGGAAATAGCGCAGAACCATTGGGCGGACAACCACGAGGGAGGCCCGCACCCGTATCTACGACAACGGTGAGACGGTAAGAGGATTCGCGAGGAGGAGCGCCGGCGCCGCAGGCGGCAAGTCGCCTGTACCCCGGGACCTCGACGGCAGCGAGGTGCCACGACATTTGGCATGTTGCTGATTTGCTCGAGGAAGGTGAAGTCAGGCAGTTCGCACTCTCAAGGCGGCCGGCAAGGTATACCGGCTCGATAAGAGGCGTTGTCGCAGATGACCCCATAGATACCGTCAGGCCATTGTGACCTATCGGCTACACACAACCAGCCAAGGAGGAAGTAGATGCCCCTGTCCAGTAAACGCCGTCGAAGTGAGATAGTCGACGCCCTCAACGCTGCGTTGGAGATCGTCGACGACGTTGCACAGGACGGAGACGGAGAGCTCGTCCGAGCCGTAGTCGCCGCCTTCGCACTCAAGCAGATTACGGAAGGCAACTACGAGGACGATCGCGAAGACGAAGGCGAAGACCAGGCTCCGGAGGAGGCCGAAGACGAGGCTCCGGAGGAGGACGAAGAGGAGCCAGAGGGCGAGGAGGAGGAGCCGGAGGAGGAGCCGGAGGAGGAGCCCGAGGAAGAGCCGGAGGAAGAGCCCGAGGAAGAGCCGGAGGAAGAGCCGGAGGAAGAGCCCGAGGAAGAGCCGGAGCCCCCGAAGCGTAGTCGCGGGCGTGGCCGTAGCACTAAGAGCAGCAGTAGCAGCAAGAGCAGCGGCAGCGGTAGCAGGAGCAGCGGTAGCAGGAGCAAGAGCGGCGCCGGTACCGGTAGCCGGAGTGGTCGGGCGAAGAAGTAAGGCAGTGACGACGCGCTGATCCACGCTCGCGCCGTGGTTTCCTCCTGGCCCATTTCGGGGCGGTGAGGAGATCGCGGATGGCGTTGCGTGCCGCAACTTCGTAAGGATGGAGCGACTCGAGATTTGGTGGAGGGCCTGCCCGCGTTGGCCGGGCTGCTGCACTTCGCCTTAGGTCCGGGCGATCGCTTGGCGACGAGGAGGCGCCAGCCCGTTTACCGGCGGGCGAGTGCGTCGCCACCAAGGTAATCGCCCGCCGGCCGCCGGGCGGAAAGAGTACAACGGCGACGGTGGGATTCCCCCGGTGCGGGCTAGCAGCCCGGCTGCGATCGCGCCCGAGTGCGCGCGGAGCCGGGAGCGCACCCGCCGGACGGGCTCCGGTCAGCGCCGGCCGAGGGCGGCAGCGACCTGGGTGAGAATGTCCTCGATGACCGCGTCGATCATGCCGATCTGGTCTTTTGCGTCGCGGTTGGCCACGCCATCCCGGGGTTTTCGCGCACTCGAACCCGCACGTCAACTCGAGATCGCGGTTAGCCACGCCATACGGGGCATTTCCGCGCACTCGACCGACACGCCCACTTCGAGATCGCGGTTAGCGACGCCATACGGGGCATTTCCGCGCACTCGACCGACACGCCACTTCGAGATCGCGGTTAGCGACGCCATACGGGGCATTTCCGCGCACTCGACCGACAACGCCACCTCGAATGCGCGGTTAGCCACGCCCTGGTGGGGCGCGGTCGGAGGCGCCGTCGCGGTCGGGCTGGTGGGTGGGGGCATTCCCATCAGACCCCGAACTCCACGGGCTGCATCTCGGTAAACTCGATCAAATTAGTGATATATGTCGGGCGTGCCCCCAACGACGGGCGACGCCCGGCTGATCCCCGGCTGATCCCCAGCTGAAGCCGGCCACCAGCGATCAGATCAGCCGCCCGGCGTCCTCCGCGAAGTACAGAGAGCGCATATCGATCACAGCCGTACCCATCTCGATCCGCGACGTCCTCGCGCCGATCGCTGCCAGAAGAAGGAACGGCGAGGACGAGCCGACGTCGCGAAATGAGGAACCCGGAGGTACGCGCCGTCGGCGCCCAATCCCTCCGCTACGACCGCAAGCTCGATCGACCGCCGCAGCGCATCACGGCCGAGCACGCCCGCGAGTGCGGGCTAGGGCTCTGGTGACCGAAGAAAGAAATTGTCCTGGCCGGTGGCGTCGATGCCCCCGGTGGACCGCGGCCGGACCGACAAAAAAGCCAGGAGGCCGCCAGGCTAGCGACGCACGCGGAACCGGCCCCCAGCGGCGCCGCAGCTGGCAAGGGGACGCGGGGCCGGAGCTGGCACGGGGACATGATCCGTGAGCGCGCACGGCGGCGGGTGGCCGGCGCCCTTGATAGCGGCCGCCGGCGCCCAGCTGGACGTCCGGCGAGGTCTGGAAGCGCAGCGTGAGCAATCGCGCATACTACGCCGCATTCGGTGAGCTTCGGGAACACCCGGCGCGGCGATCATCCGACAGAGGTGGAATTTCCGCGGCACGCGCGCGAACATCCTGCTATTCGATCCTAGGAGGAAGCCATGGAGGCTCACAATCCGCGGCGCATCCTTGTGGTTGCCCACCGCACGGCGGGCACGCCGCTGTTGCTCAACGAGGTCCGACGTAGAGCGAGCGAGGGTTTCGGCTTCGATCTGCTCGTGCCCGATCTCCAGGCGGGGGAGGATCCGGAGGCCACAGTCCAGTTGGCGCTTCCGTTACTCGAGGAGGCCGCCGGCGGGCGAGTGGAGGCGATGACCGAAAGTGGCACGGATCCCTGGGGAGCGCTGTGCCGTGCCGTGGAGACAGGCAAGTACGAAGAGGTGATCATCTCCACGTTGCCGCGGGGCGTGTCGCGCTGGCTTGAGCGCGACCTTCCGAGCCGCGCCCGGAAGCTGAACGTGCCCGTGACCGTGGTCACGGCTGCAAGCAGGAGAGGCCAATACGTCGCGCCACCAGCCATCAGGTGAACGACCGCACGGGTCCGTACGGACGAGAGCGCCGCGCGGGCGGCGTCTAGCGAAGATGCGGGGCCGCGAGCCTGACCTGCTCCGCGATCTGTAGCACCGCGGTGGCGAGGCGATCGGGATCGTGGCGGGCCTCCGCGACGATACGGTCGGGGAGCACGGGCATAGCATGCACGCGCACACCGAGTCGCTCGACCCGCTCTGAGTCGAGGCGAACCGGCTCGGCGCCCTCGAGGCGGTAGCGGGCGAGCACGGCCGGGGGGAGGCTCTCAGCGTGCACGAGCGCGTCGGTGACCACCGGGCCCACGTGCTCGGCGATCGCCCGCAGATGGTCCGAAAGCGTCATCCCGACCGTTTCGCCAGGCTGGGTCATGACGTTTGCGACGTAGATCACCGGGCCACCGAACTCCGCCAAGGCCTGCGGCACCCTCGCACCCAGCATCGACGCGATCGTGCTAGTAAACAGGCTTCCGGGGCTGAGGACGACGAGATCAGCCCGTTCGATGGCTCGGATCACGGCGGCCGGCGCTTCGGCGCCGGGAGGTTCGATCGTGACGCGCTGGACCGCCCGCCCGGGCGCACGCGGGGTCGACTCGCCGTGGGTGATCGTCCCATCGGCGTGGTGCAGGATCAGGCTCATGCTCTCGGTCGCCGCGGGCTGGACGCTGCCCTTGATCCGCAGGAACCGCCCGGCCTGCTCCACCCCCTGCGCGAAGCCGCCGGACATCTCGGCGAGCGCGGCGATGATCAGGTTGCCGACCGAGTGGTCGCGCAGCTCGACTCCGCCCTCGAAGCGATATTCGAACATTTCGGCGAGTCCGCGCCGCTCCGCGAGCGCGACTAGGCACCGGCGGACATCGCCGGGCGGCGCGATCCCGAGTTCCTGGCGCAGCCGGCCGCTGGACCCGCCGTCGTCCGCGACCGTGACGACGCCACAGACCCGATCGCCGCTGGTTCTCCGCAGTCCCTGCAGGAGGGCCGGCAGGCCGGTGCCGCCCCCGAACGCAACAACGCGCGGGTGATCTCCCGTGGACGTCTTTCTCGCTCGGGGTTGAGGCATGGTCGGGTGATTGTCTACCAATCGCTCCGGGCGCCGCGGTCAGGCGATCGGGCCCACAGCATCCACTTTGCAGCGCTTCGGAGACGAACCCGAAGGCTTTCCTCTACGGAGACACCGGAGGGTTGGGAGCACTGCGTAGTCAGGGCCGCATCCGGGTCGGGAAGGCTACGCCCGTACCGTCTCCGAGCGCGGCCGGAACTAAGCGTGATCGAGATTGCGTTGCCCCTCCAGAGGGAACACTCGTGGCACGATCGTTGAGCGCCGGTTGGACCGGGCGGCGTAGTCCGAACGCCACTTCGGCTAGGTCGACCTAACGGTGGCCGCGGTGATTCGATCCACACGATATGTGAGTGAGGAGTGAGCCGAGCGTCCTGCACCCAGTACCGCCGTGACGCTGGATTGCCGCAAGGGCTCTCGGGCACTCGACACGATCGGCTGGCGTCGGCTTTGCCGACCCTGCCAGACGCCCCCGGCCGGACGTCGCCGTCCGGGGGCCCCGGGGGCCTCCACGCCACCCGCCGGTGTCCACAACGGAGGGAGATTCAGCGATGACTGAGGAAGGTATATCGCTCGGGCGGGCGCCCGCGCAGGCGGAGCCCGCGCAGGTGGAGGAGTGGGGGTCAGTCGAGCGGTTCGAGCCTGGCGTGTCGAACCGGACCGTGACTGCGCTGGCGTCGGTGGCCGCACTCGGCGGCTTCTTGTTCGGCTACGACTCGTCGGTGATCAACGGCGCGGTCGCGGCGATCGGCACGCATTTCAATATTGGCGCCGGCACTCTCGGGTTCGCCGTGGCCTCGGCGCTGCTGGGGGCGGCGGCCGGCGCGATGGTCGCGGGGCGGGTGGCGGACCGGTTGGGACGGTTGTGGGCGATGCGCGTCGCGGCCGTGCTGTTCTTCGTCAGCGCAATTGGCACCGGCCTGGCGCCGTCCCTGACGTTGCTGATCATATTCCGGGTGATCGGCGGTGTCGGCGTCGGGGCCGCCTCGGTGATCGCGCCGGCCTACATCGCCGAGATCGCGCCCGCCCGCATCCGGGGCCGGCTGGGGTCGCTGCAGCAGCTGGCAATCGTCCTCGGGATCTTCGCCGCGCTGCTGATGGACTACATCATCGGGTCCAGCCTGGCGAGCAGCCCCACGAGCAGCCTGGATGGCATGCAAGCGTGGCGGTGGATGTTCCTGGCGATGGTCGTCCCGGCCGTGATCTACGGCATTGGCGCGGTGTTCATCCCCGAATCGCCCCGGTACCTCGTGGCCAAGGACCGGCTCACGGAGGCGGCCGAAGTGATGCGCCGGGTGCTGGGCAATGTGGACATTCCCGGCAAGGTGCGAGACATCCAGGAGACGATCGCGCGCGAGGTCAAGCCGTCGTTGCGCGATCTGCGCGGCCCTGCGCTGGGGCTGCTGCCAATCGTATGGGTCGGAATCGCCCTGTCGGTGTTCCAGCAGTTCGTTGGGATCAACGTGATCTTCTACTACTCGAGCGTTCTCTGGCACGCGGTCGGGTTCAGCACAAGCGACTCGCTGCTCATCTCGGTGATCACGAGCGTCGTCAATATCGTCAGCACGCTGATCGCGATCTCGACCATCGATCGCTTTGGACGTAAGCCGCTTTTGCTCATCGGCTCCGTCGGGATGACCGTGAGCCTGGGCGTGATGGCCCTGATCTTCGGCACCGCGCCGATCAAGCACGGCGAGCCGAGCCTGGGCGGCGCCGCCGGACCGATCGCGCTGGTCGCGGCGAACTTGTTCGTCGTCTTCTTCGCGATGTCCTGGGGCCCCGTGGTGTGGGTGCTGCTGGGCGAGAAGTTCCCGAACCGGATCAGGGCCGCGGCGCTGTCCGTCGCCGCGGCGGCGCAGTGGGTCGCCAACTGGGCCATCTCGACGAGCTTCCCGTCGCTGAAGAATGCCGGGCTCGGGCTCGCCTACGGGATCTATGCGTTCTTCGCGTTGTTGTCGATCCTGTTCGTGCTGCGCTTCATCACCGAGACCAAGGGCGTCGAGCTCGAGGAGATGCCAGAAGACATTCGCGGGGCGGCCACCACGCGCTAGGTTCGAGCTGCCCGAAGACGGAGGGAACGGACGCATGAGCATCCACAGCTCCACAATCGAGGACCTCCCAAGCGCCCTCGGCGACGAACTGGCTCAGCGACTGGCCGGCGCGCGGCCAGCAGTGTTTCTCGACTATGACGGGACGCTGACTCCGATCGTCGATCGCCCGCAGGATGCGACCATCTCGCCGCGGATGCGCGACGTGGTCTCGAGCCTGGCGAGCCGCTGCCCGGTGTGCGTGGTCAGTGGGCGCGACCGGTCCGTCGTGCAGGAGCTGATGGGTATTCACAACCTGGTGGTGGCCGGAAGCCACGGCTTCGACATCTGGTCACCGGAGCGCGGCACGATCGAGCACGAAGCCGCTAGCGGCTTCGAGGATCTGCTCGCGCGCGTCACGGCACGGTTGCAGGAGGAGCTAGGACCGATCGAGGGCGCCGTCGTCGAGCCTAAGCGCGCGTCCGTCGCCGCGCACTACCGTCTGGTAGCCCCTGCCCAGCGGCCAGAGGTCCAACAGGTGGTGGAGCGCGTTCTGGCCGACCACCCTGAGGATCTGAAGGTCACCCCGGGCAAGATGGTGTATGAGCTTCAGCCCCGGCTCGACTGGGACAAGGGCCGCGCGGTCCTGCACCTGATCGCCGTGCTGGGCCTCGACCGCGAAGACGACACGGCGATTTACGTCGGGGACGACATCACCGACGAGCACGCATTCGAAGCTCTGTCCGGTCGCGGAATCGGCATCTTCGTAGGTGACCCACAAGACCCGGAGGTTGCCAACCGCACCACCGCCGCCGACTTTCGATTAGGCTCGATTGAGGAGGTCGAGCAGTTCCTCGACGGACTCGCCCGCTGACGCCATGACGCTGAAAGAGACCTCCGCGCCTGAATTCACTCTCGCCTACGACGAGTTCGACCCCGAGCAGGAGGGACTCCGGGAGGCGCTCACCTCGACGGGCAACGGCTACTTCTGCACCCGCGGCGCGTGCGAGTGGGAGGACGCCGACGACGCGCATTACCCGGGGACCTACGTGGGCGGGCTCTACAACCGGGAGACGACGATTCTGGGCGGGCGGCCGATTCTCAACGAGGACCTCGTGAACCTCCCGAACTGGCTGGTCCTCAAGCTGCGCATCGAGGGGGAGGAGGCGATAAGGCTGACCAACGTCGAGCTGCTCTCCTACCGCCACGAGCTGGACATCCACACCGCCACACTCGCTCGGGAGTTGCGCTTCCGCGACCGGGCCGGCCGGGAGACGACGCTTTCCAGCCGCCGGTTCGTGGGGATGGCGCACCATCACCAAGCGGCGATCGAATGGACGCTCACGCCGGAGAACTGGTCCGGGCGGGTGGAGGTGATCTCCGCGCTGGACGGGCGGGTGACCAACGGCAACGTGGCCCGGTACAGCGAGCTGGAGGGCCGCCACCTCGATCCCGTCTCTCCCCGGACGTTCGGCCCCGAGATCATCGCGGTGAAGGTGCGCACCCGACAATCGACGATCTACGTCGCGGAGGCGGCACGCACCAGGGTGTTCGACGGTGATGAGGCGATCGAGGCCGAGCGCAGCCTGTACCAGATGGAGGACTACATCCAGCAGGTCCTGGCCTTCGATGTGCAGGAGGGCAAGCCGGTTCGCGTCGAGAAGCTGGTCGCCTTCTACACGTCGCGCGACCGGGCGATCAACGAGCCGCTCGGCAACGCCGGCAAGTCGGTCGGGCGCTATCCGGACTTCGCGGATGCCTACGCGCGGCACGCCTCAGCCTGGGCCGAGCTGTGGCGCCGGTGCGATGTCAAGCTCCCGCGCGAGCCGCGCGTGCAATTGCTGCTGCGGTTGCACATCTCCCACGTGCTCCAGGTCTGCTCGCCCCACACGGCCGGCCGCGACGTCGGCGTTCCGGCCCGCGGCCTCAATGGCGAGGCGTACCGCGGGCACGTGTTCTGGGATGAACTGTTCGTCTACCCGTTCTTGAACTTCCGGCTGCCCGAGATCACCCGGCAACTGATCACGTACCGGTATCGCCGGCTGGGTGAGGCTCGAGCAGCGGCGCGCGAAGCCGGTTACCGGGGAGCGATGTTCCCATGGCAGAGCGGCAGCGACGGCCGAGAGGAGACTCAGGTCGTCCATCTGAACCCGCTGTCCGGCCGCTGGGAGCCCGACCTCAGCCACAACCAGCGCCACGTCAACGCCGCGATCTTCTACAACGTCTGGCACTACTACAAGGCCACCGACGATCTCGAGTTCCTGCGCGAGCACGGTGCCGAGATGATGCTCGAGATCGCGCGCTTCTGGGCTTCGATCGCGCACTACAACTCCGAGCGCGACCGCTACGAGATCCACGGCGTGATGGGCCCCGACGAGTTCCACGAGAAATACCCGGGGGCTGAGCGGGGAGGCCTGGACAACAACGCCTACACGAACGTCATGGTGGCGTGGATCTGCGAAACCGTCCTCAAGGTCTTCGACCTCCTACCCGACAGTCGCGCCCAGGCGCTGCGCGATCGCCTCGGGCTCACCGACGAGGAGATCCGCACCTGGGAGCAGATGAGTCGCAAGATGTACGTGCCCTTCCACGACGACGGCATCATCAGCCAGTTCGAGGGGTACGAGAACCTGGAGGAGCTCGACTGGGACGCCTACCGCGAGCGGTACGGAAACATCCAGCGTCTCGACCGGATCCTGAGGGCCGAGGACGACGATCCTGATCGCTACAAGCTGGCCAAACAGGCCGACACGGTTCTGCTGTTCTTCTTGTTCTCCCATGACGAGCTGCGTGAACTGTTCGAGCGGATGGGCTACGAGTACACGCCCGAGACCGCGCGCAAGACGATTGACTATTACGACGAACGGACGTCACACGGCTCCACGCTGAGCTTCATCGCGCACGCCGGCGTGCTCGCGTCGATCGATCCGGAGAGCTCATGGGAGCGGTTCCTCGTCGCGCTCGAGAGCGACGTGGGAGACGTGCAGGGCGGCACGACCAAGGAGGGAATCCATATGGGGGTCATGTCGGGGACGCTTGACCTGATCCAGCGAGGCTATGCGGGCAGCTCCATCCGCGACGACGTCCTGTACTTCGAGCCCCGGCTGCGCGACCGGCTCGACGGGCTCGACTTCTCGATGCAGTTCCGGGGCACGCCGCTTCGCGTAACGCTCGAGGGTCAGGAGCTGACGGTGTGCGCCGACGCCGAGGGGCTGAGCCGACCAGTCCGGGTCGGGGTCGGAGACCAAGTGATCGAGCTGTGCCCGGGCGATCGCCACGCGTTCGCCCTGCAGGAGAGCATCCCGCACCACAACAACCAACCGGAGGGACAGCGATGAGGGCGCAGGACGGCTTCCACGGGGCCATCTTCGACATCGACGGGGTGATGGTCGACTCACCGCACGAACGAGCGTGGCGGGACGCCTTGCGGGAGCTGATGGAGTCAGACTGGAGCGATATCCGCGGGCAGACGACCTGGAGCCCCGAGGCGTTCACGCCGCAGGTCTACCAGCAGGTGATGTCGGGCAAGCCGCGCATGGCGGGGGCGCTCGCGGCGCTGCAGCATTTCAACGTGCCCGATCCCCAAAAGCGCGCCGTGACCTACGGCGAGCGCAAGCAATCGATGATCATCGAGCTCATCAACGCCGGCGAGTTCCACGCCTATCCCGACGCGCTGCGCTTCATCATGGCGGTCCGCGATCTCGGTGTGCCGGTGGCGGCGGCCTCCTCATCCAAGAACGCGGACCTGTTCCTCGCGCAGATCCGGCTCGATACCTTTGCTCAGGAGGAGGGCCTGCACTACGGCTTCCTTCGTCCCGGCCTCAGCCTGCTGGACTTCTTCGACGCCGATCTTTCCGGGCGCGACTTCGCCCAAGGCAAGCCGCATCCGGAGATCTTCCTGACCGGAGCTCACGAGCTTGGCGTTCCGCCCGCCGAATGCTTTGTCGTCGAGGACGCCGTGTCGGGAATCCAGGCAGCAAAGGCCGGCGACATGGCCGCGCTGGGGATAGCCCGCGCCGACGACGCAGACGCTCTATCGGCCGCCCACGCGGATCTGGTCGTGACTTCGCTTGACGATGTCGACGTGCGCGGCCTGCCGGAAGGCAGGTTGACGCGTGGTGGATCATGACCAGTTCCGCCGCTCACGGGGCGCCCGTCGGAACCGGGACCGCCACCTCCAAACCGGTGACGCTCACGATCGGCGTCGACGTCGGGGGCACGAAGGTCGCGGCTGGCGTGGTCGACGAACACGGCGCGATCCTCGCCCTGACCAGGCGCGACACGCCCGCAGATGACCCGGCGAAAACGGCCGACGTCATAGCCGACGCGGTTCGTGAGCTGATCGCCTCGCACGAGGTCTCGGCAATCGGCTTGGGCGCCGCCGGGTTCGTGGATGCCACGCGGTCCACTGTGATGTTCGCCCCTAACCTGGCCTGGCGCGACGAGCCGCTGCGCGCGGCGATGGAGGAGCGCCTGGGATTGCCCGCGGTAGTGGAGAACGACGCCAACGCGGCCGCCTGGGCCGAGGCCCGCTTCGGCGCTGGGCGCGGGGAGGACAACGTCGTGGTCATCACTGTCGGCACGGGCATCGGAGGCGGCATCGTGGTCGGCGGCCACCTGCTTCGCGGGCGCTACGGCGTCGCAGCCGAAATTGGACACTTCAACATCGTCCCCGACGGGCGCCGTTGCGGATGCGGCCTGCAGGGATGCTGGGAGCAGTATGCCAGCGGCCGAGCGCTCGTCCAGGAGGCCTACGAGCAGGCGATCGCCTCGCCCGCCCTGGCCAGCGAGCTTCTACGGCTTGCCGGGGGAAAGGCCGAGGGAATCACCGGACCGATCGTGACCGAGGCGGCGCAGTCGGGAGATGTCGCGGCATTGCAGTGCTTCGACGAGGTCGGACGTTGGCTGGGGCGCGGCATCGCCCAGCTGGCGGCAATCCTCGATCCGGGTGTGTTCGTGATCGGCGGCGGCGTCTCGGCAGCCGGCGAGCTGCTTCGCGAGCCAGCGGTGCGGGCTTTCCGAAAGCACCTGACCGCGCGAGGGCACCGCCCCACAGCCGACGTGCGGATAGCCGAGCTCGGGCCGGAGGCCGGCATCGTAGGCGCGGCGGACCTCGCGCGGACCTGACTCGCGGATCAGCACCCGCCGCGAGCGGATAGCCGGGAAGTAATCGGCTCCAGTCGCGTCAATCGGGTGGGCAGCGCAGGTGAGTGGAAGCAGGTCTTCTCGCTCTGGCCGGCGGGCTACCGGCTCGTCGCGATCGAGGCCTACCGCGAGGGTACCGGCCCGGGAGTGCCCGGCCGCCGGAGCCTCCACGACTACGCCGATCAGGTCTACGGCGTGGCCGAGCACGTCGGTGCCTGTGTGTGCCTGGTCGGGTTCTCCTGGGGTGGCGCAACCGTCGACCACGCGATCTGCGACCTCGTCCGGCGCCAGGTGCCGCGGGCGCAGCACACGGTGATCGAGGGCGCCGGCCACATGATGCCGCTCACCCACCCCGAACCGCTTACCCGCGCCCTCCTCAGCGGGATCCGGCGCTGGGCGCGATCGAGCGCGACTGGGAACTCACAAGGACGGCAGAGTTAGGCTCCGGACCGCGCGGGCGCGGCGGCGTTCGCCGGCGCCGGGCGCGGGTTGGCAGCCAGGCGACGAGGCCACCGAGCCCGGGAACCCAGACGGAGATCGCGTGGTAGACGAGCACGGACCCAACCGAGGCGACCGGCGAGAACCCGTACAGGACGAGCGCGCCGGCGAGGCCTGAATCGAGGACGCCGAGGCCGGCTGGCATCGGGATCATCGTCGCGAGGTAGCCGACGAAGTAGGCCAGCGCGAGCGCCAGCACACCGATGGGATGACCGGTCGCGCGGCACGCGGCCCACAGCGCGGCCATGTCCAGCCAGAGGAAACCTGCCGCGCCGAGCATCCGCCAGTGGGGGTTCAACAGCGATTCCCATGCACGCTGAAGCGACGCAGTGACCGAACGAGCGGCCGCTGGGACCCGCGCGTGGTAGCAGCGCCCGATGATCATGGCCGCCACGGCCGAGCCGATGACGAAGAGCGAGACGAGGATTGGGATCCCCGAGTGCGCGAGATCGTGCGGGCCATGACCGATGCCAACGAGCAGGAGCGCTCCCGCCATGCCGTTGACGGCGAATCCGAACAGCGTGAGGAAGCACAGCAGCGCGCCGCAGCGCTCGACGAGCCGACGCGGACCGATGCCGTGATCCCGTAGCAGCCAGCCGGTGGTCGCCGCCGAAGAGAAGTTTCCCCCCGGTAGCACGGCGCCGGCACCCATCGCGATCCACGCCACCCGCCGACTGACTGGGCGCGGCGGCTCCGGGAAGAAGCGCCGGAAGACAACCACATAACTCAGGCATGACCCGACCTCGAGCGAGACCGCGGCGAGCAGCCAGAGAAGGCTCATGTCGCCGATCGAGTTGATCACCTGCGCCGGTGGTGCCACCCACAGGAGCACGGCCACCGAGGCGACGCTGAGGATCCCCGTGGCGAGCATCCGCACATGGCGCCTCTGCCAATTGTGCGACTGACTCGTCGCGCCGTACTCGCTCTTGGCCTTGGTCATCGTGACCGCGGTGGGGCCGTCTCTCGTGACGCCACCGATGCGCCCTGTGGATCAGCCGCGAGTCCGAGCGCGGCGCCGGCTTGGTCGGCGACGCCGCGACGCGCGGCCGTTCGCAGCGCCTGGGTGGGGTGAGGGATGCCCTGTCGGGCGGCGGGCGCTCGTGCCGCGGAGATCATGGTCGAGGCCGAGGTGGTCGGCGAGCTTCGTAACGTCGTGGTGCTGTTCCGGTGAGAGGAGGGTGATCCCAACGCCTGTCCTACCCGCGCGACCGGTGCGGCCAACGCGGTGGACATAGGTTTCGCCGTCGGCGGGCGGGTCGAAGTTGATCACGTGCGAGATCCCGTCCACGTCGATTCCGCGCGCTGCGACATCGGTCGCGACTAGGGTGTCGACCGCTCCGGCCTCGAACCGGGCGAGGGCCTGCTCGCGCTGGCGCTGTGATTTGTCGCCGTGCATCGCCACCGCTTTGACGCCGTGGGCCGCGAGCCGTTTGACGAGCCGGTCGGCTCCGTGCTTGGTTCGAACGAAGACGAGCGTGAGGTCCCGATCGCGGCCGAGCTCGCGCACGAGCGCCTCGACGCGGTGCTCGTGCGCGACCTGCACGAACCTGTGCTCGATCTCCGCGTTTGCGCGCCGGGTTGCCGGACCGTGCTGGTGGATCGCTGGATCATGCGCGTACCGCTTGGCGATTCGTCCGGCTTCACCGTCGAGCGTCGCGGAGAAGAACAGCGTCTGCCGGGCCCGTGGGCAGGCGGCGACGATCCGGTCGATCGCCGGACGAAAGCCCATGTCGAGCATCCGATCCGCCTCGTCGAGCACGAGCATCCGGATCCGGTCCAACCTGAACGCGCCGCGCGCGAGCAGGTCCTCGAGCCGCCCAGGGGTGGCGACCAGCACGTGCGAGGCGGCGGCGTGCTTGGCCTGCTTGACCAGGCCGACCCCGCCGTAGACGGCCGTGATCCGCAGGGCGCGCGTATGCGCGATCTCGCGAACGTCGTCGACGATCTGGGTGGCGAGCTCGCGGGTCGGCGCGAGGACGAGTGCCCCCGGGCGCGGGTCCTCGGCGGCCATTCGCTCGACCAGCGGGATTGCGAACGCGAGCGTCTTGCCCGACCCGGTCGGCGACTTCGCGATCACGTCACGGCCGGCGATCGCGTCGCCGATCACGGCGCGCTGGATCGCGAACGGCTCGGTGATCCCTGCTTCGGCGAGTGAGCTGATGACGGCGCGCGAGACACCGAGATCAGCGAACGATTCTGTTGACATACAAGCTCCTTGGCGGCCCAGCCCAGCGGGTCCGCGGACGATTCGGGGAGGCGATGGCTGACCCGAACCGCTGCGTGCGGAAACCCAAGCAAGCTGCCTCGCGACCGGCGACGCCGATCGCTCACACCAACCTAGCAGGCCTCAGCTTTTCGGCCGAAGAGGCTCCTCGCGCGGCGCTGCTCGGCGCCTGGCGGTGGCTCGTTCTGGTTTGAGCTCAAGCGTCGAATTCCAGCACCGAGTAGGCGTGGCATCCCAGAATCTCCCGGACACCGTCGCGGCTCCCGAGCTCTTCCTGCCGGCAGATCACGAACGGGTGATGTTGACCCATATCGAAAATCGCGATCACGACGCCGCCGCGCAGTGGGTCGCGGCCGCCGACCTCCGTTATGCAATCAACCGTCCCCCGGCGCGCCCACAACCGGAAGATTCGCCGAGCGCTCGGCAGACGGCCCAGGTCGAGCTCGATCCGTCTGCGCATCTCGCCGTACGCGTCCTCGAGGGTGCGCGCGTCGCCGACAACGCCGGGGATGAAGAAGGCGGTCACGCGTGACTACAGTCCGCGAGCGCGAGCGTCCTCGCTCAGGGCCTTGCCGAGAGCCGCCGGCTGCGTCCGAGTCTCGAGCTCCGCGATCCGCTTGGCCTGCCTCGAGGCCTCCCGATGCACCGAGTCCTGCAGCCCCTGCACGAGCTGCTCGAGCTGTGCGACTCGCGACTCGAGCGCCCGAAGGCGATCCTCCCTAAGATCGACTCTAGGAGACTCGGCCGGTTGATCAGCCGCTTCGGCACCGCCGCGAACCTGGCGGATCCGCGCGATCAATCCCTCAAGCTCGCGCACAGCTCACCGCCCGCCAGTACGCTTGGGCGAGACCGGGCGGCGCGGATAGCGCCGACGCTCCTCCTGCGTCATCTGGCGGATCACCAGCGAACCGCTCGCGACCTGCTCACGCACCAGTTCGAGCTTGGCCTCGCGCTGCTCCGCCGCTCTCTCCCGTGCGCTCTTCACCTAGTCACCTCGCGGGGCCGATTAAGCGACACGGACGCCCCAGGCGCTTCGACAACGTAGGCGGGCAATTTGATCTCCCTCCCTGGCCGGCGCGAGGATGTTGGAAGGAGATTCGCTGCGTCGGCTAGGAGAACCTCACGGGCGACAACGCCGCTCGCACCCATCACCGTAGCACCGCGACATCCGCAGGAAGGCGGTTCTCCAACCGCGCGCTCGAGGCGATAGCCTCCTCCAGCATTCTGAACGCACGGGCGGGCGTGCGGCCTCTCGACGCCCCAGCGCACGACCGGCCCTGACGCGCCAATCTGACCTGATGAGCTCGAGCGAGGATCAGCCGCAGCCCGCGACCTCCACGACGGAGATAATCGTCGCGACCGGAGACCGGTACCGCGTCGAGGGCGACGTCAAGCATGTCGAACGGATCATCCTCGACGCGGCTCGCGGTTCGATCATGCAGCTGGCGTGGTTCACCGAGTCTGAAACACGAGATGCCCTGGCCGTCAACCCCGAACACGTGGTCGTGCTCAGAGCCGGTGCTACCAGGCCCGGACCTGCGCCGGCCAGCAGGTGAGCTGCGCGATCCGCACCGTGCTTGCCCCCGGGGCGGGCCATCTGGAGCCGCTCGGATCGCAGGAACTGCGACTACAGGATCCAGAAGGCCACGACGGCATATTGCAGCCCCGCGGCGGCGATAACCAGCGAGTGGAACAGCTCGTGGTAGCCGAATATGCTCGGCACGGGGTCGGGTCGCCTGCGCGCGTGGATCACCCCGCCGGCACTGTAGAGGATGCCGCCCAGCGCCAGCGCCGCGACCGCGGGGACTCCGAGCCGGTGCACGAGCTCGGGGGTCGCGATGACGGCGATCCACCCGATCAAGATATACGTGGCCGCGCCGAGCCAACCCGGGGCGTCGATCCAGACCAGCTTGAACACCGCGCCCGCGAGCGCCGCGGACCACACCGCAATCAGGATGACCAGGCCCAGCGTGCCGTGCAGCACGAGCAGCGAGAGTGGCGTGTAAGAACCGGCGATCAACGCGAAGATCATCGCGTGATCGAACCGACGCATCCGGCGGCGAGCGCGCAGCGTGCGCCAGTCGACGCGGTGATACAGCGCGCTGGTCCCGAACAGCGCGGAGACGCTCAGCGCATACACCGCCACCGCCAGCCGAGCGCGGACGGAGGCCGCTTCGAGCACCAAGCCGAGACCCGTGACCAGCGACACCGCGAAGGCCCATTGATGGAGGACGCCGCGCAGCCGCGGCTTGAGACTCAGGTCAAGAGTCCCGGCAGGCATTACTCGGCAGCACTGCCGACCCCCCCGGGCGCCGGCTGCGCGTCCTGCGCCTGCGCCGGAGCAGTCTCTGCCTCCCGCTTGCGGGCATCCTTCCTAGCCTGCTTGTCCCGCCGGCGCTCGCGCAGCTTCTGCTCACGAGCGAGCTTCGCAAAGGTCGTCTTCTTCTTACCGCTTGAGGCCATGGCTAGCCGTCCTTCCTCGTGCAATCTCACGTCAGCACTCGCATGACACCCTATCGTCCGCCGGGGCACCATCCAGTGCCCGACCCCCAGGAGCGGCCGGTGCTGACGGCTTTTGGCAGTACCCGAGGCTCGGGAGATCCGCGAGCTAGATCAGTTGGACGTTCGCCGCCGCGGGGCCTTTGCGGCCCTGCTCGGTCTCATAGGACACCTTTGCGCCCTCGGCCAGCGACTTAAAGCCACTGCCGGTTATCGCGGAGTGATGGACGAACAGGTCTTTACCAGCCTCATCGGGCGTTATAAAGCCATAGCCCTTCTCGTCGCTGAACCACTTCACAGTTCCGGTTGCCATGCATTCCCTCCCGGGAGATCTTGTGCTGCGAAACGCGGGAGTGCAAGAGCAACAACTACGAACGCCGGCACAACTTTGCCGAGCCGATGCCCGGCACGAGAACCGCAGTCTAGCCCCACCAGCTTCCGAACGGCTGACCCGGGTGATGCGTGGTTACGATCGGGCCTCTGGATCGGCTGCTGGAGCGTGAAGCTGACCACCAGCTAGCCTGCCGGGCGTGGAGTTCAGCCGGGAGCTGCGCAACGATGTCCTCGCCGGAGACATCACGCTGTCGGTCCGACTATGGAAGCGCCCACGGGTCAAGGAAGGCGCCCGCTACCGGGTTGGCCTCGGCGAGATCGAGGTCGACGCGATCGAGCTTCTTCCGTTCGCGGCGATCACGCGGGAAGATGTCCGACGTGCCGGCGAGCCCGACCGCGAGAGGCTGCGCCACCGCGCCGCCCACGCCGGGCCGATCCACGAGGACACGCTCGTGTATCGGATTGAGTTCCACGCGGTGAGCCCCGGTGACTAGGCCCGGCCCAAGCGGTGAGGTCGACGGCCGGTAGTGCTATCTACCGCGACCGGCGCGCCATGCGCGCTGATATGCGTCGAGCAGGAACGACAGCATCTCGCCATCGGTGATCGGCGCGTCAGATGACTGCCGATGCAACAGCTCCTTGCAGAGCTGAATGTGTGCTTCGCCGAGCGCGAGCGTGATGGCGGTCGCGACGGCGGCATTGATCAGCTCAGTCCCCGGCACCACCTTTAGCAGCGTCTGAACGAGCGCCTTGCCTGCCCATTCGGTTCCCCCGCTCTTGGCCAGGCCGCGAACAAGATCGGCGATGCGGCCCCGGGTGACGTCGACACCAAACATTGCGCTGATGCCGGCAAGCATGCCTACTTGGATGGGCATTAGCACCACCGCGTCGGACACCGGAATCGGTACCGCGCCGACCGTGCCGGCTGCGGCGCCGGCCGCGCCGACCACCACACGCGCATGACGGACCTTCAACCGGATCACTACCCCCTGGGCGTTTGTGAACGCCCGCCTCACCGCCTCGGGGAGGATGTCGTGGGTCCGCTCCACCAGGTCCTCCAGGCCCGTCGGCGGAATCGTGTGTCCAGCGACCCTGCGCTCGCGCGCAAGCGTCCGCAACGGTGGCCCGTGAATGGGCAAGTTCTCCGCGGCTATGACGGTTTCCAGCGCGTCTGCGCGTTCGCCGTCGACACATTGGGTCAGGACGAGGAGCACGGGAACTTCCTCTGCGAGAGCTTTGACGACGTCGACGTCGTAATCTTGGACGCGCGGCGTCTCCGCGCTCATGCAGTACCACGCGATATGGACGTGCTCGTCGAGCGGGCGACCCAGCGAGTCCTTGATGGTCTTCCTGTACTCGCGGATGACCTCTTTCTTCGACTGACCCAGCTCGATCCCGGGCGTGTCGTAGATGGTCACGGGGACACCCTCGACCTGATAGCGCTGCACATGCTTGGTCACGGGCTTACCAATGCCCTCGGCAGCGAGCCGGGCCCGGAAGACTGAGTTGATAAGCGTGCTCTTCCCCACCCCCGTCTGGCCGCTGATAAGGATGTTGGCACGCCCGAGCTGCTGCACTTGCCTCTCGTACTCGCCGTTGAAGTAGTCGGCGGGGTCCGCGGCGGCCTTATCCTTCTCTCCTCGAGTCGTCCAAGGTCCGCGCTGCGCCATGGCCTTCTCGCCAGCGACCCGGGCGCGAGCGAGCTGCTTGCCTACCTCCTCGGCGCCGCTCGTCGCCATGCTCGAAACGTCTTTAGCGCCCTGGGCAAGCTTCTTACGGCCGGCGGTTATGGCGCGCTCGACCCGTTCCCGTCGATTTGAAGACACCGTGCTGTCCCTCCTACCCGCGCGTCGACGCGCGATAGCGTCTCGTGCACGTCGGGAGGGTGTCGGCGCAAGCCGGGAGAGCCCGCATCAGAGCGGCACACTCGCTCGGGAGGACACCTAGCGCGGCTGGACCACCCCGATATCGGTGGCGCCGTCCTTCACGGCGCTTGCGCGTGCCCGGAGTCGCTCAGAAAGGCTGCCGAAGCGATCGACCGTCCCGTTTGGCTGCTCAAGCTTCGCGGGGTTCCGGGGCGGGTCATGGTGGATGACGGGCCAACAGAAGCGGTGCGCTGGAGCATCTCGCCGTCGCCCTTCAACTCGGCGGGCTCATCCAATTCGTTCACGGAGCGTCGGCGCCGACACCAACCCATGGGTCTCTGTTCAGCGGAGCCTTGCTGGCGCGATGACGTCGCAAGCCGCCGGCGGCGCCGCCGCCGCCGGCGTGGGTTCACGAGCCGGCGTCGGATGATCCTACACAAGAGCGGCAGCAATCGTAATAATCGCATAGTGCAAACGCGCGGAATCCCGCCGGTTGTCGTGGGGTGGTGAATCGTGGGAACGGAATGTCTCTCCGCTCGTGACATCCGTTGGACGTCCGCCGCGCCGCGATCGAGCATTAACCCGCAGACCCATAGCAGCGGCCGTGCGCCGCACAGCACAGTACGCGAAGCTGCCCCTGCGCCCGGCGGCAGCATATTGCGCCCGCGCCATTCGTGTGACTTTGCTCGCGTCCCGAGCCGCCAAGACTCACCGCAGACCGAGCAGAGCGCCCGTGCCAACGCCATGCCCCGGCTCGATCATGTCGCAGTTCAGCGAGCCCCGTACACCGCCGGCGGCTCAGAGGTACCGTGCGACAGGTGCGCGGTCGCGCGAGAGGCGGACCGAGGGCTGACGACCCCAGCGGCTTCGCTGGACAGCTTTATGCGCAGCACCATGGGTTCGCTTCTCGGACACGACTTCAGCGACGTGCGGGTGCATGTTGGCCCGCAGGCCGCCGCATCGGCGGCGGCGCTTGGCGCCCGCGCTTACACGGTTGGGCGCGACATCGTGTTCGGCAGCGGAGAGTACGCTCCGTCGACACCTCGAGGGCGAGGACTAATCGCGCATGAGCTTGCCCACGCGACCCAGCAGGCGCGATCGGTGCCGTCCGGCGAAGACATTCGGCTTGGCTCAGCGGTTGACGTTTACGAGCGCCACGCTCAGTGTTGGTCCGCCCTCGCTTCAACTAGTCCGTCTGTGTACCGCGCGTCACGTGGCGAGGAGCGTGCCAGCGATGCGAAGGTCATCCCGAGCGCCTCTCGTCAGACCGTGCAACGGCAGACCCTGACCGAACGCGTGCTTGAACTTGTTCCGGGCAAGCATCGGCAGTTTGCCCGAGACCTAAAGGAGTCAGTAACCGAGTCGCCGAGGTTTTTCGTCGAGTTCTTTGATACTGAGCTCGTCGCGGCCGTCGAGCAGAACTGGCCGAAGATCCTCGCGGTCACTCTCGGGTTCGTGATCGCAGAGGAGATTATTGGTGCCCTTGCCGCGGCTCCGACCGGCGTCTCACAGGTCGTGGCGGCGATCCTGCAGATCCTCGTCCTGGCCATCCTCGGTTACTTCGCTGCGGTTGAGACTAAGGACGCTGTTGACGAGGGAGTGCGGTGGGTTTCGTTAGCGCGCGACGCACGAGGCGACCCTAACCGGGTAGCCGACGCATCGCGAGCGTTCGTCCGAATGATCTGGCATATCGTGATGGCCATCATCGCCATCGCGGGTGTTCGGGCAAAGATCCGCGGGATCGGTGCAACCGCTCGCGGTGTGGTAGGCGCCGGAGCGATCGAGGAGGGCACCGCAGCGGGCAAGGGCGCCGCGACGCGGGGAACGAACGTAACAGACATCGGCACACATCCGCAGTATCGGCCGGCATTCAAACCGACTCCGCCGGGCGGGGCGGGTCCGGTTGCACGGGGATCAGCCTTCGAGGGGAGCGCGGCCCGGGCGCTTCCGGCGCCGGCCCCGATCGAACCTGAGCCCGTACGGCTTCCGCCACCGGCTGCCGCTCCCGTCGCAACTCGACCGGCAGTGCGACCGTCGGTAGGCCGGGGCACAGCGGCCGCGGCGGGCGCGGCGACCGCAACCGGCACAGCCGTCCGCCGGCAAGGACGACGGGCATCGGCCTATCCCCTTTGTTGGCCTGTTCAGCTTGGTCCGGCACCGGCGACCCGATTCACACGTACCACCAGCCCGGAACGGGACGTCGACGAGCAGCAGCAGGCGCGGCTGCGGCTGCGCTATCGCGAGCAGATCGACCCGGGATTCGTGGCGCGAGACTACCACGTCCACCACGTTCTGCCGCTGATGCTGGGTGGCGCGGACGATCTAAGAAGCAACGCCGTGACATGGCCGGCGCGCGTTCACCTGCGCGGTCATGCGGTCCTGAACCGCCAGCCACAAATGCTTAGACCGCGCCCAGGGCTTCCCCCCCTTCCAGCCAACATCATCATGCACCCGCCCGGCACTCCATACGAGCTGGCTGGATATAAAGAAAATACCGACGAGGTTTGCACGGGTTGAAATTCCGCGCTGATACCGGCTGGCGCAGGCCGCGTGCATGATCTCCTGAGGTCCCTTCGGCCAGATCGTGCGGGCACGTGGGCGCGCCGGCACATCGTTACGTCGGCACGCGTAGCGTGGACGCAGCGAGGACGCAGGCGCCCAGTGTCGGCGGTGGTTGGTTGAGCGCAGGTATCAGTAGTGCCCCCCGGCTCCTCTTAGCTACTGGCCGACGGCGTTGACCGTAACCCGTTCAGGCAAGTTCCCAAATCTTCGCCTTTCCTGCTTCTCCATGTGAGGCCATATCACGCATCTAGCCGGGCGCCGCCTGCGTCGACCGGCGGGATTAGCTACGTTCGATTGAGACTGGAAGTGGGGCACCACAGTCATGAATGAGGGAAGTGATCGCGCATCCGACGAGCCGCGCGTCAACGTCGAGAAGGCGTCCGAGGAAACGCGGGTCGTGCCGCCGCGTGAGCAGCGAGCGGAGGTTACGCGGACACGGTCGTATCCGCCGCCATCCGAGTTTGTCCCCGGAGAGCGGTTCGCCGGCTTCGTGATCGAGCGCGAGATCGGGCGTGGGAGGATGGGCATCGTCTACCGGGCCAAGCGCCTCAGCCTCGATCGAGTTGAAGCCGTGAAGATCATGGCGCCGGCCTTCTCCCACGATCCGGAGATCCGTACACGCTTCAAGCTCGAGGCGATGCATGCGGCCATCGCCAGTCACCCGCACGTCGTCACCGTCTACGACGCCGAGGAGCGCGGTGATCTGCTCTACATCGCGATGGAGTACATCGGCGGAACCGACCTGAAGGCGCGGATCGCATCCGATGGTGCAGTCCCGCCCGCGACGGCATCCGAGATCACCCGGCAGCTCGCGTCGGCGCTGGATGCCGCACATGCGGTCGGCGTCATCCACCGCGACGTTAAGCCAGCGAACATATTGCTCGCCGGGGAGCGCGGGCGCGAGCACGCGCACCTCACCGATTTCGGGGTCAGCCGCCGGCTGGACGACCCGATCGACCTGACCGCGCACGGATCCACGGTTGGGACTCCTCATTACACTGCCCCAGAGGCGTATCAGAACGGCCTGGTAGACCATCGAGCCGACGTCTATTCGCTCGGCTGTGTGCTGTTCGAGATGCTGACGGGGCGCAAGCCGTTCCCCGGATCCTCGAGCACCCAGGTGGCCATCGCCCATGTCAACCAGCCCCCGCCCGAGGTCCACCGAGTCGCCGACCCGACGCTGCACCCCTTCAACCAGGTGATCCGTAAGTCGATGGCGAAGGACCCCGCGGAGCGATATCAGTCGGCCGGCGAGATGGGAGCCGCGGCGGTAGCTGCGGCGGAGCGGAACGCCGGCGGTGAGGCTGCCCCGACTGCTGTCCTCCCGCCGACCGACCGCGGGTCGGTCCCGCCGCCTCCGCTCGTTGGAGATCGCTCGAGGCGCCGCGGGAGGCTCGCGTTGCTCATCTGCGCCATCGTCGGCCTCGCGCTCGTGGGCGGGGGTGTGGGCGCGGTCATCGCAACGTCATCCGGTGGTAGCGCGAACAGCCACACGCCTCACCCCGCGACGATTTCACCGAGTCAGGCCGCATTGACCCACACCGCTATTGCTAAGACCACCAATCCGATCCTGAAAGCGGTCGAGAACGTGAACGTGAGCGTGACCGCCAAGGGCATGCTCCCGCCTTCGAGCTGCAAGCTGATGCAGGCGTCGATGGTGACGTGTACGAACCCGATACCTGCGGTCGATGCCGTGAGTTTCCAGACCTTTCCGTCGATGAAGGCGTTGTACGCCGCCTACGTGAAGCGAGTCAGCGAGCTTGCGCAGGGACCGTTCCGGGCGAACTTCAGCAACTGCACTGAGGTCGACACCAACGGGGAAGTCAGTTGGAACCACAATTACAAGCATCCCAGCATATATCCCCTCAGCGACTTCACTTCAGGGCGTATCACTGATGACCAGGCCGCCGGGCGGGTCTACTGCACGTTCGGCCAGGACATGCTTCACCTCGTGTGGACGCAGGATGACGGCTACCTGATGGGCGAGATATCAGGCGCGCCGCATACCGACGCCTACGTCTGGTGGAGGCACGTCCACCACTCGGTTGTCCTCCCGGGCACCCCCGGCATGCAGAACATGAAGGGCATGCAGAGCACGAACGGCATGTCGGGGACGACGAATTAGCCGCATACCGCTGCCGGCGCGGTAGCGCGTCGGGTACCTCGCAGAGCCATCCGTGGGAGTCACACAGGACGCTTCTCGGGTGTCGCATCGGCCAGCGGTCCAGCGGCCGACGTGCTTGCCGGTCACGGCTGGTTTCTCCGCCTCTGCGGGACCGCGCCCAGAGGCCGGGACCGCGTCGAACCCGCCCATTTTCCGCGGGGACCCACTGACCTACATCAAATCACTCAATGGTGGCGAATATGCCAGGTGAAAAAGATCGATCCGACGATCGCGTACGAAAAGTTACCGTCAGATGTCCATAGAGCCTGACCATTGAGACTGGCGCCGACGGTGAACCGCTCGTCGGGCCGCCCGGGGTGAGGTACCGCAAGTTCTACGCCGGTACCGGTTTGGAACCCGCCGCCCCAGAGCGAAGGCGCGTTGCCGGACAGCGGGACGTCGCCTTGGATGAAAGCCTGCCCCTGGATGATGTGCCAGTCCAGGTCATCCATGATCTTCCAATGGAGGAGATCCAGTCCCGCCGCGATCGCCGGTTGGTAATGCCAGCCCTCCTCGCGGGGGCTGAAGCCGAGAGGAGTGATAACGAGCTGGGGCTCAAAGCCAAAATTGACCGTCTCACCACCGACAATCCGCAGCTCTCGGTCGAGCAGGACGACGTTGATAGGCAATTGGATATCACCGGCCGTGAGGATGGGGCCACCCCGCCACTGTGGGGCACTGAGCGGGGTGTCAGGATGAAGCGGATCAAAGCGATCCCTCGCTCCCAGGGCTCCTTGCGGCTGAAGCTGCAGGTCGAGCCCGAACCCTTTCCCGCCTGCAAAGAACCGGCTCTCGTGCTCCGGTGATGTACCCGGAGTGGTGGTAGCGCTGGGCGCCGCCGGGCGCTGGGGCTCTGTGGCCCTGGTGCCGGAGGTCGTCGCGCTGGGAGCCTGGGCCTTCGGCGGCGCGGACCGGGCGGTCCCCGGGGCCTGTTGCGGCGCGGTCGCGGGCGGCCGGTGCGGCCCGGTCCCAGGCGGCTGGTGCGGCGCGGTCCCAGGCGGCTGGTGCGGCGCGGTCGCAGGCGTCCCTCGCGGCACCCCTGCGGGCCGACCGCGCTGTGTTGCAGTGCCGGGCGGTCCCTTCGGCGTCGTCCCCGACGACGCAGGGCGAGCCGTGGCTCCGGTCGCATGCTTCTTCAAGTCGGTGGCGGGAACCTTGTGCTCGATCTTTATGGGCTTCTGGACCTTCTTGGTGGTTCTCGTGCCGCTGGGTGGTTCACCATGCCGTTCCTGTCGCTGGACGCGCGGAGCGCCCGAGTCCATCTGAAGCGGGGAGGCCCCGCGCTGTTCCCGAGCACTCCCTCTTGGGCGCGGCGACTGTTCACCTGCCCGCTCCGCCGCGACTCGTCGAGCCGCTGTCTCGGCCGGGCCGTCGGCAGGTCCTACGACCAAGCCCTTGTTCGGGAGGTCAGCGAAGCGTTGCTGCACAGCGTGCACCAGCTCGTGGCCCAGCAGTCGGCCCTGATCGCTGGTCACAGGCTGCCCGGCACCAAACACGAGATGGCGCCCGACCGTGAACGCAGATGCGTCGGCCGCGTCCGCCGCGCGTGCAGCCCGCTCATCGCTGTGCACCCTGACGCGGCTCAGATCATGACCGAGGCGAGACTCCCACTGGGTGCGGTCGGCCGGCGTCAGCGGTTCGCCGGCGGTCTCGAGAGCATCACGGACGAGCCGGAGAGCCTCGTATCTCTGCGACCCGGTCCTGACCGGCTGTGCGGGGATCGGCGAGGCACGTGTCCGTTCCCAATCAGCTTGCATGGCTACCGTAACCCTACTGAGGACGCCGCGAGGCTGACGGCTTTGCCTCGTTCGGTCGCCTGACCCTGATCCGGCCGTCGCATGAGCCATCGTTTCTTCCCGCGAGCTGTGCAGAGACCGGCTGGCTGGTCGGCGCGCACGCTGGTGCGGTTCGCGTTCCGCAACGGCTTCGAGGTGATCGCCGAGGCTCTGCATGTCACCGGTCAACCTGCCGTCCACGCAGCGACTGCGGCGGCCTGGAACTGTTGACGCTGGCGCCGTCCGTCACGACTACGTCGGATGCCGCTTACGCCGGCCGCGAAGGACGCTGGGCGGCGTGCCTGCAATCGCATGAGTGTAGGCCAGCGCGCGGCGCTCGGCTGCCATCGCGTCGGCAACCGTCCCCCGCATGCACCCGGACCCGCGAGGAGTCCTGTCCGAACCTTCCCCCCATCTCGCGCACGGTCTCCGCGTAACCAAACGTCCCGGGTCGTCCGAGGCCTCCTCTCGGCTTGGCCGCGGCGGCCGTCGCCAGTCCCGGTCGCCGAGTCTGGGGCCGGTGAACTCGCTCAGTCACAGGCGCACGCGGGCCAACCGGCGGAGAGGTTGCAGCACGCGCGCGAACGTGAGACAGTGGTCATCCGATGCCCTTTCTGGTC
>JAFASQ010000400.1 GCA_019244395.1 Solirubrobacterales bacterium | reverse complement strand
GGCGAACGGGCCGCTCTAGAGTCCACCCCCGCCCCGCCCCCGAGCCGGACCAAGGAGAACGATGGAGCGAACGCTGATCCTGATCAAGCCCGACGCCTTCGCGCGCGGCCTGACCGGCGAGATCATCGCGCGGTTCGAGCGCAAAGGCCTGCGGGTCGTGGCGATGAACCTGATGACCATGACCCGCGCGCAGGCCGAGCGCCACTACGCCGAGCACGAACGTAAGTCGTTCTACCACGAGCTGGTGACGTTCATCACCTCCGGTCCGCTCGTCGCGATGGTGCTCGAAGGCGAGCAGGCAGTCGTGGCCGCCCGCCAAGTGATCGGCGCCACCGACCCGCTCCAAGCGACGACCGGCTCGATCCGAGGCGACTTCGCCATCTCGGTGGGCCAGAACATGGTGCACGGCTCGGACTCGACCGAGTCCGCGTCCCGCGAGGTGGCCCTGTTCTTCCCCGACCTCGGGTGAGCGCTGCGGCGTTTGGGTGCCCAGCCGCGTGAGCCGGCTGGTACTGGCCTCCCGCTCGCCGCAACGGCGGGCGATCCTCGAGCAGCTGGGCATTCAGTTCTCGGTCGAGGTGCCCGAGGTCGACGAGGTGGTGCAAGGCCCGCCGCATGAGGTGGCGCTCGAGAACGCCTATCGCAAGGCGGCGGCAGTGGCGGGCGAGGGCAGCGGCGGGGTGGTGCTCGGGGTCGACACCGTAGTCAGCCTGGGCGCGCGCATGTACGGCAAGCCGATCGACGAGGCGCAGGCGCGCGAGACGCTGCAAGCGCTGTCCGGCCGGCGGCACACGGTGATCAGCGGGCTATGCCTGATCGGCGAAGACGGCCGCTCACACACGGTGACGGAGAGCACCGTGGTGCAGTTCCGGCCCCTAGACGATGCCCTGCTCGACTGGTACCTGTCGGGCGGCGAATGGCGCGAGCGGGCCGGTGGCTACGCCATACAGGGCCGCGGCGCGGCGCTGGTGGCCCGGATCGAGGGCGACTTCCTCAACGTCGTCGGGTTGCCCGTGACGGCCCTGCTCGAGCTGGCGCCGGGGCTGCTGCACGGATGACCGCGCGGGCTCAGGCGGCCTCCGCCCCGGGGAGGGAGCCCGTACAATCGTGCTCGGACGGCGCTGCCAGCATGGCGTGGCCTGCGGCACTCGGTACACCGTCCGCCGCTTACCCCTACCTGTCTCATCTATGGGCTTCTTCACGTACCTGACCGGTTTCGGCGGTCGCGACATGGCAGTCGATCTGGGAACCGCGAACACGCTGGTCTACGTCCGCGGGCGCGGGATCGTGCTCTCGGAGCCGAGCGTGGTCGCGGTCGACTCGCGCACCGGAGAGGTCCACGCGGTGGGCATCGAGGCCAAGCGCATGCTGGGGCGCACGCCGGGCACGATCCAGGCCATCCGCCCGCTCAAGGACGGCGTGATCGCCGACTTTGAGGTGACCGAGGAGATGCTGCGGCACTTCATCCAGAAGGTGCACCAGAATCGCTGGGCCCATCCACGCGTCGTGGTGTGCGTGCCGAGCGGCGTGACCGGAGTCGAAAAGCGCGCGGTCGAGGAAGCCTGTCTGAGCGCAGGGGCCCGCCAGGCGTATTTGATCGAGGAGCCGATGGCGGCGGCGATCGGCGCGGGCCTACCGGTCGGCGAGCCGACCGGTTCGATGGTGGTCGACATCGGCGGGGGCACCAGCGAGGTGGCGGTGATCTCGCTGGGCGGGATCGTCGTGTCGCAGTCGATCCGGGTCGGCGGCGACGAACTCGACGAGTCGATCATGAACTACGTCAAGCGGGAGTACAAGCTGCTGATCGGCCAGCAGACGGCCGAGGAGGTCAAGCTCGAGATCGGCTCCGCCTATCCGATGGGCGAGGAGGTCCAGGCCGAGATCCGCGGGCGCGACATGGTCTCCGGCCTGCCCAAGACGGTCGTGCTGACGAGCGAGGAGATTCGCGGCGCGCTCGAGGAGCCGGTGTCGCAGATCATCGACGCGGTCAAGGAAACGCTCGACCGTACGCCGCCCGAGCTCGCCTCGGACATCATGGATCGTGGCATCATGCTCGCGGGAGGTGGGTCGCTGCTGCAGGGCCTCGAGGAGCGCCTGCGCCATGAGACGCAGATGCCGGCCCATCTGGCCGAATCGCCGCTGACCTGCGTGGCGGTCGGCTCGGGACGGTCGTTGGAGGAATTCGAAGCGATTCACCGTTCGAGCAAGAATTCACGCAATCGGCGCCGCAGTACGAGGTACTGAGATGGCGCGGAGCAACCCCTTGGAGACACGACTCTCGTGCATGACAAGCAAGTGCGACGCAGAAGGGCAGTCCTTGGACTGCTCGTCGCCGTCTCCCTGATCTCGCTGACGGCGTACTTCGGCGAGTCGCCGAGCAGCCCGCTGCACGCAGTGCAGCGCGGCATCGTGGAGGTTCTCTC
>JAFASQ010000204.1 GCA_019244395.1 Solirubrobacterales bacterium | reverse complement strand
TCGAGACGCTGGCGCTCGAACGTCATCGCGGCCATTGCGGCCGTCACCGCGGCGACGTTGTACTGCGCGGGCAGGCGACCGGTCGAGAACCTCGCCCGACGCTGCAGGCCAGCGACGAGGACAAGGACGACAGCGGAGCCAGAAACTAGACGCCGGCTGAACAACGGTCGGAGCTTGCCGAACCGGGCATGAGCGGGCCGGGCCCAGGCAAACAACGCCACCCCGTCCGGAACCGACTGCTGGCAGACAGCGACTACGTGAAGCCGCGCCTGCGGCGCGTCCCTCTGGCTAGAGGCCAGTCTGGGCGGTGATCTGCCCGGATCGCACCGCGGCGACGAGCTTTTGGTAGTCGCGCTCGTTCTGCTCCGCGTAGGCCAGGGAGAACTCGAGCACCGCGCGGTCGAAGCTGTCACCGCTGCCGAGGTAAGCGGCGATGGCGATCCGGTCGCCGCTGCGGGCGTGTGCACGGGCGAGCGTCCAGCCGCACAGCCGGCCGTACGCGGCCATCCCCTTGGGGATCATTTGCTCGATCTCGGCTGAACCTTTCCAGTCCTTGAGCTGACGGACGTAGAAATCGCGTGGTTGGGCATCTAACCCGGCGTCTGTGTGCAGCCAGCCGAGGAAGATGTCGCTGGCCGCTTGCATGAGGCGTTGCCCTGTGACGACTCGCTCGCCGTGGTTGGCGAACTGGCTTGCCGTCAAGGGCTCCTCCATCACCGACACCTCGGCCTCTTTGATCTGGAGGAAGAGAGGGTCCTGACCGTCGCGACCAATCAGCAATGCGATCCAGGCGCGGGTGCCAACGCTGCCGACGCCGACGACCTTGCGGGCGACGTCGGCCAGCTCATATTGGTCGAGCAGAATACCGCGATCAAACTCCAGCGTGTCTCGGTAACGGCGCAGCAAGTCCTGGAGGACAGCGAAGATCGCGTCGCGCTCCTGCCCCGCCGCAAGCTGCTCCACCGGCACGATGAGCGGCGACTGGTCGACGATCCGCACCCGGCCGTCGACCACATGGGTCAGCTTGGAGAACGCGGTCACGCTGTCGCTGGTGCGGGCCTTCGCAACCGCCTTTTCGGTTCGCTTGACCATCCTCGGCTTGAACTGAGAGCCGAAGTCGGCGATCACCTGGTCCATCTCGATCCGCGAGTACCAAACCTCGAGGTTGGCCATCGCCGCGAAGGTGGCCATCGCGCGCCCGTACTGGCCGACCGTCTCGAGCACGATCCGCTCCTGATCGCGCCGGCGAAAGTCATTGTCGCGGGCGGCGATCAGCATGCTCACGGCCAGGCGCTTAACATCCCATTCCCACGGCCCCGGCAGCGTCTCGTCGAAGTCGTTGATGTCGAACACCAGCCGCCGCTCGGGTGACGCGAACATGCCGAAGTTGGACAGGTGCGCGTCGCCGCAGCACTGAACCGGGAGCCCCGAGTCCGGGGTCGTCCCAAGGTCATGGGCCATGATGATCGCCGCCCCGCGATAGAACGTGAAAGGCGAGACGAGCATCCGGCCGTACCGGATCGGGACGAGCTCCGGCACGCGCGTGAGCGCCTGCATCTCCAGCAGGCTGACCGGATCGTGACGATCCGGTGGCGGGTCGAAGGCAGCGTGAGTCGAGCGCGGGACCTCCGCGCGGGCTTGCTTGCCGCGCGCGATGCGCTCTGTGACCGAAAGATGTGGAAGGACCGTCGTCGCGGTCCTCGGAGTTGCGGTTGGCATCAGGAGATCGTCGCAGCCACCGGACGCGCTCCATCATCCGATGCGGGTGAAATGTTGCCCAACGCGCCCGGAGATACTTCACATGCTGTGGCCGGCGACTCGTACGGCGAGATCATGACGTGGAACCCGCAGGCGCCCCGCTTCCGCCTGCTGCATGTGCTGCTCTCGTGGCTTGTCGCCGGAGCGTCGGTGTTCATCGCCGCCGCCATCGTCCCTCACGTGAGCGTCGGCAATTTCCGCGACGCGCTCGCCGCCGCCGCCGTCATCGCTGCTTTGAACGCGGTCCTGCCACCACTCGTCGCGGCGCTACGCCTGCCGTTCACCCTAGCGCTCGGGTTCGTGATCGTGCTCGTGCTCGATGCGGTGATTCTGCTGCTCGTCTCGCACATCACCTCGCGGACGATCAGGGTCGACGGGTTCGGCTGGGCCCTCCTCGCCGCGCTCGTCATCTCTGCGGCAATGCTCGCCCTCGACGTCGTTCTCGGCGTCAACGACGACGACACCTACTCACTGCGCGTTATTCGTCGAATCGCCCGCCGGCAGGGCAAGCCGGTGCACACCGACGCACCCGGGATCATCTTCCTCGAAATCGACGGTTTGGCCCGGCCCGTCCTGCAGCGCGCGATCCGTGACGGCAATACACCGCACATGGCGGGCTGGCTGGCAGCGGGGACCCATCGCCTCGGCGAGTGGGAGCCCGACCTCAGCTCGCAGACCGGGGCCAGCCAGGCCGGCATCCTCCTTGGCTCCAACGAGAACATCCCCGCCTTCCGCTGGGTCGAGAAGGCAAGCCGGAAGGTGCTGGCCTGCTCTTCGCCCGATGACTGCGCCGAGATCGAGCGCCGCCTCTCGAACGGCCGGGGTCTGCTCGTGGACGACGGCGCCAGCCGAGGCAATCTGTTCTCGGGCGACGCTGACGCGATGATCCTGACGGTCAGCCGGATGAACGCCGAGAAGCAGGCCAACCCCGGCTACCGGGCGTTCCTGGCCAACGGCTACAACGTCTCCCGTTTGCTCGTGCTGTTCTTCTGGGAGGCGCTGATCGAGAAGATCGCCGCGATTCAGCAGCGCCGGCGCGACGTGCGGCCGCGCGGACACCGCGGCGGGATGTATCCGTTCCTGCGCGCCTCCCTGTGCGTCGCCGTGCGCGACCTGATCGTGTTCGGCGTGCTCACCGACATGATGCGCGGTCGGCCCGCCGTTTACGCGACGTTCTCGAGCTATGACGAGGTGGCGCATCACTCGGGTCTCGAGCGAGCCGACACCCTCGAGGCGCTGCGCAAGCTCGATCAGCAGTTCGGGCGCATCGACCGCGCCCGGCGATACGCGCCTCGGCCCTACCAGCTCGTGGTCCTCTCGGACCACGGCCAAACGCAGGGCGCCACGTTCAAGCAGCGTAACGGCTACGACCTGCACGATCTGGTGGCGCGCTCGATCGCCGGCGGCAGCGTGGCGCACCTGGCCGGGGGCGACGAGCACGATGCCGAGGTGAGTCATGCGGTCGCCGAGGCCACCGGCCGCAGTGCCGAGGGCGAGCGAGCTACTCCCGTCGGCGAAGACGACGTAATCGTGCTCGCGTCCGGCAACCTGGGGCTCATCTACCTGATGGAGGAACCACGCCGGCTCTGCCAGGAGGAGATCGAGGAGCGTCACCCGCGGCTGCTCGACACGCTGCGCCGGCATCCCCACATCGGCTTCCTGCTCGTCCGTTCTCGCGCGCGAGGTGCGGTCCTCCTCGGTCCCGGCGGCGTCCGTTACCTGGCCGACGATTCGGTCGAGGGCGAGGACCCGCTCGCCCGGTTTGCGCCCACCGCCGCGAATCACCTTCGCCGCACCGACGGCTTCGAGAACGTCGCCGACATCATGGTGGGCAGCTTTTACGACCCCGAGCTCGAGCAGGGCTGCGCGTTCGAGGAGCTCATTTCGTTTCACGGCGGACTCGGCGGGCCGCAGACCCAGCCGTTCATCCTGCACCCGGTGGAGCTCGCACTTCCGGCCGAGCCGATCCTGGGCGCCGCCGCGGTGCATGAGGTGCTGATGGGCTGGCGCCGCACGCTGCACGGCGTCCCCGCGCTGCCGCCTGCGCCACCGCGCATTGATCTTGGGGCCTCGCTTCGCTCGGCGTCCGTGGGACCCCGTAGCCCGTCCTGACACTGGCCGTGTGACCGTTGGGTGCGTCGCGCGGGCGGCTCCCAGCGCCAGGTGGCGGATCGGGCCGGCCGAACTACGCACTCGAGGTCCTCCCGGCGCCGAGTGCGCGATTCCGCGCCGTGTGGCGTCCCCATCGGCACACTCGAGGCACGGAGCGTGCCGAGTGTGGCCTTACGGCCGCCGGCGGAAGACCCCAGACGCACGACGGCCGCCGGCGGAAACCCCGCCGGCGGCCGCGTCCTGGATTCCTGCGAACCCCCAGTCCCTATTGGCCCAGGATGATCGCCTTCTGCTGAGAGAACTCCTCGTCGGTGAGGATGCCCTGCTCGTGCAGCTTGCCGAGCTCCTGCAGGCGGGCGACGTCTTCGGTGCTCACGCCGCCGGACGGAGCCGGGGCGGCCGGTGGCGGCGGCGCCTGCGCCATGGCGGACTGCTGGCCGGCGTAGAACGCCTGCTCCTGCTGCTCCTCCTGGGCCCGTTCGCGGTGCTTGCCGAGCGCGTACGCGCCGCCGCCAACCGCGGCGGCCCGCAGCAGCGGACGGCGCCTTATGAATGGCATCTCGGCCTAGCCTTCCTCGGGGATGTCGAGCCCCAGCGCGACCATGATCTCGGGCGCGGCGGCGATGACCCTGGGTCCGCCGACCTGCGGCGCTACCGCGACCAGGACGCCCAGAATGTCCTCGGGCGTCACCCCGTCGGCCAGCGCGTTGCCGAGCTGCCAAGCGTAGGACGCGGGCGGGGCATCGAGCGCGATCAGAGCCGCGATCTTGCACAGCGCGAACGTCCTCGCGTCGAGCCCGCTCGCCTCCCGGTCGGCCTCGCGCAGCCCGACGGCACGCTCGAGGATGTCCGACCGCCCGACCGAAAGGTCCGAGAGCGTCTGGTGTGTGTCTGCTCCAACGACAGGCATGTTGATCTCCTAATTCGAGAGTGGCGGCTCGAGCAAGCCGCTCACTCGACCGGCGCCGGTGGCTGCAGGGCCTCCTGCAGCTTCTTGGTGTCCTCGTCGGACAGCGAGGTCCGGATCACTGTCCCGCCGTACTGCTGCATCGCGGCGATCGCCTTGTCCGGCGTCGCCTGCTCG
>JAFASQ010000550.1 GCA_019244395.1 Solirubrobacterales bacterium | reverse complement strand
GAACGCCGGCCCGTTCACGCGCCCCTTGGGCGTGGCCAGCATCAGCACCATGGCGATGATCGGCACGGGACTGAGCGCGACGCCCACGCCGAACGATAGGACCTGCCCGATCGCCTGACCCATCAGCGAACCTCGGCACCGGCCACGCCGGACACAGCAGATCGCGAAGCGCTGGACAGGGCATGCACTGCCTCGTCGATGGTACGGAACACGCGCGCTTGGCCCAGTTGCTCGAGCAGACCGGAGCGCGGTGCCATCCTGATCACCGGCTGGCGGACGTCGACAAGCGCGGCATCGATGCCGGCCGTGTGCATCGTCTGAACGAGCTGACTCAGCATCTCGGCAGCGGTTATGTCCAGGCGGTCGTTGGCGCCGGCATCGACGATCAGCGCGTGGGGCGGCGGCTCGCTCGCCCCGACCAGCCGCTTGATGCGATCGCGAACCGGTGTCGGATTCGCGTAGAAGAGCGGCGACTCAAGGCGCAGCACGAGCAGCCCCCGGGCTGTCGCTCCGGCGATGAAGTCGAAGCGGACGGACCGGCGGTCGTAAGCCGCCAGCCACCGGAGGATCGGGAGGAAGCGACGGATCCCCGAAGGGGGCGGAGCCGCCCATGTTCGCGGATCGACGAGAGGCTGGACGGTCGTAGCGCTCGCGTTCGAGATGTCCCGGGTTCTCCCCCAGAGGCGACTCGCGGGCATCATCTCTTTCGGGTGATGCCGCCATCGCGGGGGCGTGATCATCATCGGGGCAGTCCATCCGATCACGATCAAGGGGGCCTAATGGCCAAGCCGTTCAAGGGCGTCGTCAACGTCGACATCACCGAGTCGGTTCCGGACTGGGAGCCGTACACGCAGCCGATCGCCCCTGAAGGCACCCCGAGCGTGCTCTATATCGTCCTCGATGACGTGGGTTTCTCGGCCATGGAGCCATTCGGCGGCCTGATCGAGACGCCGAACATCAACCGGATCGCCGAGCGCGGCCTGCTGTACACGAACTTCCACACCACCGCGCTGTGTTCGCCGACTCGGTCCTGCCTGATGACCGGGCGCAACCACACGACCAACGGCATGGCCACGATCACCGAGGCCGCGTCGGGCTTCCCGAGCTCGAATGGCCACATCCCATTCGAGTGCGGGACGATCGCCGAGGTGCTCGGGGAGCGCGGCTGGAACACGTACATGACCGGCAAGTGGCACCTGACTCCCGAGGACGAGATGAACCTCGCCTCGGCCAAGCACCAGTGGCCGGTCGGGCGCGGCTTCGAGCGCTTCTACGGCTTTCTTGGAGCGGAGACCAACCAGTGGTACCCCGACCTGATGTACGACAACCATCCCGAGGAGCAGCCATACGCCCCGGAGGACGGCTATCACCTGACGACGGACCTGACAGATCGCGCGCTGTCGTTTGTCCGCGACGCAAAGGCGATCGCGCCGGATAAGCCATTCCTCCTCTATTACTGCCCAGGTGCCTGCCACGCGCCCCACCACGCGCCCAAGGAGTGGGCCGACAGGTATAAGGGCAAGTTCGACATGGGCTACGAGGCCTATCGCGAGCAGGTCTTCGAGCGCCAGAAGCAGCTCGGGATCGTCACCGAGCACGCCGAGCTGTCCCCGATAAACCCCTACATCGACGAGACAGGGTCGGATGGGCAAGCGTGGCCCGAGCTGGACACGGTGCGTCCCTGGGATTCGCTGAACGACGACGAGAAACGGCTGTTTGCGCGGATGGCGGAGGTGTACGCGGGCTTTCTCAGCCATGCCGACCATGAGATCGGGCGGCTGCTCGACTACCTGGAGGAAAGCGAACAGCTTGACAACACGCTGATCGTGCTCGTGTCCGACAACGGCGCGTCCGGTGAGGGCGGCCCGAATGGCTCGGTCAACGAGAACAAAATCTTCAACGGCCTGCCGGACAAGATCGAGGAGGCGCTGCCGTTCCTGGACGATCTCGGCAGCCCCCGGACCTATAACCATTACCCCACCGGGTGGGCGTGGGCGTTCAACACGCCCTTCAAGCTGTGGAAGCGCTATTCGAATTGGGAGGGCGGGACGGCCGACCCACTGATCGTGTGCTGGCCCAAGCGGATCCGGCAACCTGGCGTGTGCCGGCAGTACACGCACGCCGTCGACGTCGTGCCGACCCTCTACGAGGCGGTTGGGATCGAGGCACCCGAGGCCGTCAGAGGCTACACCCAGTATCCGATCGAGGGCGTCAGCTTTGCCGCGACGTTCGATGATCCGGATGCCAAGACCGACAAGCAAACCCAGTTCTACTCGATGGGCGGCACGCGAGCGATCTGGCATCGAGGATGGAAAGCGGCAGCCGTGTCACCGTCGGCACCCGACATGTGGGCCAACTATTCCGTCCAGCGCTGGGAGCTATTCAATACCGAGAACGACCCGACCGAATGTCACGATGTCGCTGCTCAGCACCCGGAGAAGCTGCAGGAATTGATCGGGCTCTGGTGGCACGAAGCCGGTCGCTACCAGGCACTCCCGCTCGAAAATCGCAACGCGGTGGAGATCTTTGCCACCGAGCGCCCGCAGCTATCCAAGCCGCGTAACCGTTACGTCTACTACCCGGGCGGCGCTGAAATTCCGGAGTCCATCGCACCCAACATCCGCAACCGCTCGTACACGATCGGGGTCGAGGTGACAATCGACACCGAGGAGGCAGAGGGCGTGCTCTTCGCGCAGGGATCGCGGTTCGGCGGCCATGCGCTCTACATCAGGGACCGCAAGCTCAAGTACGTGTACAACTGGGTGGGCCTGTTCGAGCAGGTCGTCGAATCGACCGAGCCCGTGCCCACCGGTCACGTGGTACTGTCGGCGTCGTTCGAGAAGGACGGTGACGGGATGCCGACCGAGGGGACGCTCACGTTGCACCTGCGCGAGCAAGCGGTTGGCGAGGCGAAGATTAAGACCCAGCCGGGGAAGTTCTCGCTGGCCGGCGAAGGGCTCAACGTCGGCCGGGAGGGTGCGGAGCCGGTCACCGACGACTACCCGGGCGACCGCCCGTGGGCGTTCGCCGGCGGGACGATCCACAAGGCGGTCATCGACGTCAGCGGCGAGCCGTTCGAGGATCTCGCCGCGGAGGCGCGGATGGCCTTCGCGCGGGACTGACCTCAAATGGCTGCGATCAAGCAGGAGGGGCCGCTACCGATCCCGTGGGGTCAGGCCCTGAGCGTCTTTCGATACAGCACGTGCGGCTCGCCATGGTGGTTGAAGCGCTTTTCGCAGGTCATCCCTAGCTTGGCCATCACCCCTCGCGAGGCCACGTTGTCGACGCGGGTGTAGGCGACGACGCTGCGCAGGTCGAGGTCCGCGATCTCGGTGAGCGCGTGGCGACCGAGCCGGGTAGCCACGCCTCGGCGCCAATGCGACCGAGCCACGGTCCAGCCAATCTCAACTTCGCTCAGGCCATCGACGATGCAGTACTGGGCGACAGCCCAGCCGACGCAGGTGTCGCCCTCCCATCCGAGTGACCAGCCAAAGCCGTGCGTGGCGCGATGAGCGACCTTCTTGGTCACCATCTCCTCGCACTCGGCCAGCGTGAACGGTCCGCTCGAACGAAGCCAGGCGGCGATGGCGGGATCCCCAAGGAGGCTGCGGTGGATCGCCGGGCCGTCGGTGGCGAGCAGGGTGCGGATCTCCATCGTCGGCCCCAGGCTACCGCCGGCCGGAACGTGGCGGACCGGCTCGCCTGCTACTGGCCGCCGCTGAGAAATCGCGCCAGCCTCAGGCGAACGCCCGGATCGCGGGCCCGGAGCTGGACCGAGTGACCGGCGCCGGGAACCTCGATCAGGTGCCCCCGCGGCGCCAGCGCGGCTTCGGCACGCGCCCAGGCGAGCGGCGTCGAGAGATCCCGCTCGCCGGACAGCAAGAGGATCGGCACCGGCGGAAGCGGGGCCGCCGGAGCGCCGTCGGGGACTGCGGGAGGCTCTGTCGGCGGCCAGGCCAGGCAACCCTGGGCAAGCCCGTTGTCGACGGCGGTGGCGCGGTCGAACGGATAGAAGTCCGCGTCCGGCGTCGATGCGGCGAGCGCGACGAGGGTGGCCGCTCGCTGCCCTCGCGGTTGCGCGGGATCCCAGGACGGCGCCAGCTCCAGGCAGAGCGTGCTCTCATGCAGGCCCTGGCTAAGGAAGCCGGCCGGAGCTTCCTCCCCCCGCCGCACCGAGGCGATGATGTCCTGAAGCGTGGAGAGACGGCCGGCGCGCGCGGCATGCAGGGCATCCAGCACTCCCGGATAATCGGGCGCCGCGACGCTGTAGGCGACCAGGGCGTTGAGCACTGGTGGTCCGTCGTGGAAGCGGGCGAGGACGGCCGCGAGGTCGGCGGCCGGGTCCCAAGCACAGCGCCGCGCTGCGCATACCGATCGCAATACTCGCTCGCTGCCTGAGAGTGCCGCCCGATAAAGCGGATCCGCGCCCGCCTGGGGGACGACCGAGTCGAGGACGATCCGCGAGACGTGACCGGGATGGGCCAGGGCGTAGTGCTCGGCGACGAAGGTGCCGTACGAGACACCGTCGAGCGTCAGCCTGGCAGCGCCCAGCGCCGCTCGGAGCTCGTCGATGTCGGCGACGGTCTCCGCCGTGGAGTAGTAGCGCCGGGCCGCACCGAGCCGATGTGCGCAGGCGGCGATTGTGCCGGCCGGCACCGTGGCCAGGTCGGAGGCGCCGGCGGCTGCCTGCAGCGCCGGACATCGAAGCGCGCCGGCGCCGGTGCCCCGCTGGTCGAACATGACCAGCCGGTACCCGGCGAGCGCGGCGCGCAGCCGCGTCTTGATCCGCGTCAGGAACGGGATCCCCGGTTGGCCGGGACCGCCGGTCAGGAACAGGAGCACGCCGCGGGGTGCGTTCGTGGCGACCGCGGCGCCTACCGCCAGCGCCAACGTTCCAGAGGTCTGTCTGGCGTGGTCGAGGGGCACCCGCAGCGTCGAGCACGTGAATCCCGGTTGCCCGGGGCAGGGATGTGCGCCGGTCAGCAGTGGCCGAGGCGCGGCCTTTTCGGCGCGGGTAACGGCCGCGTGGTGATGAGCGCCGCAGCCGCTCGACCACACGGCCAGCGCGATCACGACGGGGATGGCCTGCCGATGACCCACGTGGTGGCATCATCGCGCCACGCGGTCGCACACTCCAGCGGATGCGCGGTGAGCCGGTGCGCTCACCGCGCCACCACGAGCTACTTCACGACGAACGAGCCGATGCCGCTCCAGTACACGGCGGTGTCGCCGAGCGTGTAGTAGTGCACCTGCCAGTAGTACTTCCCAGGGGTGACGGACCAATATCCCGGGAAATTGAACTGGGCGACGTAGCTGTACTTGTCGCCCTTCCAATGCGTGGGTCCGACGAAGTCACAACGGCTGGCGCCGCACTCCTTCAGGTGCCCGAACTTGTCGAGCTTGGCCTGTGTGGCGATGGTGACGAACACTCCGTGCTTCGCCGCCTTGAGGGGAACCTCTACCACCAGGCGAATGCGGCCTGGCGCGACGCGCTGGTGGTTGGGCGCGAGCAGCTTGGGCGCCGCGCTGCCGGCCGCGATCGCCGCGCCCGCCACGCCAAGCAGCATGGCGAGCGCTGCGGCGAGGGCGCTCGCCCTCAACCCTGCCTTCCTAGACATACGAACCTCCTCCGATTGTCGTAGCCCGGGACATTCCGGCCGGCCGGGCGGCGGCGGAGTGTAGCTCCGTGGTGACCGATGAGTTTTCACGCTCGGCACGGTCAAGGGGACAACAGCCGAGAGGAGACGCCATGACCGACCATCTGAACAACCGGACCCGTTGGCTCGCGCTCGTGATTCTGTGCGTCGGCGATCTGATGATCGTCGTCGACACGACCGTGGTGAACGTCGCGCTGCCGTCGATCCGCAGCAGCCTGGGCTTCTCGCAGACGTCGCTCGCGTGGGTCGTGAACGCCTACATGCTCACATTTGGAGGCTTCCTACTGCTCGCCGGCCGCCTCGGCGATCTGTTCGGCCACCGGCGGCTGTTTCTCGTCGGCACCAGCGCGTTCACCGCAGCCAGTCTCGTCTGTGGCGTCTCCTCCACGCAGGGGATGCTCATCGCCGCGCGCGCCGTACAGGGACTGGGCGGCGCGGTGGTCTCGGCGGTGGCCTTCTCGCTGATCGTGGTGCTGTTCACGGAGCCTTCCGAACGCGCCAAGGCGATGGGAGTGTTCGGCTTCGTGATGGCCGGTGGCGGCAGCATCGGCGTGCTCGCCGGCGGGGTGCTTACAGACCTGGTCGGCTGGCACTGGATCTTTCTCGTGAACCTGCCGATCGGCGTCATCGTCACCGTGGCCGGCGTGAAGCTCCTGCCGGCGATGCACACCGGTGGCGCGCCGCGGCGCCTCGATGTCCCGGGTGCCATCGCGATCACCAGCGCGATGGTGCTCGCTGTCTACGCGATCGTGAACGGCAACGCGGCCGGTTGGACCTCGGCGCAGACGATCGGTCTGCTTGCGGCCTCCGCCGCCATCGGCGCCGGCTTCGTGATATGGGAGTCACGCGTGCCGGCTCCGCTGATGCCGCTCGCCATCTTCCGGCACCGGAACCTGACCGTCGCCAACGTGGTCGGCATCCTCTGGGCGGCGGCGATGTTCGCGCTGTTCTTCCTGTCCGCGCTCTACCTACAGCTCGTGCTCGGCTACAGCCCGCTCCAGGTCGGACTTGCGTTCCTGCCGGGCAACCTGATCATGATGGCCTTCTCCCTCGGGATCTCGGCCAAGCTCGTGATCCGCTACGGCTTTCGCGTACCGCTCACCGCGGGTCTGCTCGTCGCCGCGCTGGCGCTGCTCTGGTTCGCGCGCGCTCCGGTCCACGGCTCGTTCATGGTCGACGTGCTTCCTTCGATGATCCTCTTCGGCATCGGCGGTGGCCTCGCCTTCAATCCGGTTCTGATGGCGGCGATGAGCGACGTCGAACCGCAGGATTCCGGCCTCGCCTCCGGCATCACGAACACCGCGTTCATGATGGGAGGCGCCCTGGGCCTCGCGGTGCTGGCCAGCGCCGCCGCCGCGCGCACCCACCACCTCGCCGCGACTGGCTCTGGCACCCTGGCAGCGCTGACCGGCGGCTATCACCTGGCGTTTGTCATCGGCGCGCTGTTCGCCGTTTGCGCCGCGGCGATCGGCGCGAGCTTCCTCAGGACGCGCACCGCAGGCGCGCCCGCGGCGCACGGCTCCGAGCCAGCGCTCGAAACCGCTTAGAGTGGGAGGACGAGGCAGCCGAGGCTCAGGCCCGCCCGGCAGCGGAGATTGCCGCTGCCATGAGCCGGGCGGCGGCGTCGTCGTCGAGCGCCTCGCGATCGAGCCGGCGCCAGGTCCAGAAGTCGAGTGCCAGGCCGATCAGGGTGCGCCGGCGCTTGGAGGGGCGTCCACGGCCGGGAAACCCACTCGACAGAGCGTCGGCGAGTTCGGCCAGCGCGGCGTCAGCGGTTTGCTCCAGTAGCTCGTCGAGCGGCCGGGCAGCCGTGCGATCGCGCTGGACCTTCTCGGCCATCGCCTCGGTTTCGCGATACCAGCGGTAGAGGTCGCGAAGCGCGGTGGTGAGCCGTTCGACGGGATCGGAAAGGGCAAGCGCGGCGGCAAAGTCAGGGGGCGGGTGCAGGCTCATCCAGTGGGCCTGGCAGGCCCCGAACAGTTCGGCCTCCTCCGGGAAGTGGTTGTAGACGGTGAGGCGCTGCACTCCGGCCCGCCGGGCGATCTCAGCGATCGTGGTTTGCGCGGGGCCGACTTCCCGGTGCAGCTCCATAGTCGCGCGCACGATGCGCTCACGCGTCTGACGCTGGCTCTCGGCGCGGGCCTTCAGCTGGTAGCGGCGCTTTTCGCTTGACATGGCGTTCATTGATGATACTCTGCCCCCGGGGCAATCCAGTAAACGCACAGTTCAATGAAAGTGGGGCAGCGATGCAAACGGCGAAGCTACTTGGACCGAGCGACGGCAAAACGGGGCAGCTCGGCGGGATCGGGGTGCGCTTCATGATCGATGCAGCGCAGTCCGGAGGTGGCTTTTCGCTGGTCGAGCACCCCATGCCCCCGCGTGCGCTGGGGGCGCCGCTGCATCGGCACAGCCGCGAGGATGAGTACAGCTATGTGCTCGAGGGTCGCGTCGGCGCGCAACTTGGCGAGGATGTCGTCTACGGCGAAGCCGGCGATCTGATCTTCAAGCCCCGCGGCCAGTGGCACGCGTTCTGGAACGCCGGGGACCAGCCCGCGCGCTTCCTGGAGATCATCTCGCCCGCCGGGTTCGAGGAGTACTTCGAGCGGGTTACGGCGCTGTTTGCCGCGGACGGACCACCCGACCTCGCCGCGGTCGTGACGGTGGCAGCCGAGCATGGCCTCGAGCTCGACCTGGGCAGCATCCCGCGGCTGATGGAGGCGCACGGTCTTCGCTCGTGATGAGACCTCAGCAGCGCTCCGATCAGCCTGGAGGGTTGGGGGCGAAAGCAGGCGGGGGCGTGATGTCCTCACAACTGGCCGGCGCGCGCGGGCCGAATTCATATTCACCCGGTTATGACACGGGTTTCTCATCATCCGCGCCGCGCGCGTGGCCGCGTGAGCAGTTAACCGCCACCCAGCGCCGGCGCTCCGGGGTAAACCCGCATCACCCCAACCGGCGCCGTGCTGCCGGTAGGGGCGCCCTCGTCAGCCCCGACGCCGCACGGGCCGCTGGCGGAGGCTGCCGCGAGTGACTGTCGCCACCGGGACGGCCGCCCTGTAGTCAGTTGCCCTCAGACCTCGGAGAGCGCCGCCGCCGGACGGAGCGCTGACGTACGTCCGCAACCGGCAGAGCGCCCGCTACGCTGACCACGAGATGAGCGTGCGCATTGCTTGCTGCCAGTTCGCTCCCGACGTCGAGTCGCCGGAAGCGAGCGCTCAGCAAGCACGCGAGGCCATCGCCGCCGCCGTGGCACGGGGTGCTGAGATCGTGCTGTTGCCGGAGCTGTGCACGAGCGGATATGTGTTCCGCGCGGTTGACGAAGCGCGCGCCGCCGCAAGCCCGGCCGACGGGGATCTCCTGAAGGGCTGGGCGGCGGAGGCGGCGGGCGGCGACGCGCTCGTCGTTGGCGGCTTCTGTGAGCAGGCGCCGGACGGACGGCTGTTCAACAGCTCGGCCCTCGTCGACGGGAACGGGGTGGTCGCGGTCTACCGCAAGGTGCACCTGTGGGCAGAGGAGCGCCTGTGGTTCGCGCCGGGCGAGGCGCCGGCGCCCGTCGTAGCCACGCGCCATGGAGCGATCGGCCTGGCGGTCTGCTACGACCTCGAGTTCCCGGAGCTGACCCGCGGCCTAGCGCTCCAGGGTGCCGAGCTGATCGCGCTTCCGACAAACTGGCCGCGTGACCCCGCCCCGCCCAATGGCCGTCCGGTCCTCCACTCGCTCGCGGCGATGACGGCGTATCTGAACCGGGTGTTCGTCGCCGTGTGCGACCGCTGCGGGAGCGAGCGGGGGCTCGAGTTCGAGGGCGGAAGCGTGATCGCGGGGCCGGATGGCGGCTTACGAGCCGGACCGGTGGAGGACCGGGGAGCACGCACGATCGTCGTGGACTGCGAGCTTGGCGAGGCTGTCGACAAGCGCACGAGCGAGCACAACGACGTCTTCGCCGACCGCCGCCCGACCTATTACGTTCACACCCTGCTCGACGTCTGATCGCCGTGGCAGTGTCGCCGCCGCGACGCTTCCGGCTCGGACTGGAGGGTGACTGTGGCTGAGGAGAGAGTCGTCCGTCCGCTGCTTCGGCGACCACCACGCCTAGGCTGTTCGTGCGGCAATCCTCGGGCCTGGTGCGCAAGCTCAGCGTGACCAACCGCGCTGTCCACGCGTCCCGCGGCTCGATCGACACGACGTCAATGTGGCCGTTCAAGACGAGCGGCCGACCGCCGCCGCCGCCGCGCTGTCTGGCGATCAGTTGGGGGCGCCCGGCGAAGTCGAGTTCCAGGTGGAACGAGCGCTTTGGCCTGCAACGCCTCCGCGCCAGGCTCGAAGATCTCCACTTCCGCGCCGGCCGCGCGCAGGCGCTCTCCCAGATACCCCTGCAGCCGGGCTTTATCCCGCGGCGGATCGCCGACCTCGGGGGCGGTCGTGTCGACCGCGATCAGGGCGCTGGCCAGCGCCACGAGCTGATCGCGACCGGCCGCGATCTCATCGCACACACGTCGCTCGCGGTCCGACAGCGCCACGGAGCGAAACGCAACACCGGGTCCCGGATGGACGGGGTGAGCGGCATTGCGCCTGAATCTGCACGATACTGCACGCTCAGGAATGTTCGTGTATACTTCGGAGGGTGCTTACCGACGAGCGCCGCGCCGTAATCCTCGATCGCCTCCGCTCTCAGGGGCGAGTGCTGGCCACCGACTTGAGCGCCGAGCTCGCTGTCTCCTCGGACACGATCAGGCGCGACCTGCGCGAGATGGACGCCCTCG
>JAFASQ010000150.1 GCA_019244395.1 Solirubrobacterales bacterium | reverse complement strand
AGTGGCCGTTGGGGCTGACCGCAAGCATGCTCGGAAAGAGACCGCTGTTGCAACTGGTCCCGGGGCACGGGATCGGCGTCAGCGTCCCGTCGGCCGCGATCGCGAACCCCGAAACCAACGAGTTGGCATTACTGGTCACGTAGAGGTAGCGCCCGTCCGGCGTGAGCGATTCCCCGAACGACCCCCCACCGGTGCTGCACTGATTGCTCGGGCACGGTATCGGCGTCAACGTCCCATCGGAGGCGATCCGGAAGATCGACACGAAGTTCGGAGGCCGCGGGAAAACGAACGGGGGAGACACGGTGACGTACAGGAACTTGCCGTCCGGCGTCACCACCGGCGTAAACGGAAAGGTTCCCGTGCCTGTCGTGCAGCTGCTCGGAGCGCACGTGACCCGCGACAGCGACCCGTCCGAGGCGATCGCAAACACGGCGATCACGCCCGAACTCTCGACCGGCGCAAACAGGAATCGCCCATCCGGCGTGATAGCCAACTGCAAGACGGTGCCACCGACGTTGCAGCCGCCCGTACAGGCGATCGGCGAAAGCGATCCGTCGGCGGCAATCGCAAATGCCGAAATATCGCCGAGGTATCCGCCGGTGTACAGGAACCGGCCGTTCGGGGTCACTGCCTCGCCGACCGGTTGGGTCGCATTGCACTTCGATCCCGCGCACGGGATCGGCGACAGCGAGCCGTCGGCACCGATCGAGAACGGGAATACCTGGTTGGAGGTATTGCCTGCGTAATACAGGGCGCTCGGCGGCGCAGCCGCCGCGGGAGGCGCCAGCACCCCCAGCCACACCAACAGCAGCACCAGCACACAACCAGCCCATAACCGAGAGCCCGCCAAACCCCGCCCCGATCGCCATGCCAAGGTTTTCACCGCGCGAAGATCGCGTCCCACTCTGATCGACCCAACGCCCAACCAACTTTGGGTACGCTCCAAGGAATCACCCCTTACACCCTCGTCATCGCGCTCAGACGAGAGCAATGACCACATAACGCTTGGACACTAACACACGCTGATCCGCGCATCACAGTTTTCTGTCCCGGCTTGCGCCTCGAACTCGGCGCGCTATGTGGTGGAGACATGGAACGACCAGGCGCCGTAAGCGGCGCCAGCATCGGCGATACGACCGTGGTCTCGGGCGCGGGCGAGCCGGCGAGCCGGACGGCTGCTTGCTCGTTCCCGTCAACGCCCACGGCCGTTTGCGAGATCGATGACGAGGGTCCTCACACGCGGAAGTACTCACGCCTGTCCCGGCTGCCTACCGACCTCGAACACAGTTGGGTCAGCAGTCCACCAGGCCCCGGTCAGCTCCTCAGGCTTCAGACCCTGCACGGCCTCTTCCAACGCCTCCTCATCCAGCAACCCAGCCAGTCGATCACGCACCTCCTCCGGCAGCTCCGAGGGGTCAGAACCGCGAGAACGACGTCGACGGCGCTTTGGGCGTCACGCAGTCGATCTTCAACGATGGCTCGCCACTGATCCTCGTCATGGGTGCCCTCTCTTGCCCAAACGGGCCGGTCGGTCACCCCGAATCAGACACAGCTTATCGGACAGAACGCCCGAACTCGCCCGCGACACGGTCAAGCGTCGGCTGCGCCAGGCCTGGCAAGAGACCGACGACTACATCGCGCTCGAGCAGCTTCACTGCGCTCGCCCTCGAGCTCGAGCGTCCCCACCCCGGCGCCGCCGCCTCTCTGCGGGAAGGCCTGGAAGAAACACTCACTGTGATCCGGCTCGGGATCACGTGCAAGCTCCAACGCAGCCTGCAGTCCGCCAAACCCGTGCGAGTCGATGATCTCCACCGTCCGCGCCATCAACCGTAAAGTCAGGAACTGAAGCTCCGGCGAGATGTGCCTGCGCTGGACCGGCACGTTGTGGCCGAACACTTAGCGGATCCCCTTGCGCAGCGCTTTGACGCTGTGAATGCAGTAGCGAACCGGCTGGCTCTCCGTTCGTCGGGACGGGGATTGAGTGGCGGACGGGGATGTCGTCGTCGCCGAGCAGGACCCTCGCGCATGACGAGTCGGACGATCTCTAGGCGCTGCTCGAGGGTGAGCTTCGCGGCGTTCTGGAGAGGCAGGCGCGGAGCACCTCGAGCGTCTCGGTGAGCTTGAGATAGGTCTCGGCGTCGTGCGGCTGGGTGTCGAGGCCGTCCAGCTCGGCGCGCAAGGTCGCCTCACGCCGTCGCAGCTCGGGCATGGGGGTGCGGAGTTCCGCGAGCGTGATCAGCTGCTCCTGGTAACCGTCGACCAGTCGGCGCAGCGCGTTCTGCACGCGGGTCAGGTCGCGCTGCAGTCCTTCGCGGCGGCGGGTGGCGGGGTGCTCGGCGCGGAGGGCCTGGAGCCGCCGGTCGATCTCGGTCTTGATCAGCTCTGGGGTTCTCCAGCAGCGCGAGCACCTGGCCCAGACCGGGTCGTCGACCTCGTCGATGGGAACCGGGCGGCCGGCCCAGACCGGACCCTCGGGGCGTAGGCAGCCGTCCGCGCCCGAGCAGGGTAGTAGTGGTGCACGCTCCCGGTCTTGCTGCGCGTCGAGCTGCGGTAGTAGGAGTGGCCGCACTCGCGGCACACCAGGATCACTTGCAGCAGCGATCGCTTGCCCGTGTTGCGCGGCGAGAGGCGGCTGTTGCGCTCAAGCAACTCCTGGGCGAGCGCGTACTGCTCCTCACTGATCAGCGCCGGCACCAGGATCCGCAGCCAGTGCTCGGCCCCGACGTGCTCGTACGCGGAGCGACCGAGCGGCGGCCATAGATTGGGCGACGTGTCATGTGTACTTCTGCACTAGCTGAACCAGTGAGGGACTGTAGTACGGGTCGCTCGAAACGGCGATCGAGCCGGAGAATGGATACTGAAGGACCACCGCCGTGTATAGCCCTGCGCTCACCACGACGGCAAGGACCACGACGACCGCCACATCGAGGCCGTCGTGATGAGTATTGATGAGGAGCGAGGTCGCCAGCGTCAGCACGGCCAGCAGGATAATCAGGTACAGCAAGGGATCCGGAATCGCCGTCTCTGCCGCGTCGATTCGGTTCTCGCGCTCGTCGGTGATCGCGTGTAGCTGATCGAGCGCGGCTTGGTAGAACGCCTGTTGAGCGTTCGTCTTCGGCTCGTAGCTCTGGACCGCGTGGAAGAGGTTGTCGAGCAACTGCTGAGCTCGCGGGTCGGGATGTCCCTCGCTCAGGGTCTTGAACTCGTGCTCGCGGACCTGAACGACGTACTGTGCGACGGCACGTTCGATCCCGCCCCGCGCGGGGAGCGGGAAATTGCCCGAGTCCCTCACGAGGTCAGACGACGACGTCGCCTCCAGCGCGACGTTATTCACAGCACTGTCATAGCTGTTGTAGAGATTGACGACGACGAACGCCAGAAGCAAGGCAAACATCGTCATGACCATCGCCGTGATCCCGGCGACGGTCTGACCCGAGCTCTCGGCTAGCCACGTTCGAAGGAAGCGCTTCACCAGCGCATGGCCCACCAGCACGAAGATCACCGCGCCTCCGATAATGATCAGGGCAAGCGCCCAGGCGGCGACATTGTTGTCCAGATACCTGCCCACCGCCGCTTCGATTAGATGAGCACGATCAAGCGCCCCCATGGTGCTCCCCGGCCAAACCCTAACAGCTCACGTTCGCGATCACAGCAAACATACAAGCATTCGCAATCGAAGGGAGTCGAGTCGCAACCACGCCGAACCGGCGGCGTGACCGATGTAGCGCTATACCGCCGCCTTGACGCCGATGCAGGCGCCGCTCGGCAGCCTCGCGGAGGAGCGCAAGCGATCGTCCGCGAGATGCGCTTCCGGAGCGCGATTGGTGATTGATAGAATCACCTTCGACGACCGCCGTGGGCTTCCGTATCGTCACAGAAGAAAGCCGGAGTTCATGAGTCGACCGCGGGCCGTGTCGCCCTTTGCGGCGCGCGCGCGTCCGACTACGCGCCATCATTTCGGTATGCACTGCTGACGGCGGTACCCCGGGGCGGGCCTCAGCGGACCGTGACTTGACGCATTGTGGTCCGGCGCGGCCCGGTGAGGAACAGGAGGTACCGCCCGGGTGGAACGTGGCGCCGCGCCCGCAGGACGATCCGCAGTCTGCCGGCGGTACCGGTGGCGTAGACGCGAGTCCCGCGAGCGAGGGTCACCTCGGTATGGGGCCGGATCGCCGGCGCCAAGGTCATCACACGGGTGGTGCATCGGCGGGCTGTGCAGATCAAGATCGGCAATCCGGGGCCCGCGCCTAGTGCCACCGGGGCCGGGGGCAGTGTCAACGTTAGGTTCTTGCAGAGTTGCTGATCATCGCCCAGTGTGTCGTGCAGACTCGTGAAGACGATGGAATTGTTGCTTCCTTTTAGCCGGTACCCCGGATAGGTAAGCTCGAAGTTGGTGACCTGGAAATGGATACCGTCGGTGATGTACCCGGTGGCGGAGGCCGTGGGTACCCGGGTCTCGAGCCAGCCCTTCTCGCCCGGCGCGACCTCCACCGTCCCCGTCGTGCCGAGGCCGCTTGAGATCTTCTCTAGCTCACTGAACTCGGTCTCGCCCTCCAACTTGATGATTCCCACCTTCACCGACAAAGACACCGATTGGTCGAGGCTGGTGGACTCCGAGCGCTCGTCGCTGATCCCAACCTTGTCCTCGGCGTAAGTCTGGCCGCAGTTATAAACAGCGTCGCCGATCGACCTCGGCGGTCCGTATCCGAGCGTCGGGCTGGCTGGGCCTACAAATTTGCAGTTCTCAAAATTCGGGCCGCAGTACGTGTTGATCGCCGTGCCGGCGCCTGTAGGATTGGTGTTCCCGTCGATCACCGTTATGGGGCTGGCAGAGTGCGCTCGCCCTGCGACGTCGGCCGACGCGCCCGCGCCCAAGCCCGGGGCGATCGCTGCTGCCCCGGCCAGCACCCCGGTCACCGCGAAACCGATCACGATCTTCTTGCTGATCACCTCACCGGCTCCCTGGGCTCAGCCGAGCCCGCCGGTCGGTGGCGGGTGCGGACGCGGTCTTACTGCAATACCTTTGCTTCTCGGTCTGCCACTCATCCATGGTCAGCGGCCGCGTGTAGGTGAGCACGTCGTAGGGTGGGGTCTTATCGTCGGGGCTCACGCCGTCCTTCGACTCTGTGAAGTTCTTGATCGTGTACGAGGCCGTCTGGGTCGTTACCACCAGCGTGCCGGTGACCGTTCCGACTATCGGAGCGGTCCACACGCCACCGAGCCAATTACGCGGCAATAAAATTCCGACGCTTTTGTCGATCTCCGTGGTATTGGACCACTCGTGCTCCACTCCGAACTTCAGCACCACCTCGACTTCGACCGCATTGAACACGTTTGCGTCAACACCGCCCCCGATTTTCACGCCGGCGCCGAGTGAAGCCTCTCGGCTCTCCTTGATGGTGAACTCACGGTAGTCTGCGGCGTCGCCCGGTGGCCCTGAGGGGGGTGGCTCACCGGTCGGGGGCGTTGAGCAGTCCACATTGTCTTGCGGCGCGGAGGCGGTGAAGTCGCCTAGCTTCCACTTCAATGGTCCCGTGGCAGTGAAGTTGCACGTGGTACTTGTTGCGCCGGCGCACATCACCTTGAGCACGGCAACGAGTGCCTGCGCGCCGGCGGTCGACGCGTCTAGAGTGAAGTTACCGTGAGGCTGAAACACGACGTCGCTGCCCCAGTCGGACCCCTGTGTCCAGCCGATCGCCGGATTGGAGGTGTACGGCCCGGGAGGCAGCTGGTTCTTATATGGAGGCGCGGTGGTGTCGTAGACGTCGACCGACATGGTTTCCTTCTTGAAGTTTCCACAGTTGGCGAGTCCCTCCGTCCAGCAGCCGTTAACCCAGATCGTCAGATACTCCGTGCCCCTCGGCGTTTCAGTCCGGTAGGTGAGCCAGTTGTTGAAGAACCAATCCGTAAAGCAGCAGGTGTGGTACTCACCCGTCCATGCATGCGTGGTGTAGTCGAAGGCGTCCGTGGGGCGGACGGTGGCGGGGGGCGAGTACCAATCTCCCTGTTGCGGCGCGCGGCTCTGCTGAACGAGGGTCCACGTGTACGGGGTCAGATTGGTGATGTGTCCGGAGAAGTTGCCGCTGACCTTGTCAAGGCCACCGGTGGCGTGAGCGACTGGCCCGGCCGGTGCGCGACCGATCGGCGGCTTCAGGCTGGACTTGGGAGGGCGAGGCTTGGCGGGGGGCGCGGCACTGATGGCGCTCGAGACGAGCACCAGACCGACCGCGATGCAGATCGCGGCCGCGGCGCCCGCCACGCGCAGGCGGACCGTCATCGAGCGCCCCTCTGCGTGCGACGGGGGACCTCGCGAGCGCGTACACGGACGACTGAGAATCGACTCATGACGATCCGATGACCACCGAGGAGGGGAAGCCTCCTCCCGCCCGCCGGCGTCGTTGATGAATCGATGTGCGCATATCGACCTTGCTCCGATCGTTGCCCCGATGGACGCGGAGGCTACCGCGCCCAGATCCGCGAAACACCAGTCAACTGACTGGTTTCTTCCGGGCTGGGTCGCCGTAGCATCGGTGTCGTGCGACTCGAGATTCAGGTCGACGAGATCCAGCCGTTGGCCGGCCGGGTGAGCGCCGATGATCAGCCGCCGGTGGCGTTCTGCGGGTGGCTGGCGCTACTCGGCGTCCTGGAGCGGTTGACCGCGTCAACCCCGCTCGCGGCGCAGCGCCTCGGTGACGAGCTGGACCCGGGAGGAGACGCCGAGCTTGCGAAAGACGTTGTAGAGGTGCCAGGCGACCGTGCGGCGGCTGACAAACAGGATCTGAGCGATCTCGGGGTTAGAGCGCCCTTCGGCCGCTAGCGCCACAACTCGCAGCTCGCCCGGGGTCAGGCTGTCCCATCCGTGCCGGGCGCGGGTGTGCTTGGTGCGGGTGCTGAAGGTCAGCCCGGCGGCCCGCAGCAACTGGCGGGCGTTGCGCTCATCGCCGGTCGCTCCCAGTTCCCTGAGTAGTTCGAGCGCCTCCGCGGCCAGCGGGCGCGCTTGCGCCTGGTCGCCGGTGCACGCGAGCGCGGCGGCGGTGTCGCGCAGCGACATGGCTAGGTCGATCGGACGGGGGACCTCCCGGGAGGCCGCCAGCGCCCGCAGCAGGGCGCTGGGGTCGCCGGTGAGTAGACCGCGGGCGCGTAGCGCGCCCGCCCTGCGGCTGGCGACCGGCAGCTGGCTGGCGGCGCGCTCGGCCGCCTCCACCGCCCGCCTCGCCTGCTCGATGCGGCCGGCATGCAGGGCGACGCGAACCAGGTCCGGGGCGTGCCAAGCGAGATACGACGCGAACCCGGCTCGTTCGTAGGCCTCAAGCGCACCCCGGGCCGCATCCGCCGCCGGCTCGAGATTCCCGGTGGCTTCCAGGAGCAGCGTGCGGGCCCAGCGGGCGATCGTGTCGCCGGCGGCCTCGACCGGGCCCCGCACCCGCTCCGCCTCGAGGGTCAGCCGTTCGGCGTCCTCCAAGCGCCCCTGGCGCAGCGCGATCGTCGCCGCCAACGCGGGAGCGGAGGCGGGGAGGAAGCTCCCGGCTGCCTGCGCTGCGGCGGTTGCAGCCCCGCACTCCCGCAACGCCTCGTCGAACCGGCCAGCGTGATAGTGGCAAGCAGCCAAAAACGCGTGCGGAAGCCCGGGCACCGCGAGCTTAGCCGCGATCTCCCGCTCGAGCAACTCACCCGCCTCCTGCAGCCGGTCGAGATCGATCAGCGCGAGCGCTTCCCACATCCGCACCCTGATCCCGCTGGCGCCCCAGATCCGATTCCCCAGCGCCGCTGGGGTGCGCATCGAGTCCACCTGCTCGTACGCCGCCAGCGCCCGATCAGCTCGGCCCCGAAACAGCTCCCACTGAGCGATCGCTTCCTGGGCGACCCCTCTAGACCTCGAGATCGGCGCCGTCGCGACGATCTCCCGGGCGGGCGCGACCCCTTCCCCCAGGTACACGCCCGACAGCGCCTGGACCGCCCGCAGGTGCAGACGATCGGACGCGTCCAGATGGGCACACCCCACCAGCGCCTGCCCGCACGTCTCACGCGCATCCCGAAAGCGGCCCTGCAACAGCCGCGAGTCGGCCAGCCCAAGCCAGAACACGGGCGCCTCGCTGGCATCTGGCGCCGTCACGCCCTCCGCGCACACCTGCTCGGCCCGCGCTGCCTGCCCAGTCCACAACAGCGGCCGCACTATATCCCCCAGCAGTCCAAGGCGCACTGAGCCAGCCTCCCCGGCTAGCTCGAGCGCCCGCCACAACAGCTGGGCCGCGATCGCCGGGCTACTCGCCGACGCCTCGCGCCCAGCGCGGCGCAACCAGCCGACCGCCTCCATGTCCCCCGGGGCGGCGCCCAGGATCAGCTGCGCGCCCACCCGCTCCAACCCTGCGCCGGACTCGAACAGGCGCGAGGCCAGATACCGATGCAAGCTCATCCGGACCGCCGGCGCCAGATCCTCATAGATCGCCTCGCGAATCAGATCATGCCGGAACCGCAGCCGCGGTCCGTCGGCGACCACGACCGCCGCCGCCTGAGCCGGCCCCAGCGCGGCCGCGACATCCGAGACCGTGCTCGGCGAAATCAACGCCACATCCGCTAGCGAGAACGCACGCCCGACTACCGCAGCGGCGCGGAGCACCTCGAGCGTCGTCTCGGGCAAGAATCGCAACTGCTCCAGAATCGTCAGCCCAAGCGACGGCGCGTGCACTGCTCCCGTCACCTCCAACAACCCCTCCCCGGAGACGCCCGCAGCACCCTCGGTCAGCAGGCAGGCCAACAACGCCGAGGCATAGAACGGGTTACCGCCCGCCTGCTCGAGCGCTCGGCGAACGCTCTTTCCCAGCGGCGCGCGCGCCAGTCCAGCTGCCAACTCGTCAATCTCATCGGCTCCCAGCCCCCCGAGTTCGATGCGAACCGCCCGGCGATAATCCAATGCGGCCAGCAGCGCGCGAAGCGGCCCGCCGACCGGATACGGACGTAGCACACACACCAACAAAAGTGGATGCGAGGACGCCAACCGCGCGAGCGCATTCACCGCTACCAATGAGGACTCGTCCGCCCACTGCAGATCATCCAGCATCACCGCCACCGGGCCATCCCCGCACGCGCCCTCGACGATCCCGACGAGCGCCTCCGCGATCCGAGCTTCCAAACCAAACCCACCCGCCGCACGGCCAAGCACCTCACCGTCCAGCACGCCGGTCATCCCTCGTGCCGTAAACCTCGCGTCATACCGCGCGACAGCGTCAAGCACCACGCCAAACGGCCGACGCCGCTCAACTTCATCCGCCACCCCGGACAAGACCACGAACTCCCGGCGGGCGCACTCCGCCGACACCCACTCAGCCACGCGCGACTTCCCGATTCCCGCCTCACCCCCCACCACGACAACCTGGCCATGACCAGCGGCAACCTGCTCCGCAAGTGCACCAAGCCGCACCCGCTCCCGCTCACGCCCCACAAAAGCCGGCACCCCCAGCCCACGTACATCTTCGCGGGCCCTCACCGACCAAATCGAACGAACACTCGACACCAGACGATTAAAACCCCCCACACCCATGCCAGCAACCACCGACGCTCAGCCATCACCTCAAGCGGACCGTCGACGCTTTGCGCCCCGCTGTGGGCGAAATGCGTCCGGTTGGCACCGACTAGTGCCATGTTCCGCTAGCCTTTTATAACTATGAAGACTTGTGGTAGCTCCGGTTGTGGGTCGCGCCGCGGGGCGGCGTTGTCCTTGGACGCGACGTTTATCTCGGTTCGTCCGAGCTGGCCCAAGGAGGGCGTGCTTGGACGTCCCCCGGTTCTGTAGACACGCGGCGTTAGTCGTTGTCGTTGTTGTTTAGTTGTTCGAGCGATGGACTTCCCCCGGCCATGCGCGGCGGCGCATAGCCGGGGGAAGTCCAGACGGCCGCATTTGCGCTCAGCGGGTCGTTTGCCAGGGTCGCTGGCGCGTCCACCCCCGTCTCTAGCGGGGTCAGCTACGTGGCGTATTGCGCCACTGCGTCCGCGAATACATTCCAGGGGTGCTATCTCGATGGCGCCTCGGCCCCGGCTGTCATCCCGGCTGGTTCGAGGATCACGACCGACAGAGTGGTTCCGCCGAAAGCGATCGCGACGACCGGCCTGACGTCTCCGGACGGGATCCTCGGTGTCATTCCTCGGTGGCAGGTGAACCCCCACCTGCACATACCCCGGGATGCCACGACCTGTCGCTATATCGACAAGAAGGTCGGCTTCTTCATCCCCTGTAACGCTAGGGTCGCGGCATGCCATACCGGTCGGAGCGCGCCTCTCTCACCGCTCGCGATCCGTGCCAACGCGCCTTGACACTCGTCGACGATCCGTGCAGACTCGCAGGCGCGGCGGGCGTCTCGGGCTATGCTGGCATCGGTCGTGGCCTGAGCTCTCGATGATGTGAGGACAGCCGAGAGGTAACGCAATGGGCGTGCCCGAACTAGGAACGAGGGGTGGTGTGATGGGTAGGGCTCCCGCGCTGGCGCTGGCGCTGGTGAAACGCGCTCGCGGAATCGTTCGTCGACAGCTACAAGACCGAGCTCATCCGCGACCGCGTGTGGCGAACCAACGCGCAGCTCGAGCTCGCGACCGTCGCCTACGTCGGCTGGTTCAACCACCGCCGGCTGCACTCCTCGATCGGGAACCGACCGCCCGCCGAGCACGAACGCGAGTACTGGGCGCGCGCCGCGCTCGGGTTCGAACCGTTTCCGGCTCAGGCCGCCCCAACCGTTACTGATCTACGGAACGTCCTGACCGTGGCCTCTCCGACGGGTGGTTCGGAGTAATTGCACTGACAGATATAATTAACTACTCGACTACAAACAACTCTCCGTCAAACCCAGGCAAGTCCAGGAATCGAGGGACGAACGGAACTCGGTGGCCTCTCCGACGGGTAGTCCAGGAGCAGACTCGCTGATACAAACATCGACTACAACAGCTAAGACGTGTCGCCCGAACCGGGGCCGGTCCACGTCGGGTGCCGCGCTATTGCTTCTGTAGGGCGTCGCGCTGCTGGTTTGCCACGGTTTCGATAGTCGCGCCGACCGCGTGGCCGTGACCCCCCGGCGATCCCGGAATTGTGGGCTCCGTACAACCGACGGCTCCGTCGACCCCGCGACGGTCGAGACAGTTGTGCGAGTCGTACGACCCGGAGTGTGTCGACGGAAGCGCGAGAGGTCGCTGCCGGCGCCTTTCTCATGGATGCTGGCCGAGGAACCTGATGTCGATCCGGCGAGGGTCCCAGAGACGACTGGGGCGCCGATCCGCCGTCATCGCCGGCGCGACCGTGACCGACTCCACGGTGTTGGCGATCAGCCGTCGCCACGCCGCTAGGCGCTTCGCAGGGTCGCTCAGGTTGTCGATGTCGTCAGGACCGATGACGTTTCTGTCACCCCGATGACCGAGGCGGGCCCGGGCGGCGTGGGCGTCATCGAGCGCCGTGGTCAGCTTCTCCAACGTCTCCTGGCTGGCGGGGCGGCCCAACAAGCCAAGCTCGCCGAGCTGCCGGATCGTGTTATCGAGATCCGCGTTGGCGCGCTCGATCGCCTCGTCCGCCTCGCGGCTCCGCTGCCTGCGCGACCCGCGTGCGTGCACATCGGCGGTGGCCCAGTACGCCCGGACCGCGTCCAGCACCATCGCCTCGACCCGGTCGGCCTTGACCGCCGCCCGTCGCCGGCACCGGTGCGCGCTCGTGTCACCGCAGCGGTAGCTGCCGCTGTCGGAGTTGATCACCATCCGCGACCCGCACGTCCCGCAGCGCAGCACCCCCAGCCGGGCCAGCAGCCGCTCAGACCTGGCCTGGCGCCCGCGCGAGACCGTGCGCCGCTGCACCCGTTCAAACAGGCCGCGATCCTGGATGATCGGCTCGTGCGCGTGCGGGTTGTGCAGCTCGCCGAAGTGGATCTCTCCCAGGTACATCCGCGAGCGCAGCATCCAGGCCACACCGGAGAGCGCGCGCTCGATCCCGTGCTCGGCCAGCCACGCTTGGATCTCCACCAGCGACGCGCCGCGATCGCGGCGCTTGAACGCCTGCACCACGACCTTCGCCGCCGCAGGCTCCACCGTCAGCACGCCGTCCTCCCCGCGCACATACCCGACCTGGACCTTGGGGTGCGGGTAGGCGCCCCGTGCCACCGCTCGCGCCTGCGCCGCCGTCACCTTCTCACCGGTGATCTCGGCAAAGTATTGGAACACCGAGCCGAGCATGTTCGCCGACAGACGCTGCGCCGCCGTGCCATTCGTGAGCTTGCCGTGATCGAGCGCGAAGATCTCCCCGCCCGCCCGCTCCACCCGCTCGATCACCTCCAACTGAACCTTCAGCGAGCGCACCAGCCGATCGAAATACGCCACCACCAGCTGATCGGCTCGGCCGGCCTCGATCATCTCGATCGCCGCCAACAGACCGGGGCGCTTGGACAGCGGCAGCTTCCCGCTGACGTCGATCTCGGGAATCGGCGAGGCAACGAGCCGCTCACCACGGTCCTTCGCCCACCGCGTGGCGGCCTCGATCTGCACCTCGGGCGAGTGAAAGTGCTCGTCCTCTCGGTCGCCCTTCTCGCTCACGCGGACGACCGCCACATCTCTGAGCTTCGACATGCGAACCCCTCTCGGTTGGAGGCTAATGCCTTTTAGCCGGCTAGGACCCGACCGGCGAGAAGGCGCGGGCGGTCAAGGCGCGCTGTGTCGGCGTGTGCCGCGGCTGCGGCGCCTACACGCAGCCGCGCAACGGCAACATCGCCGCGGAGGAGGTCAATCGTCGCGGCGAGGGGGCGATCCGCGGCCGGCTGCTGCGCGACCTCGGGCGGCTCGCGTGCACCACGATGTCCGCGCCCGAGGCGGTCGGCGAGGTCCGCGCCGCGCGTTGGCGACGGACGCTCCAAGCGCTGGGACTGATGGCCGGGAGCCCGAGCGGGCATCGGCGCATCGCGAGGAGAGCGTGCAGCTGATGGAGCTGCTCCACGAGCACGAGCGAGCGCTGCGGGAGGTCGAGCACATGCGCGCTGAGAACGCGCGCCTGCAGCGAGAGCTCGAGGAGCGAGCGCGCGTCTCAGAGCAGCAGGCGCGGCAGATCGCCGAGCTCTCGCGCCGCGTCGCCGCAACCGGCAACCGACCGACGAACGGCACCGTCAAAGGCAACGGACACTCCGGCCAACACGAGGGGGAGGGCACTGGGTCTTGGTTCGGTGGAGCCGCTCCTCGAGGAGCGGCTCC
>JAFASQ010000497.1 GCA_019244395.1 Solirubrobacterales bacterium | reverse complement strand
CTTTCAGGACGCGTGCACGTAGGTTCCCGGCGCCTTGGCGCGGGCTTTGTAGCGGCCGCCGCCGAGACGCTTGGGCGCAGGCTTCAGCTCGCCCGAGCGTGGCGCGAGCCACTCGTCGTAGTCGACCCACCAGCTGCCCTGCTGCGTGACCGCGCGCCGCGCCCATTCGTCGCTGGCCGGGGGGTGCTCATCGGCAGTCCGGTAGCTGGAGCGGCTCTCCTCGGAGGGCGGGTTGACGAGCGCCTGAATGTGGCCGCTGGTGGAGAGCACGAAACGCGGGGTGCCGCCCAGGAGCTGTGTACTGCGGTAGGCGTTCTCCCACGGGATGATGTGATCGGTGAGCCCGGCGACGACGTAGCTGTCGAGCTCGACGGCCGAGAGGTCGACCGGGCTGCCGAGCACGGTCAGCGCGCCCGGGCGGGTGAGCGAGTTTTCCAGCGCGAGGTGGATGAAGTCACGATGCAGCCCGGCGGCCAGCCGTACGGTGTCCTGATTCCAGTAGAGGACGTCGAAGGCGGGCGGGTCCTTGCCGAGCAGGTAGTTGTTGACCACGTAGTTCCAGACCAGGTCATTGGGCCGAAGCCAGGTGAACACCCCCGCGAGGGCCTGGCCGTCCAGATAGCCGCGCCGCGCCGAGTCGGCGACCGCCGCGGCCGCGACCTCGCGCCCGGTCAACGCGGCCGAGGTCCCCGCGCGCTCGTTGTCGAGCGCGCACACCAGCAGAGTCACGCTCGCAACATCGCCCAGGCGGCCTTCGGCGACAAGGTGGCCAAGGATCCCGGCGCTGATGATCCCGCCCGAGCAGGCGCCGTTCAGGTGCACGGCCGGTTGCCCAGTGATCGCGGCGACCGCGGCGCGCGCCTCGAGCACCGCGGCGGCATAGGTGTCGAGGTCGAAGTGGCCCTGCTCGGCGTCCGGGTTGCGCCAGGAGATCGCAAAGACCTGCTGGCCCTGCTTGACCAGCCATTCGATCAGGCTGCGGCCCGGAGCCAGGTCGAGGATGTAGTACTTGTTGATCGTGGGGGGCGCGAACAGGAGCGGCAGCTCGCGGACCTTGTCGGTCTGCGGTGCGTACTGAATCAGCTCGAACACCTCCGTGCGGAGAACCACCGAGCCGGAAGTGAGGGCCAGGTTCTCCCCCACCGAGAATTTGCTCGTGTCGACGGTGGACGGGAGGCGGGGGAAGTCGCGCATGAAGTTGCGCGCTCCGCGGGCCAGGTTCAGGCCGCCCTGATCGACGGTCTCCTTCATCACCGCCGGGTTCGACCAGGGAAAGTTGCTGGGCGCGAGCGCGTCGAGCATGTTCCCGGCGACGAATCGCGCCTGCCGCTCATGCCGCCAGCCGAGATCGGCGCCGGAGATCAGCTCGTCGACGGTCTCGCTGACCGCCAGGTGGGTCTGCAGCAGACGCCGGAGCAGCCAGTTGGACTGCCACGCCGGGTCGGTGAAGCGGCGGTCGCGCTTGGTTGGCGTGATCTCGCAGCGCCCGGTTGCGACCCGGGCCAGCTCGGCGGCCAGCCCGGCTAGACGCCGTGCTGTCCGGTCGGGGTGGCGGGCGAGTCCGCCGGCCAGCCGCGCGGCGGCGTGCGGATGTAGCGTCCGCGACGGGCCTCCGACCGCGGCGTCGGTGAGCATCACGTCCAGCGCGGAGCGTGTCGCTTCGGTGGTTCGTCGCGCGGTACTCACGCGAGTGGTCTCGCTCATTCGGCCATCACCCGCTTTCGCTCCTATCCGGCTGGTCAGGGAGCATTCTGGCGGACGACGGGCATCAGCGGTCTTCGTTTAGGAAGGCGCCGATCACGCCGGCGACATTCTCGGGCTCGTCGAGCAGAAACAGGTGCCCGCCGCCCTTCACCACGTGCAGACGCGCGTGGGGGATGCGCGCGGCGAGGACACGGGCATTGCGCAGCGGGACGCTCGGATCGTCCTCGCCCCCGATGACCAGGGTCGGCGAGACCAGGCGCCCCAGCCAGGGCAGGCTCGACCATCCCGCTACCGCGTAGAGTTGGTACGCGTAGCCCAACAGATCGGGCGGCCGTTGCAGCCGCTCACCCGCATGCCTCGCGAGTGCGCCGCGGTCGCGTGCCGTGCGACCCCCGGCGATGTGCGGCACGGTCAAGGCGAGTAGCCGCGGGTGGTAGTAGCGCGCCGGCGTGGCCAGCATCAGGGCCGCGAGCGGGCGCGGCGGCGAGCCCCCGAGCAGCCCTGGACCGGTCGCGCACAGCACCAGCCGCCGCACGCGCTCCGGCGCGCGGCGGGCGAGCTCCTGCGCCAGACCGCCGCCCCAGGAGTAACCGAGCACATCGACCCGGTCCAGGTCGAGCTGGTCGAGCAGGGCGCGTACCACCTCGGCCAGGGCGCCCATCCGCAGCGGGCGCCGCGGCCGCTGCGAGAGCCCGGTGCCGGGCGCGTCGAACGCGATCAGCTCGCGGTCAGCGACCAGGCGTGCGAATGGGGACCACATGTCGATGTGGGCTCCGATTCCGGTGATCAGCAGCAGCGGGGGCCCCGCCCCGTAGCGTCCGACGCGCAGGCGCAGGCCCTTGGCGCGCACGAGCGCCGGCTCCCAGTCCACCTCCCTGCTCATGTTCGGGCCGGGACAGGGCCAGCGGCCGCGTGGATGGTGGACACGCGCGGCATTGTAGGCCGACGACCTATGGCGGCATCCATGGGGGGCGCTGCCCGTGACAGGCCGCCCCGGTGGGCGTAGCGTGTCCTCGGTCGACAGGATCGCGAGCAGGAAAACGGCGTGATCGCGCCGGCAAGATCGATCAGCCGCTCATCCACGCCAACCGAGGAGCACGAGATGCCGAACATCGCCGACCTACTGAGTCGCAGCGCCGCCGCGCGCGCCGAGCGGACCGCGGTCAGGGTGGACGACGACGCGCTGTCGTATGGCGCCCTCGAAGAAGCCTCCAGGCGCGTGGCCGGCCTGCTCCGCGAGCAGGGCGTCGGGCCGGGTGATCGCGTCGGGATCATGCTGCCGAACGTCCACTACTTTCCTGTCTGCTACTACGGCGCGTTGCGGGCGGGCGCGGCAGTCGTGCCGATGAACCCGTTGCTCAAAGAGCGCGAGGTCGCGTTCTACCTCGGCGACTCGGAGGCGAAGCTGATCTTCGCCTGGCACCAGTTCGCCGACGCCGCGCGCCACGGCGCCGAGCGGGCGGAGGCTGAGTGCGTACTGGTGGAGCCCGGTGAGTTCGAAGGACTCCTCGGGCGCGTTGATTGGACCTCCGTGGTCGTCGACCGCGAAGGCGAGGACACGGCGGTCATCCTCTACACATCGGGCACAACCGGGACGCCGAAGGGTGCGGAGCTCACGCACGACAACATCCTGCGCAACGTCGAGGTCAGCGTCGGGCTGTTCGGCCTCGACGAGCGCGCGGTCACCCTCGGCGCCCTGCCGTTCTTCCACGCCTTCGGACAGACCTGCGCCCTGAACGCGACGGTGTCCGTCGGTGGGCAGCTCACGCTGATCCCGCGCTTTGACGGCGGCAAGGCGCTGGAGCTGATCGAGCGCGACCGGGTCACGGTGTTCGAGGGCGTGCCGACGATGTACGCGGCCATGCTCCATCACGAGCGGGCCGACCGAACGGACACCTCGACGCTCGAGGTCTGCGTGTCCGGCGGCGCTGCGATGCCGGTAGAGGTCATGCGCGCGTTCGAGGAGAAGTTCGGCTGCCAGATCATCGAGGGCTATGGGCTCTCCGAGACCTCGCCGGTCGCCTCGTTTAACCGCCGCGACCGAGAGCGCAAGCCGGGCTCTATCGGCCTCCCGATCGACGGCGTCGAGATGAAGCTCATCGACGAGCAGGACGGCGTCGGAGAGATCGCCATCCGGGGCCACAACGTCATGAAGGGCTACTGGCGGCGGCCGGACGCGACGGCCGAGGCGATGGACTCCCACGGCTGGTTCAAGACAGGCGACGTCGCCCGCGTCGACGAAGACGGCTACTTCTTCATCGTCGACCGCAAGAAGGAGCTCGTGATCCGCGGGGGCTTCAACATCTATCCGCGCGAGATCGAGGAGGTTCTCTACGAGCACCCCGCGGTGCGCGAGGCCGCGGTCATCGGCGTCCCCCACGCCGAGCTCGGTGAGGAGGTCGGTGCCGCCGTTGCGCTCAAGACCGGCGCCGACGCCTCGCCGGCCGAGCTGCGCGACTTCGTCAAGCAACGCGTCGCGGCCTACAAGTACCCGCGCCTCGTCTGGCTCATCGACGAGCTGCCAAAAGGTCCCACTGGAAAGATCATCAGGCGGGAGATCAAGCCGCCGGCCAGCCCCGCAGCAGGCTGACCGCGGACCCGCGAGCCGCCGTACCGGGTCGTCGGGCACGCTGTCAGCGTCAGTCCTCGGCCCGACTTTGGCAGCGAGGGGTTGGCGCGGGGTTACCCCCCGCGCCACCTTTTCCTCGGCTACGGCGCGTGCTTGGCCACGCGATCCCAGAAGGCGCAGTTGTGCTGTGTCGCCATCTCGTCCGTGGTGACGAGCTCACTGTCGCCTGCCGGCTGGAGCGACATCACGTCGTTGGTGTTGTTCAACCTCGGCCACACCGGGACGCCGGTCGTGTTCGGGTTGCCGTTCCGGGCGAAGGCCGTCACGAACGCGAGCTCCTGGTCCTGAAGGACCTGCTGGTTCGCATCCAAGGCCGGCGTGACCGGAGTCAGGAACCAGCCTCCCACGTGCGATGCACCCGGCGCGACCACGCCAGGGCCCGAAGCGCGGTACGGCGGGAGGTCGTTGTCGTCGATCTCGTACTCGCGGGTGGGCATCCGCGACGCCAGGGCCTTGGCAATCTCCAGTGACGGACACACGGTGTCCGAGTCGGCCGCCACCGTCCGCCACGCCAGGCCCGGGTTATCGAAGTGGCTGAGCGGATACTTCGCGAGGACCTCTGAGGCGAATGACCCGTACTGCGTGTCGACCAGGTTCTGGTATTGGGCTGCCGTGGTCGCCGTGCCCACGAGATTCTCGTCTCGGTCGGTACCAGCGATGACATCAACGTGGTTGACGTGCCCCGTCGCGAGCGCTTGTCGCAGCGTCATCTTGAGCGTCGTTCCGTTGATTGTCGGGCCGACCGTGCCCTGGCCTCCATCTTGGTAGCCGACCGGGAAGAAGCCCCCCACCACGCCTCCGCCCGCGATCGTCTGAGCGGTGGTCGGCGAAAGGTTCCGCAGGCACGCGGCCACGTCGGGCGTGCCGGGCCCGCAGCCCGCGGCTGCGGCGAAGTTCTTGCCTGCCGCGACGGCCTGGGCCTTGGTCGGGATCTGCGACTTGCAGTCCTGCTGCTCCAGCGAATTGGGCGAGCCGAGCAGGGTGTTGTACTCGCCGCTGACGCTGATCCCGCGCTCGAACAGTCCGTTCGCGGTCGGGGACGCGATCTGATCACAGACGCTCGATCCACCGGCGGACTCGCCGTAGATCGTGACGTTTGCGGGATCGCCGCCAAATCGCGCGATGTTGTTCTGCACCCAGCGCAGGGCGGCCTGCTGGTCCTGCAGGCCGTAGTCGCCGGAGTTCGCCCCGAGGGCCTGTTCGGCCAGGAAGCCAAAGATGCCGAGACGGTAGTTGAAGGACACCACCACCTCATGCCCGGTCGAGGACAGGAGGCTGTTGTCGCCGTTGCCGCTGCCAAAGACAAACCCGCCCCCGTGGATGTGGACCAGCACCGGAAGGCCGGTCGATCCGTCCGCCGGCCCCCACACATTCACGAATAGGCAATCCTCGCTCCCGAGGAGGGTCGTGGTACCGAACGACTGCGTGCACTCGCTTCCGAATTGCGTCGCCTGCAGGGTGGTGCTCCAGGGGGTCGCGGGCTGGGGAGGCTGCCAGCGCAAGGCGCCGACGGGCGGAGCCGCGTACGGGATGCCGAACCACTCATTGGTGCCGTTGACACTCGCGCCGCAGATTGGCCCACTGTCGATGGTGACGTCAGTACCGGGAGCACATGCCGTCGTCGGGGTGTCGGCCCGCGCGGTTCGTGCTCCGACTCCGGCCGACGTGACCAGCACAGCCACCGCGGCTAGCACGGCTAGAGCGGCTATGGAACCTACCCACAGCGCGGTAAGTCGAGGAACCTTCATTAGCTCTGACTACCTTTCGTTAGTGTCGTTAGCCACACCCCGGTGCGCGGCCTCTCCGATTGCCCGCTCTCACAGGTTCCTGGGCACGGCCGGGTTCCATGCACAGTTCAGCGGGAACACGCCCGGAGACGGAGGACCCCGCGACAGCGCGAGCGCCTGATATCGCGGTGGCGGATAGCCCACGGTGGTGGCTACGCTCACTCTGCTCCTGTCCTGTACGTCGGCGCGCGTCGCTCGGCGCACGCGCCTCGAGAAGTTATCAAGGGACGGAGGGCAAGCAGCTCGAGAAACAGGTGATGCGCGGGGTCTTCGGCCTGCTCACGAAGCAGCTCTGAGAGACCTCGAGCCGCGCTCGATGATCGCGCCGTCACGCCCGTGAGCGCCAGGTCCGCACGAGCTAGAGGAGCTTGGCCAGGCGAACCTCGGACGCATGCGCAGGGTCGACGAGCGCCTCGAGCGCCGAGTCATACGAGGGGAATGACAGGACGCCGCCGTCATGCAGGACCATCAGGAACCGGTCCAAGCGACGGAGGAAGGCACGGTCGTGCGACACAGCCACCACGGTGCCCGTGAAGCTGTCCAGCGCCTTCTCGAGTGCCTCCGACGAATCAGTGTCCAAGTTGTCGGTGGGTTCGTCGAGCAGCAGTAGGTTGTGTCCTTCCAGCTCCAGGATGAGTACCTCCAGTCGAGCCTTCTCTCCCCCGCTGAGCACGTCGTAACGACGGCGTGCGGCATCGGCGAGTCCGTAACGCGCCAGCGCGGCCATGGCCCTCTGGAGGTCGCCGTGCTGCGTCCGCACGATGTCGAGGACGTAGCGACCGGAGAAATCGGTTCGCAACTGCTGCTGGGTGAACAACCCGGCTGATACCCGCGGGCCGGTCCGAAGCTGTCCGTGGTCGGCGACTGTCTCACCGGCGAGCACGTGTAGCAGCGCGCTCTTGCCCGACCCATTGGGACCGATGACGCCGAGGCGCTCACCGAAGTGAACTTCCTCCGAGAACGGCGTCAGGAGTCCGGCGATCCCCACCGAGCGCAGGTCAAGCACCACCCGCGCCGAGTCGCCGCCCCGGATTCGCACGGCGATGGCCTGGTCCGCGACGGGCGACGGCGGCGGACCGCCGGCTCGGAACCGGCGCCACCGCGACTCCATCGCGTCGGCGCGCTTGGCCCAGTCGGGGGCGTAGCGAGCGCGCTCCTTGAACGTCTTCATCAGGCGGAAGAGCCGGCGTTCCTCCTCGTGCCAGCGCTTCACGGCGTCGCCGAGCCGCCGCTGCCGATCCTCCCGGGCCTGCGCATATGTGGCGTATGAGCCGCCGTGCACCCACGCGCCGTTGCCCTCCAGGGTCACGATCGTCCCCACCGCGGCAGAGAGCACCTCGCGGTCGTGCGAGATCATCAGGATCGTCTTCTTGGACGCGCGCACGCGGCGCTCCAGCGACAGCTTGGCCGGCACGTCGAGGAAGTTGTCGGGCTCATCGAGCAGCAGGACTTGGGCATCGGAGGCGAACAACACGTCGAGGACGAGTTGCTTGCGCTCACCCCCGGACAGCGATCGCGCCGGCCGCTCGGCCACCTCGGCAAACGAAGCCCGGATGATCCGTCGGCACGCCGCGTCCCACTGTCCCTCGAGCTCATAGCCGCCGAGCGCCGACCAGTCCGCGATCGCCTCTCCGAGCTTCATGCCGGCCGACGGATCCCCGGCCTCGAGCTGCGCCTCGAGAGCCAGCATGCTCTCGCCGGCCTGCCGGACGGCCCGCGGCGTCAGCGACAACAAAAGCCCTCTGACTGTCCGCTCGCCGTCGCGCACGCCGACGTCCTGCGGCATGTAGCCGACCAATCCACCGACCGCGTACTCGCCTTCGTCGGGCACCAACTCGCCCACGAGGATCTTCAGAAGCGTGCTCTTCCCGACCCCGTTCGTCCCGACGAGCCCCACGTGCTGACCCGGTGAGATCCGGAACGACACCTCCGAGAAGAGCAGGTCCCCGCCGGGATGGGCATACGCCAGATTCGAGACCGCCACATGCGCCACGCCTTTATGTTCTCAGCATGCTGAGGCTTGCGCGCGCGGGTCGCGGTCGCACTGCCATAGAGTTGGCCGCGCCATGCGCCTCTGAGCCGAGCCGTCGACCTGGCACGGCTCACCACGCAAATTCGAGGAGGAACGAGGCCGTGATCCTGATCGCATACGACGGCTCGTCTGACGCTCAGGCGGCGATCCATCGGGCCGGCGAGATCCTCAAAGACGAGACCGCGACCATCCTCAGCGTGTGGGAGCGTTTCATCGATGTGGTGACTCGCGCGGGCGCCGCGCCGCCGCTCGGCCAGTTCGACTACGAGGCGCTCGACCGCGGCTACGAGGACGAGGCCCGCCAGCGTGTCGAGGAAGGCATCCGGCTCGCCGAGCGGGCCGGCCTGCAGGCTCAGCCACGGCTCCGGGTGCGCGAGGACACGGTGGCCGGGACCGTCCTGGCCGAGGCCGACGAGGTGGGCGCCACCGCGATCGTGCTCGGGACGCGAGGCCTCACCGGGCTGAAATCCCTCCTGCTCGGGAGCGTCTCGCACGCCGTCGTGCAGCGCGCCCACGTCCCGGTGCTCGTAGTCCCCTCGCCGGCCACGGCGGCCGAGCGCGCCGCGCGGCGAGGCTGACCCAAGGCCGCCTTGGCAAGGCAAACCACCGTGCCCGATCTCGCGATCAAGACCGAGGCGCTGACCAAGCGCTACGGCTCGACCCTCGCGCTCGATCATCTCGACCTCGCGGTGCGCCCGGGCGAGGTGTACGGCTACCTGGGGCCCAACGGCGCCGGCAAGACGACCACGATCCGGCTGCTCCTCGGGCTGCACCGGCCGACCGCGGGACACGCGGAGGTGTTTGGCGTGGACGCATGGCGTGACCCGGTACGGGCGCACCGCCGCCTGGCCTACGTGGCCGGCGAGCCGTTCCTATGGCCCTCGATGACGGCCGGCGAGACGCTCGAGTTTCTGGGTCGTTTGCACGGCGGTGTGGACGAGGCATATCGCCGGCGCCTGGTGACCCGCTTCGCGCTGGAAGCCAACAAAAAGGTCCGCGCGCTTTCCAAGGGCAACCGGCAGAAGGTGCAGCTGGTGGCGGCGCTGGCCACGCGCGCCGACCTGCTGGTTCTCGATGAGCCGACCAGCGGCCTCGACCCCCTGATGGAGGTGGCCTTCCGCGACTCGATCGCCGAGGCGAAGGAGCGGGGACAAACGGTCTTCCTCTCCTCACACATCCTGAGCGAGGTCGAGGCCACCTGCGACCGGGTGGGGATTCTCCGCGCCGGCCGCCTGGTCGACCAAGGAACCATGGCCGAGCTACGGCATCTGAGCGCGCAGACGATCGAGGTGACGTTCGCCGGCGAGCCACCCCGGCTTCCGCCGCTACCGGGCGTGCAGGTCGAGCAAACGGGGCCGGGCACGCTGCGCTTCGAGATCACCGGCGAGGTGGCGCCGCTCATCGCCCAGCTCGGCCGCCGGACCGTGCTGAGCCTCACCAGCCGTGAGCCGTCGCTCGAGGAGATCTTCCTGCATCACTACGACTCCTCAGACGGCGGTGGCGGCGGATAGCCGCGGGCCCACCCTCCTGCTCGCGCGCCGCGCCTTCCTCGACGCGCGGATCCGGACGTTCGCCTTCGCCTACCTGTTCGCGGCCGCCGCGTACGTCAATCCGGTCAGCTACCGCCACACCTACGCGACACTCGCCGAGCGGCTCCAGTTCGCGCACAGCTTCGCCAATAACAAGGCAGTGGTCCTGTTCTACGGCAAGGCCTTCGACCTGCTTACCGTCGGGGGCTACAGCGCCTGGCGGACCGGGGGGATCGTGGCCATCCTGGCCGGGGTATTCGGGCTCCTGGCCGCGGTGCGCGCCCTGCGCAGCGAGGAGGACTCGGGGCGGGCTGAGCTCGTGCTCTCGACCAGTGTCTCGCGACGCAGCGCGCTCGGCGGCGCGCTGATCGCCATCGCCGCCGGGATCACGCTGTTGTGGGCCGCCGTGCTCGCGGGCTCGCTGCTGGCCCGGCTGCCGGCCGGCGGCGCGGCGTATCTCGCGCTGGCCGCCGTGTCGAGCGCACCGGTGTTCGCGGGCGTCGGGGCCCTGGCCAGCCAGCTCGCGGCGACCCGGCGGGTGGCCCTCGAGCTGGGGGGCGCCGTCCTGGCCGTGGCCTTTCTCCTGCGCGTCGTCGCCGACACGTCGAGGGGCGCCGGATGGCTTCGCTGGGTCACCCCGCTCGGCTGGGCCGAGGAGCTGCGCCCGTTCACCGGGGCCCAGCCGCTGGTCCTGCTGCTGCCGCTGGCCGCAACCGCGGCGCTCCTAACCTTCGCCGCTCGCCTCGCGCTGCGACGCGACGTCGGCGCCGGATTGCTCGCCTCGCGCGAGGAGGCGCCACCGCGCCTGAGGCTGCTCACCTCGCCGACGGCGCAGGCGGTGCGCGCCGAGCGGGCGAGCCTGCTCGTGTGGCTGGGCGGGCTCGGCGCTTTCGCGCTGATCATCGGCGTGATCTCGGCCAGCATCTCGTCGGCCGGCATCTCTGTGGAGCTCCAGCGCGAGCTGGCCAAGCTGGGTAGCGGGGCGGTCACGACGCCGACGGGCTATCTGGGCTTCAGCTTCATCTTCTTCGTTCTCGCGCTGAGCCTGTTTGCCTGCTCGCAGATCGCCGCTGCGCGTCACGAGGAATCCGAGCAGCGGCTCGAGACGTTGCTGGCCCTGCCGGTGCGGCGCACGGCGTGGCTCGGCGGCCGGCTGGCGCTGGCGGCCGCGGCGGCGATCGTCCTCTCGCTCTCCTGCGGGCTGTTCGCGTGGCTGGGAGCGAAATCGCAGGGCGTCCACGTCTCGCTGGCCCGGATGCTCGAGGCGGGCGTCAACTGCCTGCCGGTCACGCTGCTGTTCCTGGGGATCGCCGCGCTGGCCTACGCCCTGGTCCCGCGGGCGAGCGGCGGCATCGCATACGGCCTCGTCACGATCGGCTTCCTCTGGCAGCTCTTCGGCTCGCTGTTCGGTGCACCCAGCTGGCTGGCGAAAGTGACGCCATTCGCGCACGTGGCGGCGGTACCGGCCCAGCCGCTGCGGACCGGCGCGGCCATCATCATGCTCGCCATCGGCATCCTCGCCGGGGCTGGCGCACTGGCTGCGATCGAGCGACGCGATCTGACCGGTGCGTAGCTCGTTGCGGCGGCCTGTGCGCCGATCAGCCGGCCTCGATCACGCCGCGATCTGTAGTTTCTCGCCGTCCGGCGCAGCTACAGGAGGAGAGATGAGATGTTCAAGTCGATCGTTTGGGCCAACGACGGCTCGGAGGTCGCCCAGCAGGCGCTTCCGCTCGTCAAACAGCTGGCGCGGGAGGGCGACGGCGCGATCACGATCGTTCACGTCGTCGAGCGGGTCGAGGGCGCGGGTGGGATCGGTCCCACGCGGCGAGTCGACGAGCCGCAGCTGCAGAGGCAACTAGAGCGGCTGACCGCGGAGCTCGAACAGGAGGGCTTTGCCGCCTCGCTCTACATCAACGGCGACGTCGGGGTCCGGCCCGCGCACGAGATCGTCGCCACCGCCCGCCAACGGAACGCCGACCTGATCGTGGTCGGATCCCAGGGTCACACCATGATCGGCGGGCTTTTGCTGGGCAGCGTGGCGTATCGACTGCTGCACCTCGCGCCGTGCCCCGTGCTCGTCGTGCCGCCCACGCCGAAGTGATCGGACCGTCCGCGGTTGGCGCCCGGCGGGCGGCCCGCGGCTAGCGACCGGCGGGCGGCCCGCGGCTAGCGACCGGCGGCGGGCTCGAGCACGCGGCCGAGCAGCGAACGCAGCGTCGAGCGCTCCTCGTCGCTCAGGGCGGCGAACATCTCCTCGCCCAGGCTCTCCTGGGCCTGTTCGGCGCGCTCGAGCGCGGCCAGGCCCTCGTCGGTGAGCACGACCACGTGCCGGCGGCGGTCGGCCGCGTCGCGCCGGCGCTCGACATACCCCATGTCCTCTAGCTCGTTGAGCAGGAGCACGCAGTTGTTGGGGTCAAGCCACAGCGCCTCGCAGAGTTGCTGCTGCATCGCCGGGATGCCGCGCCGCAGATAGCTGAGCAGCATCAGCTGGCGCAGCTTGATGCCCATCAAGTCCTCGGTGCTGCGCTTCTTGATGGCCGTGGCCAGCCGCATGAGCATCACGACCGTGCCTGGCGAGGTGTCTACCGCCATCGCGGTTTGCAGGGTATCAGGATTATCATCTTGCATCGGATGATAGTCCATGATACAGTGATCATCATCAAGCAAGCGAAAAGCTACGACGAGAGGATGATCACGATTCTCAAGAGCTTAATCACTTCAGATCGCCGGCGCTGGATCGCGCTCGCGGTCGTCTGCATGGGACAGCTAATGATGGTGCTCGACGCCACGATCGTGAACGTCGCCCTGCCCTCGCTGCAGCGGGACCTCGGCTTCTCGCAGGCCAACCTCGCCTGGGTCGTCGACGCGTACATGATCGCCTTCGGCAGCTTCCTGCTGCTCGCCGGCCGACTTGGAGACCTGCTCGGCCGCAAGCGCATGTTCCTCACCGGTCTTGTCCTGTTTACGCTCGCCTCGGTCGCATGCGGCGTCGCCGGCAGCCAGGCGATGCTGATCACCGCGCGCTTCGTCCAGGGTCTCGGCGGCGCAGTCGCGTCGGCCGCGGTGCTGGCGCTGCTCGTCACTGAGTTCTCGGAGCCGCATGAGCGTGCGATCGCCATGAGCGTCTACACCTTCATCGTGGCGAGCGGCGGCTCCATCGGGCTGCTCGCGGGCGGCGTGCTGACGCAGGCGATCAGCTGGCACTGGATTTTCTTCATCAACGTCCCGATCGGGATCCTGACCTTCGTCCTGGGTCGAGGGTTGATCAACGAGACCCAGCGGCTAGGGCTGGGCCACGGCGTCGACGTGATCGGCTCGCTGCTCGTCACGGTCGCGCTGATGCTCGGCGTCTACGCGATCGTCAAGGTCACCGAGTATGGGTGGGTCTCCGCCCACACGCTGGGCTTCGGCGCCGCCGCCCTGGCGCTGCTGGCAGCGTTCGTGGCCGTCGAGTCACGGCTCGCGAACCCGATGTTCCCGCTACGCATCCTGCGCGTCCCGGGCCTAGCCGCCTCGAGCGTGGTGCGCGGCTTCCTGGTCACCGGCATGTTCTCGACCTTCCTGCTCGGGGTCCTCTACCTGCAACTGGTGCACGGCTACGGTGCGCTGGCCACGGGCCTGGCGTTCCTGCCGCTCACGCTGATGCTCGGACTGTCCTCGGTCGGCATCACGGCCCGCCTGATGGAGCGCTTCGGCCCCTCGCGTGTGCTCGTCGTCGGCCTGGTGGCGATCGCCGCAGCGCTCGTGCTGCTCTCGCGCCTGCCCGCGCACGTGGCGTACTTCCCGGCGATCTTCGGTCCCTTCGCCCTGCTCGGTCTCGGCGCCGGCCTGTCCTTCCTGCCCCTGACCACGATCGCGATGGCCGACGTGCCGATCGCCGACGCCGGCCTGGCCTCGGGGATCGTCAACGCGTCGCTGCAGATCGCGGGGGCAATCGGAGTGGCAGCGCTGGGCACGGTGGCGGCAGATCGGACCAAGATCCTGGCCGGTCTCGGGCAGCACCATCTGCAGGCGCTCACCGGCGGGTTCCATCTCGCCTGGACCATCGGCGCCGGCGCGGTGGCGATCGGCGCCCTGATCACGCTGCTGGCGCTCAGGCCGCCGCAGCGGCCCGACGAGGTTATCCGGCTCGACGAACGCGAGCCGGCCGAATTCCAACTGGAGGCAGCATGATGGGACACATTGGCGAAGCCCACATCCATCGAACCAGCGATCGCGCGGCCGGTCGCCGGCCGCTCCGCCTGGAGATCGGCCGCCGGCGCGCCCACACGCGGGCCGGCGCCGAGAAGTTCGTCACCGAAGTCCGGATCGGCGAGGCGACGGCCCTCGTCGTCCCCTGGCGCGAGGATCGTCGGGCTCTGGAGCCGCGCCTAGCCCAAGCTGCGTGAGAGGACCGCGCGTTCGGACTGCTGGGCCGTCACCACGGTGACCGGCAGTCCGAACCGCTCCACGCGACGGGGCAGATCGCGCCGCAGCCACTGCGACACCCGAGCCGGAAGCGTCGAGATGATGATCTCGTCGATGGCCAGTTCGGTCACCGCGTCGCGGACGGCGACGAACGGGTCGCTGTCGCCGATCATCCCCTCGACATGAGTGCCCACCGCCTCCTCGAGGACCGGAATCGCCAGCTCGAGCGTCAACGATGCCTCATCGGTGTCGGGATCCCAGTAGGGCCTCGGCACGAGCAGTGTGAACATGCACTCGCCACGATGCGCACGGGCACGGACGGCATTGATGAGCAGGGGAGTCGCGGCGGTGCGATGCGCCACCACGAGCACGCGCGAAGGAGCCGCAGAAGCCATCTCGAACCGTGTCGATTATCTCACCGCGATGAGTCGTGAGCGTGCACGTGGCGTAGGCTCTGCGGCCTGGACGGCCCAGCCTGGCTCGACGCCTCGGAGCTCCGCATCGGCCTGGGCTGCATGCGGCTCTCGACCGAGGCCGAAAGCGACGAGGAGCTCGCCGGCGAGACGATTGCCGCCGCCCTCGGGGCCGGGATCACCGTGTTCGACACGGCCCACGCCTACGGCCAGCGTGAGGCTGACCTGGGGCGGGGCGAGCGGCTGCTCTCCGGCGCCTTGACGCGCGCCGGCGCTCGCCCGCACGCGCGGGTCATCACCAAGGGAGGCATGACCCGCCCCGCCGGCGGATGGGTGCCCGACGGGCGGGCCAAGGCGATCCTAAGCGACTGCGAGGCCAGCGTGATCGCGCTCGACGGCTTTCCCATCGACCTGTACCTCCTCCACGCGCCGGATCCCCGCACACCTTGGCGCACCTCGCTCCGCGCCTTGAAGCGCCTGCTCGACGAAGGCCTCGTGCCGCGCGTGGGCCTGTCCAACGTCAACCGCGCGCAGCTCGACGAGGCACTCGGGATCGTTCCGGTCGCCGCGATACAGGTGGCCCTGAGCGTGCAGGACGACCGCGCCCTACGGGCTGGCCTCGTCGAACGGTGCGAGGAGCTGGGTATCGCGCTGATCGCCCACTCGCCGCTGGGCGGCCCGCGTCGCGCCGGCGGGCTCGGCCGGCATGAGGCCGTGGCCGAGGCCGCCGCCACCTGCGCAGCCACGCCCGCCGAGGTCGCGCTGGCCTGGCTGCTGCATCTGTCCCCGGTGATCGTGGCGATCCCCGGCGCGCGGCGCCCCGAGACGGCGCGCTCCGCGGCTCGCGCCGCCGGCCTCGAGCTCCCCCGGGAGGCCATGGGCACGCTGAACGCCCCGCGTCCGCCGCGCCGAGCGGCCTCGCGCCGCTCAGACGATGCAGACATCCTGCTGGTCATGGGCATCCCGGGCGCCGGCAAGACGCATCTGGCCGAGGGTTACCTCGCGCGCGGATACCTTCGCCTCAACCGCGACGAGCGAGGCGGCGCGCTGCGCGACCTCGCCGAGGAGCTCGAACGCCGCCTCGGCCGGGGAACCCCGCGCATCGTCCTCGATAACACCTATCTGACCCGGTCGGCGCGCAGCTACGTCATCGACGCCGCCGCCCGGCACGGCTCACCGGTGCGCTGCGCGTGGCTCGAGACCCCGCTAGCCCAAGCCCAGGTCAACCTGGTCGAGCGCCTGCTCGACCGTTTCGGCGCCCTCCCCACTCCCGAACAGCTGCGCGAGCTGGCCCGGCGCGAGCCCGGCCAGCTCGCCCCGACGCAGCAGATGCGCGCGCTCCGCGAGCTCGAGCCACCCTCGCTCGACGAGGGCTTCGCGACCGTCGAGGTGATTCCGTTCACCCGCACGCCGCCCGTCCGGGGCACGCGCGCCGGGGTGTTCGTCGCGGCGGCCGCGCTGCGCGCCCCGGGCGCCCAGCGGGCCCTCGAACAGACCGATGCCGAGGCGCCCCACCTCGTCTTCGACTGGATCCCTGATGGCGCTGCCGATGCGCTCGAGCCGACGGTCGCCCGGGTTCGCGCCACCGTCGGCGCCGGGCCCGTCGAAGCCGCGCTCTGCCCCCACGGCGGCGGTCCGCCACGCTGCTGGTGCCGCCCGCCGCTCCCCGGACTCCCCCTCGCCTTTGCCCGCCGCCACGGCATCGACCCCGCTCGCTCGGTCCTGATCGGAACCTCCACCGCCCATCGCACACTGGCCAGCGCCCTCGGCGCCCGTTACATACCGATGTGATCTGCGGTCAACTTAGGCCGCGCTCAGCCCCCGGACCGCCGCCGGGCCCGCCACTGCTCGGCGCGGATCGCCCACCGCTCGTGGTCGCGCCACCGGCCACCGATCTTGAGGTAGCGCTCCGAGAACCCCTCGCGGACGAATCCGGCGCCCCGCACCAGCTCGATCGACGCGCGGTTGCCGGGCTGGATGTTCGCCTCCAGGCGATGGAGCCCCAGCTCGGTGAACGCCCGAGCCAGCACGAGCTCGAGTCCCTCGCGCATGTACCCCTGGCCCGCGTAGGCCGCTACCGCGCCGTAGCCGAGGTACGCGCTCTGGAAGCCGCCGCGGACGATCTGGCTGATGTTGATGAAGCCGACGATCGCGCCGTCCTCGCGCCGGCAGACCAGCATCGGCTCGTAGTGCTCGTCCTCGACGTGCCTGAGCAGCGTCTCGAACGATTCGGGCGTCGCCACCGCCAGCCACGAGCGATGGAGCTTGCGGCTGGCGCGCATGGCGGCCAGATACTCCTCGCGATCGGCCGGCGCCGGCGCCCTCAGCAACACGCGCGTCACAGACCGCCGGGGCGGGGCCATCGCCAACCTCGTCCTAGCGGACGCGGTGGTCGTCGGGTCGCAGCGCGTCGGTGAAGCGCCGCGGCACGGCCGCGTCGTCACCGTCCTCCCAGAGGGTGACCACGATCAGCTCGTCTCCGTCCCGGCGGCAGACATAGACAAGGTCGCGACGCTCCCGGTCGCGCACCCGCACCGTCCCGCCCGCCTCGCGCTCCACCCGTCCCGCGGCGTATGCCCGCGCCACGGCAGAGGCGACCTCAACCTTGGCGTCGAGCGCGCCGCGCACGCGCTGGCGGAACCGCTCGGCCGCGTGATCGGTGACCGCGACCAACATCGGCCGGCGCGCTCACGGGTAGCTGATCACATCGACAGGCGTGCCCGCGTTCGCCGCCGTCGACGGTCCACCGACTCCGTTGATCACCGACAGGATCCCGCCGCTCCCGTTCACCTTGTCGAGGAAGATCGTGAAGATGTCGTGGAACTGCACACCCGGGCGCGTCGGGGACTGGAACGCCTGCGTGGCGAAGATCGGCACGTGCTGGTTGAAGAACGAGTAGCTCCCCATCCCGTAGCCCTGGAAGCTCCGCACCCGCGGCGTGACCAGGAACGCCGCATAACCGTCCGTGGCCGGGCTCGACATCCAGGCTGACTGGCTCGGCGGGTCGTACGGCATCTCGTTCTGGAAGAACACGTCCTCGCCGTTCTGGCCGTTCCAGATCACCTCGAACTTCTGGTAGTGCTCGACGAACAGCCCGTACGCCTTCACGTTGTCGCCGTTCACGATCACGCCGGTATCGGCGACGTTGCTGGTCCAGCCCACGCCGGCACCGTGGTCCGCCCGCCAAGCCCAGATGTCGTCGAGGATCGTGTTATCGGTGTTGACGATCAGGCTGTCCTCCGCCTGGCCCGGCTCGGCTCCGCCGATGCGGAAGAACACGTCCTGCACGAGCGTGGGATCGTCCGACCGGCTGGCGTTGCCGGCCCGCCGGCCGTGCCCGAAGTGGCCGCCCCCCGCGCCGACCTCGAGCAGCACTCCTGAGCGCTGCGGTCCGGCGTCGATGATCATCCCGGACAGCTTGATCCCGGGTACGTTCGCGGTCTTCATCGCCGCGTTGCCGGCCTGCGGGATCAGCGTCGCGAAGCCGAGACCCATCACGACCGTGTCGGGCCGAACCACCCGTATCGGCTGGCGCAGGTCGTAGACGCCGGGCGTCAGGATCAGGTTCCGTCCGGACGCGAGCGCTTCGTTGATCCGGCCGACGGGAGTGCTCGGGTCCGCGATGAAGAAGCGCCGAATCGGGATCGACCGACCCGCCTCGGGACCCCCGGCGTAAACCGGTCCGACCGAGTCGTATTGGACCGCGGGCACGAACACGCTGTAATTCCCGCTCGCGTCCGTGTGGAGGAACGGCTCCGACTCTGACACCGGGGTCGTGGGCAGCGTCGTGTACTGCTGCGTGCCCGGCCCGAAGCTCGTCGCCGGCGCGCCGTTGTCGCCCAGGAACACCTGGTTCCAAACGCCGTTGCTCCATCCGTCGAGGTTGCTGTTGCGAGTGAAGAACTGCTGCTGGGACCCGTTGATGACGGTCGAGCCGGAGAACACCGAGTCGGCGATGAAACCGCCGCTGGCGAAGGACGGGGAGCTGCAGTAGTCCATCAACGACACCTTTCCGTTGAT
>JAFASQ010000440.1 GCA_019244395.1 Solirubrobacterales bacterium | reverse complement strand
CGAACCCGCTGACCGCGGGGCTCGTGGGCTCCCCGAACGTCGACAACGCAACGCTCGATCCAGCTTGTACAGACGCCGCCCACGTCGCCACCCAACGTCCGCTCGATCGGTGAGCCCTCCTCGTCGCCTTCGCACTCACGGGAGCGGCCGATGCGAGCAGCGTGCACGCGCCTAGCACCATCACGAGCCCGGCTCTCAAACCTCTACGCCGCACGCTAAAGCTATCCATTGATGACCTCCCTTAGGTCATTGTGACTCCGGCCGCCCTGCCCGTATACCCGCAGCCGCTTAGGGCTACCCGCGGACCCGCACCGGCGCGGCACCGGTGGAGCGCCTCAACCAGGTGTTACCCGGGGTTTGGGTGCCGAAGTGGCCACGGGTGACCGGCGGCGATGCCGAGCATTCTCATTGCTGACGGCGAATGAAATCAGCGTGACGACAAGGCCTGAGCTGGGTAAGTGCGGCTACACCACCAATACTGCGGTGTCGGGTGCCCGACCGGGGCACTCGACCGACGTCTGAGGAAGGATTCATCATGATCTACCGGCAGCTCTCCGACGGGCGCCGGCGCGCGCGGCGGCTGATTGTCTTGCTGGCGCTTGTCTGCGCCTTCGTCTGGGTCGCCCCAGCGTCGGCAGCCGTCATTACGCCAGTCGCCAGCTGCCAGTCGCTGGCCACACTCGATCTCAGCGGCAACGATGCCGAGGTGCTCACCGCGCAGGTGACCCAGCTGGAGCAGCACTCCTACTGTGATGTCACGGGCATCATCAGCCCCCAGACCCACTTCGACGTGGTGCTTCCGACCGCGACGTGGCAGGGCGACTACCTCCAGCAGGGCTGCGGCGGCTTCTGCGGGCTCAACGCGGGCAGCCAGTCGGTCAACCTGGTCGATCCATCGCGGACGAGTCTGAATCAGGCGTCGTGGGCGCCACTCCTCAACGGGGAGCTCGTCGTCGGCGCCGACGATCAGGGTCATCGCGCAGCCACGAACAGCGACGCGCTGTGGGCCAAGAACGATCCCCAGCTCCGCGTCGTCTTCGGCTACACCTCGGAGCACAGCATGCTCATGGTCGCGAAGGCGCTGACGCGCGCGTTCTACGGTCGCGGGCCGGCGTACACGTACTTCGACGGCGTCTCCGACGGGGGACACGAGGCCCTCGATCTCGCCCAACGGTACCCCGGCGACTTCAACGGGATCCTCGCTGGCGCTCCCGCGAACAACTGGGCGGCGTTGGTGGGTGTCGATGAGACGTGGCAGGTGCGGGCAAACATGGACCCCAGCGGTCACCAAATCCTCACCTCGGAGAAGCTTCCGGCGCTTCATGCAGCCGTCGTTCGGGCGTGCGGCGACTCGCAAGGGGTGATTCGCGACCCGCGCGCCTGCACGTTTGATCCTGCCTCCATCGAGTGCCCGCAAGGCACGGACACGCCGCAGTGCCTGACGCCGGCGCAGGTGACCATGGTCCGCCGCGAGTACCGCGGCCCGACGACGGCGAGCGGGCAGAGCCTCTATGACGGCGGCGAGCCGTATGGCTCCGAGCTCGGGTGGGATGGCTGGCTGGTGCAGCCGGCCAGCGATCCAGCGGCGCCGCTCGACACCGCGGCGGGCGGGCTGGCCACCAACTACCTCAAGTACGCCGCCTACTGGTTCAATCCCCCGAACTCGTTCACGATCCGCAACTTCCCATTCACTATCGCCGCCGCGCGGGCTCTCGAACCGCTGGGCGGCATCTACGACGCGACCAATCCGGATCTACGGGCCTTCGGCGCCCACGGAGGGAAGCTCATCATCTACCACGGCTGGGCCGACATGGCCATCCCACCACAGACGAGCCTCGATTACTACTCGGCCGTGATCCGCTTCATGGGCGGGTACGCCGCGACGCAAACATTCTCTCGCCTGTACATGATCCCGGGCCTCTACCACTGCCCCTGCGGCCGGCTCGGCGGCGGCGACCCGGAGACTCACCCGCAGTTCATGGATCAGCTCGCCGCATGGGTGGAGCGAGGACAGCCACCAGCCGCGGTGACATTCCCGGTGACCCACAGCACGAGCGCGAACCCGCCGAGCGCGATCACGGTCACGCCCCTCAACCCGCTGGCCAACGTGCCCCACAACCACGGCCTGAACAGCAACTACCACTACGTGCTCAAAGGCCTCGTCTACAGCCCGGAGCACCAGCTCTGGTGCCAGCAAGCCGGGCCGCGACTCGTGTGCTCAAGGCGCGTGATGTAGCCCGACACCGAGGTCGTCACAGTGAGCGTGTCACGTCCGCTCCCGCGGACGGGCACGCTCACCTCGCCCGCGGTTGGTCCGCCGGCCTGCGCGGTCGCGCGACCCGCCGCCGCTCGCCGGCGGCGCCGGGCATGCCGCCTGGCATGCGGTCGATCTCCAGAGATCGCAGGCGCAGCACGCGAACGATCATGCCGAGCTCTAGTGGTGTGTCCCGTGTTTAGTTGGTGATTGTGTTGAGGGTGACTCGGCCGCGGCGGACCTTCTCGAGGATTTGGTTGGTGGTGGCGGTCCAGGTGAACGGCTTGGGATCAGCGTTGTGAGCGGCGAGGTAGGCCTCGATCGCGGTGATCAGGTCGGGGACGGAGTGGAAGATCCCACGGCGGATCGCTTTCTCGGTCAGGTGGCTGAAGAAGATCTCGACCATGTTCAGCCAGCTCGACGAGGTGGGCGTGAAGTGCAAGTGGAAGCGTGGGTGCCTCTCGAGCCACGTCTTGACCTTGGGGTGGTTGTGAGTCCCGTAGCTGTCGAGGATCAGATGGCGGTCCAGGCGTTTGGGGACCTCACGGTCGATCTTCATCAGGAAGCGGAGGAACTCGATGTGGGTGTGGCGCGGGAGGCATTGACCGATCACCGTGCCGGTCAGGACGTCCAATGCGGCGAACAGTGTCGTGGTCCCGTTGCGCTTGTAGTCGTGGGTCATCGTGCCGGCCCGGCCGGGCTTCATCGGCAGGCTCGGCTGGCTGCGGTCCAACGCTTGGATCTGGCTCTTTTCGTCCATGCACAACACGATCGCCTTCTCGGGGCGGGTTCATGTACAGGCCGACGACGTCGACGAGCTTCTCCTCGAACTTCGGGTCGGTGGAGAGCTTGAAGGTCTCGACCCGGTG
>JAFASQ010000110.1 GCA_019244395.1 Solirubrobacterales bacterium | reverse complement strand
TCCACCGCGGTGGTGCTGAGCGCCTACTTCGGCGCTTACGCGCTGGTGCTGCTCCCCGGCGGGGAGCTCGTTGACCGCTTTGGCGCCCGGCGGCTGGCGCTGGTCGGGCTCGGCCTGTTCGCGCTGGGGGCCGGGCTCGGCGCGCTGGCCTCGAGCATCGGGGCGCTGGTTGCCACCCGGGTCATCCAGGGGGCTGGGGCAGGTCTGGTCAGCCCGGCCGCCCTCGCCGGCGCGGTCAGCGGGTTTCCTCCAGAGCGACGGGGTAGCGCGCTCGGAATCTGGGGTGCCAGCGCCGGCATCTCGAACCTGATCGGACCACTGCTCGGCGGCCTGTTGACCGTGTGGCTGGGGTGGCGCGCGGACTGGTGGGCGCTCGTGCCGCTGGCCTTGATCGCCGCGGTGGCGGTCGCGCGGCAGATGCCGCGGGTGCTCCACGCGGGAGACGGCGGGCCGCGCGAGGCTCGGGTGAATGGCGTGGTGATCGCCGCCACCCTCGTCGCCGCGCTCACCTTCGCGGTGATGATCGGCTGCTTTTACCTGGCCGAGCAGTATCTCCAGCGCGACGCCGGCTACTCGGCGCTGGGCGCCGCGGGCGCGCTGGTGATCGTCGCGCTTCTCGTCGCAGCGGCCGCGCCGCTGGCCGGCCGCCTGGTCGACGAGCACGGGGAGCGCCTGCCCGCCGTACTCGGCTTCGTGCTGGCCGCCGGCGGATTGGCCGTGCTCGCCATCCCCGGCCTGCCGCTGGCCAGCGCGGTCACGATCATCCCCCTCATCCCGGTGGGGCTGGGGCTCGGGATGCTGTTCGTGCCGACCTCGCGCGCCGCACTGAACGCCACCCCGCTGGCCTCCCACGGGCGCACCTCGGCGATCCTGTCCGTGGGGCGGCTGCTCGGGGCCGGCGCCGGCGCGGGCATCGCCGGCTTGCTCCTGGCTGGGGGCACTGACGCCGCGACGGTGCATGGCGCGATGCTGCTTGGCTGCATCCTGTGCGTCGTGATCGGCATCCCCGCTTCGCTTCGCCTCGGCGCACCAAGCCGCGGGATCGCCAGGCGGGCGCGCGCCAGCACCTGATCAATCGCCTGAACAGTCCGGAGCGCGATTTCGGACCGGATTCCGGGCGCCATCCCCGGGTAAGGCGAAACCGACACGAAGCAACCATGAGAACTGGGAGATCAACGTGACATCCACGCGGACGCGCCGGCTCGCGGTGGTGACCGGCGCCTCGAGCGGTATCGGATTCGAGCTGGCGCGCCAGTTCGCCGAGCATGGCTACGACCTGATCATCGCCGCCGAAGACGAGGCCATCAACCGGGCCGCCACCGAGCTGCAGAACGGCACGACAGTTGAGGCGGTGCAGGTCGATCTGGCGACTTCCGACGGCGTCGAGCAGCTATATGAACGGATTCGCCGGCATGGCGATCAGATCGAGGCGGTGGCGCTGAACGCCGGGATCGGCATGGGCGGCGACTTTGCCACCCAGACCGATCTGGACCAGGAGCTGAAGCTGGTAGACCTGAACGTGCGCTCCACCGTGCACCTGGCAAAGCGCGTGGTGGCGGACATGGTCCGCCGCGGCGAGGGCAAGCTCCTGTTCACCTCGTCGATCGCCTCGACCATGCCCGGGACCTACCAGGCGGTCTACAACGCGTCGAAGTCCTTCGTGCAGTCGTTCGCGCTCGCCCTGCGGGCCGAGCTCAAGGACACCGGCGTGACGGTGACCTCGCTGATGCCCGGCCCGACCGACACCGAGTTCTTCGAGCGCGCCGACATGATGGACACCAAGATCGGCACGAGCGACGCCAAGGACGATCCGGCCGACGTGGCGCGCGACGGGTTCGAGGCGCTGATGGCGGGTGAGGAGCGCGTCGTCTCGCACTCGTTGTCCACGAAGGCCCAGGGCCACGGGAGCCGGCTGATGCCCGACAGCGTGAAGGCCGAGCTGCACCGCAAGATGGCCGAGCCGGGGTCAGGCGACGAGAAGCTGACGTGACGGTCTGCCCTGCGGCGGAGTGAATTCAACTGGTCGTCGCAACGCTCATCTTTGAGGAGTTGCGATGCCGAGAAGAAGCCGTGCTCTGGATCGTGCCGCTGCAGCGGGGACGCGTGGTGGTGGACGTCCGCCGGCTGGGCGTCGGGAGCATCGGGTCAGGTTCTGGGAGGGGATCGCGGTCCTGCTCGCTGGTGGTTGTGGGGTGCGAGAGATCGCGCGTCAGCTGGGTGGTGCGCCGTCGACGATCTCCAGAGAGCTGCAGCGGAACGCCGCGGTCGGCACCGGCCGGCCCGAGTATCGGGCCTCGACCGCCCAAACACACGCTGACCGTCGCGCCCCACGACCGCAGCCGGCGAAGCTCGCGGTCAACCCGAGCAGCAGATCATCATCGCCGCGGAGGTCACTACCCAGTCCCCCGACTTTGGACAGCTCGAACCGATGTCAGGGCGGCGCTTGGCGAGCTCGAAGAGGCCGGGGTGAGCGAGCGGCCGCAGACCGTGCTGGCTGATGCCGGCTACTGGCACACCAACCAGATCGAGCATCTCCTTGCCGACGGCTTCCAGGTCCCGGTCCCGCCCGACTCGATGGTCCGCGACGGAGCCCGCCCCGGCTGGGAAGGCGGGATGTACTCATTCATGCGCCGCGTGCTCTGCACCGACCGCGGCCGCGAGCTGTACAACAAGCGACGACACAGCATCGAGCCCGTCTTCCGGCAGATCAAACACAACCGCGCGATGACCAGGTCCGAAGACGCATCGAATTTGCGATCCGAGGGGCCGAGCAGCTGGTGCAGCGCTCCGCGGCGGGCTTGGAGGGCTCGACGGATGACCGTCAAACCCACGCCACGGCAGCTCGCAGCGAGGTCGATGGCCTGCTGGCGACGGCTCCGGGATGCCTTACTTGCGCAACGTGGCGCGGAGGCTTCGCGAAGGGGCCCCAGCCCTCGGCCTAGGCCGTAGGGCCTGGGGCCATCACCGGGCCAAACAGCCGCTCCAAAAAGGAGTCGAAGAAGAGGCCGGCGGAGTCATACTTGTCGAGAGCCTGCTGCTCCCAGGACCAGTCGTCATCAGCTGATCGTCCGTCCGTGAACGTCTGGCGCGCGGCGTCGATGATTGTCTCGTTCGTCCATGCTCCTCGTTCGGCGGTGTAGGCCCAGCCCTTGGACCACTCAGGGTTGACACGAAACCCGTCCGCGAAGTGGTGGTGGATCCACGATTCGAACTCTGCGTAGAACTCATACGCCTTCTGCGGGTCCCCGTCGGGGATGATCGTGAGCACATCAATCCAGCACGCCACGTCCCATGCGTGTTCGCGCACGATGGGATCCACGCTCAGGCTTGAGATCACGGGACTCTGCGCCGCCGGCGCCGATGCGGTTCCAACCTTAGAAGGATCGTCGAGCGCGGTCACCCTTATCTCAAGCGGGGAATTGATCGGCCATAGCTTCATATCGTGATACTTGTCCACCATCTTCGCAAACTGGTTGGTGACATCCGCCACGGCCTGTTGTACCTGTTGCTTCTGCATCAACACCGCGTAGCCGTTCGCCGTCACCCGCAGGGTTGTATCCCGGACGTATAAAAGCGTATTTTTTGACGCTCCCCAGATGTCCGGAGCGGCCATTAGAGCCGCGAACCCCGCAAACCCTCTGCAGAAATCCGGGGTGAACTCAGGCGAGCCACCAAGCACCTGCTTCAGGAGTCCTGTTAGCCATGGAGGCAGGTCGTCCGAAAACGCGTAATTGTACGGGGCAAAAACCTGGGCCGATCCCGCTGGCTTGGTGGGCGCGACCGTCCACACCTTCAGCCATGGATTGTCGGAGAAGGGAAACCAGATGACCTCAACGCGTCCGGACGCGTTCAAACACGCACCAACGCTGCCGGGAGGTGGAGTGTTGCCAGTGGGCGCGGCGAACAGGGTAGCGGTGGGAGGAAACGAACTTTGACATCTCAAGTTATAGTTCTTCACGACCTCCAAGGTCACGTTCAGCAGGAGCGCGCGTCCACAGTGCGTCAGAAATGCCTTTGCGTCTGTGTCGCCTCGAGTGAACGTGTGGGCCGCATACGCGTCTGATCCGGGCAGCGTCACCACGGCGGTGCACGCAAGCACTTGATTGCTCAGCGATCCATACGCGGTGGGAAGTGCGTCGTTCGGGGGCGTCGGCACGCCCGTACCGTGAGCGTTGATCGCGAGCGCGCCACCGACCGTGATGTGGCCGGGTGCGGGAATGTGCGGAAATCCGAACCCTAGATCGGGAGGCCCGCCCCCAGAGTATTCGAGGACGTTCATGAGCGCGTCCATCGTTGCTCCGGTCTGCACGACCACTTGGGCTAGCTGGTCGCCGGTCCCAGGCGTCGGTCGCCGGATGGTCTTCAGGCCGGTCATGTCGACCAACATCACGCTCGGGCCGTCAGCGGCAGCGATGGTGAGCGGAGACCATCCATGCATAATTCCTCGCGCTCGGACCCTGTAGCCTGCGCTCGCAGCCCAGTTGCACACGCGTACGACGTCGCCCTCCGATTTGGGGACGCACGTCCAGACGTCAGGAACGGTGATCATCTGACACCAGTTCTCAAACGTTTCCTTCGAGACAGGAATGTCTTGCGGAAAACCGCTCGGAGCGGAGGGGTTGCTCATGGCCGACCTCGTGTGTGCTGTGGGGCGGGTAACATATGGAGTCCTTCGCATGGTCTGCAACGATGACCGGGGCCGAGAACCGGCCACGCTGTCACCTGTGCATCCGGCCCAGCGCGTGTCGTTGACGTCAGGTGGTGGAGCCGGCGGCGGCAGGCGGGCCGAACAGCACGTCCAGCACGAAAGCGGACGGTCGGTCGATCCCGCGCGGTGCCGATCGGGGAAATGGGTGCTATTGGACGAGCACGATCTGAAACCCGATGTATGTCGTACCTTTCGCTTCGTAACTGGCTACGTTGGTCGAACCGGGCTGATACTGAACGAACGGCTTGCCCTGGCCGGAGGTGCCGAGGACCGCGTGGCCATAGGGGGTCACCGCCAGGGCGTCGCCCGGCACGCCGAGCGACCCGAGTTCTGGAGTCTCGCGCGAGAAGCCCACCGAGTAGTTGCCACTGTTCCAGTCGGACGTCTGCCACTCGCCATTGCTATCGAGCCATTGGACGGAATAGTTGAACACGTACCCGCCCTGATTGACCACAGAGATTTTCGATATTGGTTGCATCGTTTCCTTTCACCGCACGGATCTTCGTGATCGCACTCCTCGCGTGCGGAGGGACAAAAGTGGGTTGTCCCTTAGGGTGGTTGGGCACGCCTCAGAAGCGTGGTCGGGGGATGCCGACTGCTGTCTGGTCGGGTGAGCAATCGATGGCCTCACTCCCTTCTTTAGCGCCCCGAGGCGTCTGAAACGTACGGCGAGCGCCGCGCAGCCGGCTCCTCCCGGGCAAGCCCTCATCGCTCGCATCAAGGAGCTGAAGAACCTGGCCGGGTCCTACACCTGTTGCACGCCGGTCGTCCAACAAACCCTAACTCGGTCAACTGATCGGTTGGGAAAACTTCGCGGCGCGATGTACAAAAGCGGTGCTGTACTCGCTAAAAGTCAACGTAGCCGACGGGACCTCGCACGCTCTCACTGGAGTTAGCGATATCTGCCGTACATGGATATCCCTCACACTTCGCAACGAGCACGGCATGCAAGTAGGACGACGGGTCTACGGGTGAGACTGGAGTTAGTGGTAACTCGACGATAGTCGGTATTTCTCCAAAACCCTTCGGGGTATGTCCACCCACCTCAACACGGTCTTCCAGTACCTGGGCGGAAGCCCGGCCTCGGCGGCGAGACTACCCGGAGCCTTCGGCCGACGACTCCTCGTTGCTCGAGACCTCCCGCTGCTGCGCGATTGTTCGTGCGAGCTCGTCTTGCGGGGCCTCGGCCGCCGGTGGAGCTTCGACGATGTGCTTTGGCGGTTTGCCGAGGGTTTGACCGAGCGCCCGCTGGCGACGATCGGCGACGTTCGTTGCGATCGTCTCGACCCAGTATGAGAGCCACCGCGCAGCGTGACTTCCTGGCCGGTAGTTCGCTGGGCCCAACCCCTCGGGCACGGCCTTGCTCCTGTAAGCCGGCGACCTGGACGAAACTCTTTGTCGGAGTTGGGTGTACACGGCGAAAGTTCTGGCTCCGTATTGGTTCAAGACGGAAAACGGAACGTCACTCGGCCCATGGGCGATGTAGACCATGTTCTCGATCGGCACCCTTCGATCCTCGACGGCCATCTTGTCGATGCAGAGCGATCCCCTGGTCCGTCAGCCAGTTCGCAGCACCCGTGTCGGAGTAGTTGGAGACCATGAAGTCGCGCCAGGCGAGCGCCGCGTCCACGTCGACCTCGGCTCTAGCCCCGGCCTCCAGCGCGCCGGTCACCGTCTCACCCGGCCGCAGCAGCGACTTGGACGGAATGCACGCCCAGTACGAGCATGAGCCGCCGACCAGTTCGCGCTCGACGACGGCGACGCGGAGCCCGCCCTCGGCCAGCGCCGAGGCGCAATGCTCGCCCGGCGCACCGCCACCAAGCACGAGGACGTCGTAGTCGCTGTTGCTCATCGAGACCTCCGACTGTCGGGAGTGCGTTGAGATAACCATCCCTCACCTCGCCGGCAACTGCTCAAGCTCTACCGACACGCAGCGCCGTCGCGATCGCCTGACCGACCAACCCGCTCCCACCCCCCGCCTCCAAAGGACCGACACCCCCAGCCGAAAGCCTCAGAGCTCCAGACCGCCCGCGAGACACGCTCTCACCAACGGCCACGGACAACCGACGCCGCTAACACCCACACCGCGGCTCAAGGCACCACGCCAACGCCCTCCTAACCTCAACCGCCGCAAACGTTTTGCGACGGCCTCTTTTTGGCCGCTTTTGACTAGGCTCCGGGAGAACCCCCGAACTTCACGCACTCTCAGCTCTCGAACTCCCGGCCCGGCACCGTCCCGACCGGCGGTTCGGTGGCGGGAGGCACCACCCGGTCCGGACTATCGGACAGAACCTCGAGGCGGCCGTCCGCCGAGCGTCGCACCACGTTGCCCTGCCACGCCCGTAGCGGATGCGAACCGCTGCGCTGAAGCGAGCGGCAGGCACTGAGCGTCACGAAGAACACGACGAGCGGCAGCACCCAGATGCCGGCCCGCCAGACGTGGATCTGCGTCGTGTAGGAGACGCCCAGCCGGTAGAAGATCCGATCGGTCGACCCGACCGCGAACACGATCACCACCCAGGACAGGAACGCGGCGCCCACCGCGGTGCGCATCGGGCGATCGCGGGGGCGCTCCAGCAGATCGTGGCGGCGGATGTCGCCCGTGACCCTGCGCTCGAGGGCCGGCCAGAAGAACATCACCGTGAACACGAACAGCGGGAACGCGGCGCCACCCCAGAACGGGTTGGGTATGACCGTGCGGCCGGCGATCACGAGCTCCCAGTTGGGCATCAGGCGCAGCGCACCGATCAGCCAGCCGATGTACCAGTCCGGCTGGGCGCCGTTCTCCGACAAATAGGGGTGGAAGGGACCCCACTGCCAGATCGGGTTGATCTGCACCAGGCCGCCGAGCAGGAACAGCACGCCGGCGACGGCGAGCAGGAGCCCGATCGAGCGAAGGGCGTAGGCCGGCCACATCGGCGTGCCGACGACGTTTCGCTCGCGCCGCCCCGGCCCCGGGAACTGCGAGTGGTGCTGGCGCATGATCATCGCCAGGTGCAGCGTGATCAGCACCGCGAGCGCGGCCGGGATCAGCAGCACGTGGACGATCTCCAGGCGCGGCCAGAAGGTGCTGTTGCCGGGGAACGGGCCGCCCCACACCAGGCTGGCCAGCTGCGCGCCGACGAACGGGATCGACATCGCCACCGAGTAGGCGATGGCGAGCCCCATGCCCGAGAGGAGGTCGTCGGCCAGCGAGTAGCCGGCGAAGCCCTCGAGGATGGCCAGCATCAGCATGGTGAGGCCGATGAAATAGTTGAAGTCGCGGGGCTTTCGGTAGGCGCCGGTGAAGAAGATCCGCACGAGGTGCAGGACGATCGACGCGATGAACACGTTCGCGGCCCAGTGGTGCACCTGCCGGAACAACAAGCCCGCGGGGACGCTCAGCGAGAGGTTCAGCACCGACCGGTAGGCCTCGGACATCTGCTCGCCCTGGAGCAACGGGTAGGAGCCGTGGTAGATGACCAGCGAGTCGCTCGGGATGTAGTAGAGGGTCAGGAAGATGCCGGTCCCGACCAGGACGATGAACGAGTAGAGCGCGATCTCGCCGAGCAGGAACGACCAGTGGTCGGGGAACACGTAGCGCAGCGCCCACTTGATCCCGCCGGCCAGCCCGACGCGCTGCTCGGCGGCGCGGCTGGCCCGCAGGAACCGGCGCTGGGCGTAGCGATCGATGAGGTTCACGACTGCGCCCGGTGCACTCCCCACCAGGAGGGGCCGATATCCTCGTGGAACCCCGCGGCGGCACGCAGGTGGCCCTCGCCATCGACCACGAGCGGCAACTGGGGCAGCGCCCGCCCGGCCGGACCGAAGACCAGCCGGCCCCCCTCGCCCGGCAGGAACGTCGAGTAGTGGCACGGGCAGGTGAAGGCGGGGACCTGGCTGGTCGGCGCGTACGTGGGGTAGCGATAGAGCGAGATGGCGCACCCGGCGTGCGGGCAGATCTTCGAGTAGGCGAGGATGCCGTCGGGCGCCCAGTCCCGCCGCGCGGCCGGCAGCTGAATGAACTCAGCCGGCAACCGGACCACCAGGACGCCGGCGCCGAAGGACTCGGGGTCCTTGCCCTCCGGAAGCGCGGTGTAGAAGGTGCCGATGTGGATATCGCCGGCTCGAAAGGGGCGTCCTTGGTCGTCGACGAGGCGCACGCCGCGGGCCCACGGCGTCTGGTGCAGTGGGTTGAGGGTCGGCCCGAGTGACGCCAGCGGCGCCGCCGATGCGGTGAGCACCGCCACGCCGGCCACCCCGCCGGCGCCGACCAGCAGGGCCCGCCGCGAGATCCCCTCCCCTCCCTCCCCGACCATCGTCACGACTTCCTCCGTCTGCTCCTCGTCGAGCAGCGGACCGCGCTCCTCGACGTGCGTCTCCTGCGGGACCACGAACTTGCCGGCGACGATGCACGCGACCGCCAGCAGGCACAGTGCGCCGCCCATGGCGATCCCGAGCAGCTGGGTGTTAGCGGAGGCCACGATGTAGATGACCGTGAAGGCGAAGCCGAACGCCGCCGCCGCCACCAGCAGCACGCCGACGAGCGCCTCCATCCGGGGGTTGGCGGGCACCGTGCGCCGGCTCGGGTCGACGTCGGACTCCGGAGCGGGCGGGGGCGATCCGGGCGCGCGCCCGCGAACGGCGCGGGCCGCCGCGCGGAGCGCGACGAGGACGCCGACGAACTTCGCCCCCCGCGTGACGGGACTCTGGTCCTCAGGGCTCATTGCGGGTCCTCCTGGTCGGGTGTCACGATCATGTCCGTTCGTCCATTCGCTCGCCGATCAGCCGGGCCACGATGACCAGCGCCGCGAGCCCGATGAACCAGGCCACGATCCCCTCCGGGATAGGGCCGATGTTGTAGATCCCCCAGCCGCCGGCATTGATCGGACTCCGCGTCCACAGCACATAGCGAACGATCGAGTCGAGCGCGTGCTGGTTGATCTGCTTGGCGTCGAAATGCGGCATCAGGTAGGGCCCCATCCGCACGGCCTCGGCGATCTCCTGCGGATTCGCCTGCTCGAGGTCGGGAACCTGCGCGTTGACCGTGATCCCGCCGCGGGCGACGATCTGGTGGCAGCCGGCGCAGTTCAAAGTGAACTGATGGAAGCCGTACGTGAGGTCGCCCTTCGCCGGGTCGGCAGTCGGCGCCCGCGGACCGCCGAACGCGCTGATGTAGGCGATCAGCGCGTAGATCTTGGCCCGGTTGAAGAGCGGCGGGTTGCGCAGCGGTTGGCTCTTCGGCTGATCGAGCGGCATCCGCCCGGTGGACAGGTAGAAGTCGACCGGGCCGGGGCCGACCCTGCGCAGCGAGGGCGCCACACCCGGCGTTCCCTGCAGGGCGATCCCGTGGCAGGACGCGCAAGTCCCCTGATAAAGCGTATAGCCGAGCGCCCTGAGGCCGGGCGAGTCCGGAAACGACTTGGTGGGATCGCCCGGCGCGGGCGCCTCGGGCGACTTGGTGGGCGGATTGAACTCGTGGGCGGCTCCACCGTTCGGGTTTGTCGGGCTGGTCTGGCCCTGCGACGGCGGGGCGGCCAAGCCGACGATCGACGCCGCGGCCAGGATCACCGCGAGGCTCAACCGCAGCACCGGCGGCACCCGCGAGCGCCGCGTCAACCAGCGCATGAAAAGCCGTCTCATCCGGGCGGTCCACCCTCCGGAGTGGCGAGCGACGAGCGCCGCGCCTCCCGGGCCACCAGCCGCCGCTCCTCGGCCACCATGGCGGCCACTGCCGCCCACAGACCGACCGCGGTCATGACGACCCCGCCGACGACCCACATGATCGCGCCGGCCTGCGCTTGATCGGCCAGCGGATCGATGCCGAGCGTCGCCGCCGGAGGTCCGTACGCTGGGTATACGAGTGTCGCGTGGCGGTTGAGGTAGGCCCCGACGAGGGCCATGGGCAGCATCGCCGCGATTAGGTAGGCGAGCTTCCCGAGCCCGCCCAGCCGGTGGCGAGGGACCGGATCGCCGTCCAGCAACGGCGACCACATGAGCAAACCGGCCACCAGGTAGAGCGCGTGCTCGGCCTCGTGCAGCGCCGGGTGGCGCAGGGTGGCGTCGTAGAACGACGGTAGGTGCGTGAGGACGATCACCGCGCCGAACACGGCGAGCGACTGGAGCGGCCCGGTGATCGCTCGACTGCGATCGAGTGCCTTCGCCAGCGCGGGCCGCCGCCGCGGCGAGGTCGCCTGGAGGGCCAGAAGCACGGGCCGCCCGCCGAGCAGGAACGGCGGCGCGGCGATGAGCAGGAGCATGTGCTGGACCATGTGCACCGAGAGCAGCTGATCGTCGTAGCCGTCGAGCCCGGATTGCAGCGCGACCAGCACACAGGCGATCCCGGCCAGGAAGGAGACCGTCCGCCGAGCCGGCCAACGACCGGCCAGGCGGCGCGTCGCGGCCAGATAGACCACGACAGCCATGCTCGCCGGCGCCACCACGGATGCGCCAAGCTGCCAATGCGAAACGAGCAGCGACGGCAGGGACGGTGCGTTCACCGTCGCTCCTCCTCGCCGAGCACCTGGCGGCGGGTGGCGCGTTCGGCGCGCCGCTCGACGATCAGCCGCCCCACCCCCAGCACGAACATCGCGATGCCGAAGTAGAGGAGGAACTTGGCCCAGGCCAGACCGAACAGCGCGCAGCCGGCGGACAGGCCGATGACCATTGCGGCCACGCTGGCCTGTGGGACCGCCTCGTCCTCGGTCCGGCGCCTGGGCGGCCCGCGTCGGATGGCCTCGCGGCGGGCCAGCCACACCGCCGCGCCAAAGGTGTAGACGATCAGCACGGCCGCGCTGGCGGCGCCTGACCCGACCGCCTTGCCATTCCACACCCAGTTGCCGACGGCCAGCACGAGCAGGATCGTGCCCCAGGTCAGGATCGGGATCGCGCCGCCCCTCATCCCCCCGCCGTCACCTCCGCGCGCTCGCGCGCCCGGTCGATCGCCTCCTCGCGCAGGTCGAGCAGCGGCGCGTAGCTGCGGATCGGCGGCAGCGGCGCCTCGAAGTTCAGCGGCGGCGGCGGCGAGGTGGTCGCCCACTCGAGGGTGTGTCCGAGCCACGGATCGTTCCCGGCGGGCACGCGCCGCCGCAACGACGTCCAGACGTTGATCACGAAGACGAGGACGCCGAGCGCGATGATGCCGGCGCCAATCGTCTCGAGCATGTTCAGGGTTCCCCAGCCCGGGTGCGTCGGATAGCGGGACACCCGGCGCGGCATGCCGTCGTTGCCGAGGAAGAACATCGGGAAGAAAGTCAGGTTGGTGCCAACCGCCATGAGCGCCAGCTGGAGCTTCCCCAGGCCCTCCCGCAGCAGCGCTCCGGTCACCTTGGGGAACCAGTGATAGACGCCGGCGAAGAAACCGAAGATGCTGCCGGCGAACAGCGTGTAGTGGAAATGCGCCACGACGATGTAGGTCCCGTACGCGTGGTAGTCGAGCACCGGCGAGGCGACAAAGATCCCGCTGAAGCCCCCGATCAGGAACTGGATGAAGAAGGTCAGCCCGAACAGCATCGAGGTGCGCAGCACGATCGACCCGCCGATCAGCGTGCCGATCATGTCGAAGTACTCGATTCCGGCCGGAACCAGCAGCAGCGTCGAGGTGAACGCGAAGTACTGGTTGGTCACCCCGCCGGTGACATACATGTGGTGTGACCACACCGCCATCGAGAGCGCGGCGAACATCATCATCGAGGCGACGAACGCCACGTAGCCGAACCAGCGCTTGTGCGCGCTCACTGCGATTGCCTCGGCCGCCGCCCCCAGGTACGGGAAGAACATCACGTAGACGACCGGATGGCCGAAGAACCAGAACAGGTCCTGGTAGTCGATGGCCCCGGCGAACCCGGCGAAGATGTGCCCGCCGTGTCGGTCGATGTAGAGGAGGATCATCACCAGCACGAGCATGGGGAAGGCCGCGACGACCATGAGCATGCTGACCAGCGCCGTCCAGGTGAAGACCGGCATCCGGAGCACGGACATTCCCGCCGCCCGCCGGCGCGCGATGGTGGCCACCACGCAGCCGCCCATCACCAGCATGCCTGCCGCGGCCAGGATCACCCCGATCACCCACAGATCCATCCCAACCCCCGGGGTGTTGATGCCGTTGGACTGCGGCGCGTAAGAGGACCAGCCGGCGCGGCCGGCGCCGCCCGAGGCGAACCAGCCCTGCTGCATGACCAGGCCGCCGCAGATCCATGTCCACAGCCCGGCCAGGCACAGCCTCGGCGCCGACACCCGCGTCGCGCCAATCTGCAACGGCACCAGATACAGCGCCATCGCGATCGCCATCGGCGTGACGAACAGGTAGATCATCGTCGAGCCGTGCATCGTGAACAGCTCGTTGTAGGAGTTGTCCGAGACGAAGTGCATGTTCGACTGGGCCAGCTGGGTGCGCATCAGCAGCGCGAACACCCCGCCCAGGAGGAAGAAGAACAGCGAGCACACGCCGAGGGTCAGCCCCATCCGTTTGTGGTCGGTGCTGGTCAGCGTTCCGAGCCAGCCGCCCATCACCGGCACCCGCGCGGTGCGCCCCGTCGCCACGCTCACGGCGTAGGCCCTCTCCCCCGGCTACGCGCCCACTTGGTGAATGCCGCCGGGTTGACCGCGTGCGCGACGAAGATCATGTCGGAGTGACGCAGCCCGCAGAACTCGGCGCACTGCCCGGCGAACACGCCCGGGCCGAAGCTGAGGGTGATGACCTGGACCGAGCCGGGGATCGCGTCGTGCTTATAGCGCAGCGCCGGAATCCAGAACGAATGGATTACGTCGGTCGAGGTGAGGTTGAAGCGAACCGGTGCGCCCGCCGGCACCACAAGCGGCTGGCGGCCGACCGTGCCGCTGCGTACGCTGAAGCGGTAGGACGGGTAGGTGAACGTCCACTCCCACTTGGAGCCGGTCACGTCGATCACCACCGCCGGACGCTCTCCGAGGGAGACCGTATCAACCCTGTGCTCGGCGGTGAAGGTTAGGTACAGCAGGAAGGCGGCGACGCAGGCCAGCAGCAGCGCATAGGTCCCCTCGATCGGATTGTTCTCGTGCCAGCGCGCGGCGCGCTCCACAGGACGGCGCCGGTAGATCAGGACCGCGCCGAGGACCGTGAGCGCGATGAGCAGGAACAGCCCGATCGCGATCGGCACGTAGATCGAGAACAGGTGGTCGTATTCATGTCGGGTGGAGACGAGAGCAAGGGCGCTCACGGATCCAGGATCTACCCCCGGCCCTGGCTCGTAAGCACGCGCGCGCCGGCATGGGCGGCGTCGCGATGTCCACCCGTCAGGAGCCGGACAGCGGGAGCGGAGCCGTGGCCGGCGAGCCTTTGTCGAGCTGGACTTCCCGGACCTGCGAAACGCGGCGCGATGCGCCGCGCCGCTCGCCTCGCTCAATCATCCTGCGCTGCGGCTCCACCACGTACTTCGGATCGGAGGCCGACTGGAACCCCGCCTTGAACACCGTCCAGCGGGCGGACAGCGCGCCCGCGCAGAGCATTGACCCGGCGGCGATCGCAGCGCCGCGCGAGCTCTGGCCGCGGCGCAGCAGGAGCCCGGCACCGCTCACGATCAGGGCCTGGGTGAGGTGGCTGAACTTGGACGGTGCCCCGCGCTGGTACGGCTCGCCGTGCTCGCCGAGCTGCTTCTTCATCACCTCGTTGGAGGCGAGCTCGAGCGCCGCACTGGCCAGCGCGAGCCGGCGGGCCGGCGCGGCGTGTTCGGGGGGCGTGGCGATTACCGCGGCGGCGCCGGCGCTTAGCGCTGCGCCCGAGCCGAACACGAACGGGAGCATCCGCCGCGCCTCGTGCCAGACCGGCACGGCGGTGTTCGCGACCAGCGCCGCGGTGTAGGTGGAGAGCGGCAGGCCGAGTAGCGCGGCGGCGGGTCGCGCGAAGCGGGCCGAGCGCGGGAATCGCCCCGTCCACGCGTTGAGCGCGGCCAACGTGGTGCTCGCGCCGCTCGCGCTGAGGATCCACGAGCCGACGCTCATCGGCGAGCTCACCTTGAACATCCGCAGCATGTTGAGAAAGCGCATCGGGCGACCGAGGTCGGAGATCAGGAACAACGGGCTCATGCCGATCCCGACCGTCGCCCCGGTCCACGCGCGCCGAGCCAGCACCTCGTTGCCGCGCAGCTGGGACAGATAGGCCAGGCCCGCCGAGCCTCCGGCCAGCCCGCCCGTGAAGAAGTAACAGGGGATCTCCCAGGTCCAGATCGGCTCCTTGATCAGCGGCTGGCCGTGGTAGGAAGTGCTCTCGCTCACCGTTGTCCTCCGAACACGGCCGCGGCCAGACCGATCCCAAGCGCGACCGCGGCCGCTCCGGCCGCCGCCCAGATCTCGCCCAGGTCACGCCGCGTGTCGACCGGGTCGGGCGGCAGCCCGTACACCTCCGGCTCGTCGAGCAGAAGGAAGAACGCGCCGGCACCGCCAATCCCGTCGTCGCCGTCGGCCAGGTACAGCTGAGCCTTGTCCTGCCCAGCCTGCTGCAGCCGCGCGAGGCGGTGCTCGGCGCGCTCGTGCAGCTCCGAGAGTTCGCCGAACTGGATCGAGTTGGTGGGGCACGCCTGGGCGCAGGCCGGCTCCTTGTCGTCCTTCAGGCGGTCGTAGCAGAGGGTGCACTTCCACACCCGGCCGTCGCCTTCGCGCTGGTCGAGGACGCCGAACGGACAGGCCGGGACGCAGTAGCCACACCCGTTGCAGACATCCTCCTGGACCACCACCGTGCCGTACTCGGTCCGGAACAGAGCTCCGGTCGGGCAGGCGTCGAGGCAGGCGGCGTGCGTGCAGTGCTTGCATACATCGGAGGCCATCAGCCAGCGGAAGCCATCCGACTCCTGGTAGGTCTGAACACCGCCCTCCACGGCCTGCGCGCGAGCGGCGCAATCCACTAGCGACGCGCCGTCAGTGACATCGGTCGGCAACTTTTCGACCACGCGAGCCGGTGCCTTCTGCTCGATGAAGGCCACGTGACGCCAGGTGTCGGCGCCCAGGTCGATCGTGTTGTCGTAGGACTTGCCGGTGAAGCCCTGCATCGACATCGGGATCTGGTTCCACTCCTTGCAGGCGACCTCGCACGCCTTGCACCCGATGCACACCGACGTGTCGGTGAAAAAGCCCATGCGCGGCTGCGCGTGCTCGCCGTAGCTGGCTGGCCAGGCCACCGTCTCCAGCTGCGGGCTCAATCCTTCACCCCCGCCCGCTGGCGGTACTGCTCCAGGAGGTCGAGCCTGGCCCGGCCGCGAGGGCGGCGGCCCGGTCGGATGTCGCACGTGGCGACCTTGTACTCGCTGATGTGGACGTTGTTGTCGAGAACGATCGGCAGTAATTCGTTGGCCGAGTCGCCGGTGACGATCCCCACCCCGCCCCAGTGGTAGGGCGTCCCGACGAGGTGCATGGTTCGTCCTTCCACCTCGAGTGGCTTGATTCGCTCGGTCACCATCACGCGCGCCTCCACCGCCTGGCGCGCCGTGACGATCGTCGCCCACCCCCCGTGCTCGAGTCCGCGCTCCGCGGCAAGCTGGGGCGATACCTCGCAGAAGAACTCCGGCTGGAGCTCGGCCAGATAGGGCACGGTCCGCGACATGCCGCCGGCCGTGTGGTGCTCGGTGAGGCGATAGGTGGTGAGGACGTAGGGGAAGACGTCCGAGCCGGGCTCGCCGTTCACCGGGTGGTACGGGTTCTCGGGCCGATGGAAGACCTGACGCGTCGGGTTCTGCTGCTGCGCGTAGAGCGGGTTGCGAACCGGTGTTTCCTGGGGCTCGTAATGCGTGGGCAGGGGGCCATCGACGAGCCCGGTGGGCGAGTAGATCCAGCCGCGGCCGTCGGGATGCAGGATGAACGGCTTATCGCCGGCGATCGCTTGCATCTTCTTGGCGTTCTTGTCCGGGCGATAGTCCGGCGCCTTGTCCGGCGGGAAGTCGGGCGAGTCGCCCACGCTTGTCCACTTGCCCTCCTCCGCATCCCACCACACGTAGCGCTTGCGCTCGGACCACGGGTTCCCCTCGGGATCGGCGGAGGCCCGGTTGTAGATGAGGCGGGTGTCCTTCGGCCACGCCCAGCCCCACTCGTGGGCCACCCAGTTCTGCTCGGTGTGCGGCTTCTTGCGCGCCGACTGGTTCACGCCGTCCTTGTAGATCCCGCAGTGGATCCAGGAGCCGCAGGTGGTCGAACCGTCCTCCTCGAGCTCGTCGTAGCTGGACAGGAACGAGCCGTCGGGCTTGCGGCCGGAGATCTCCATCAGCACGTGCTCGGCGTCGGGCTCCTCGTGCGGGCCCTGGACCGGGTACTCCCACATTAGATCGAGGATCGGCCGGTCCTTCGGATCCTCCGAGCCGGCCAGCTTCTTGCGGATCGCCTTGCCCAGGTGGTAGATCCAGTGCAGCTCCGAGCGGCACTCGCCGGGCGGCTCGCACGCCTTGTGATGCCACTGGAGCAGCCGCTGCGTGTTGGTGAAGTTGCCGTCCTTCTCGGTGTGCGCCGCGGCCGGCAGGAAGAACACCTCGGTCTGGATGTCCTCGGCCCGGACCTCGCCGGACTCGTGCTCGGGCGAGTCCTTCCAGAACGTGGCCGACTCGACGGGCTGGAAGTCGCGCACGACCAACCAGTCGAGCTTGGCCAGCGCGAGGCGGATCAGCTTCGCATTGGCCGAGCCGACCGTCGGATTCTGGCCCACGCAGAACATGCCTCTGACCCCGCCGTCGAGCGCCCCCAGCATCATCGCGTAGTGGGAGTGGTCGCCGTTGATGCGCGGCAGGTAGTGGAAGCAGAAGTCCTTGTCCTCGGTGGCCGCGTCGCCCCACCACGCCTTGAGCAGCGACACGATGTACGGCCTCAGGTTGCCCCAGGCGCCGGTGTCCGGTCCGTTGAGCTCGACGAACTTGTCGAGGCTGGGGTGCGACTGCGGGTGGGGCATCGGAATGTATCCCGGGAGGATGTTGTAGAGGGTCGGGATGTCCGTCGAGCCCTGGATGTTGGCGTGGCCTCGCAGGGCCAGGATGCCGCCGCCGGGGCGGCCTATGTTGCCGAGCAGGAGCTGGATGATCGAGGCGGCGCGGACGTTCTGGACGCCGGTCGTGTGCTGAGTCCAGCCCACCGCGTAGACGATCGAGGAGGTGCGCTCGCGGCCGGAGTTCTCGCACAGCGCAGCGGCCACAGCGAGGAAGTCCTGCGATGAGCAGCCGCAGATCTCCGCCACGACCTCCGGGGTGTAGCGCGCGAAGTGCCGCTTGACCAGCTGCACTACGCAACCCTTGTCCTGCATGGTCGCGTCGAGCTCCGGTGGCTGGCCACCCTCGAGCTTCATGCCGTGCGCGCCGTGCGCCTGCTCGCCTGAGACATCGGCCTGCTGCTCGGACTTGCCCGCGGTGGCCTCGCCGCCTGCCTTGTCATAGCTCCAGGTGCTGATCCCGTACGCGCTGTGGGCGGGATTCCAGCCCGAGAAGAACCCCGATGCATCCTCGGTGTCCTGAAGGTCGCGGTTGATGATCACCGGGCCGTTCGTGTAGTGCTCGACGTACTCCCTGAACCAGGCGTCGTGCTCGAAGATGTAGTTGACGATCCCGCCCAGGAACGCGATGTCGGTCCCGGGCCGGATCGGCACGTGACGGTCGGCCATCGCGCTGGTGCGGGTGAAGCGGGGGTCAACATGGATCACCTTCGCCCCGCGCTCCTTGGCCTCGATCACCCACTGGAAGCCCACCGGGTGCTGCTCGGCCATGTTCGAGCCCATGATCAGGATGCAGTCCGAGTTCTGGAGATCCTGCTGGAAGGTGGTGGCGCCGCCGCGGCCGAATGAGGTCCCCAGACCGGGGACCGTGGAGCTATGTCATATGCGAGCTTGGTTCTCGATCGAGACCGCGCCGGCCGCCGTGAAGAACTTCTTGATCAGGTAGTTCTCCTCGCTGTCGAGCGTGGCGCCACCCAGGAAATGGATCCCGAGCGTCCGCTTGAGCGCCTCGCCCTCCTCGGTCTCCTCCTCCCAGGTCTCCTCGCGGGCCTTGATGACCCGGTCGGCGATCATGTCGGTCGCCTGCTCGAGGCTGATGTATTCCCAGTCGTCGCCGCCCGGCCGCCGGTACTTGACGCGCGTCTCGCGCATCGGCGAGTTGACCAGCTTCTCGGAGGCGGACCCCTTGGGACACAGCCGGCCGCGAGAGATGGGAGAATCCGGGTCGCCCTCGATCTGGATGACTTTCTCGTCCTTGACGTAGACCTTCTGTCCGCAGCCGACCGCGCAGTAGGGGCAGATCGACTGCACCACCTTGTCGGCCGTCTGCGTCCGGGCCACCAGCTCCTCCGAGCGGACCGACTGAGCCGCGCGGCCGAGGCCGTACGGGTCGCCGCCGAGTTGGCGCAGGAACGGCGCGATCAGGCGGCGCTTGTTCATCCGCAGCGCGATGGTTACCCGGGGGGTCTTGACCAAAACCGGGGATCCGACGCCGGTAACCGCGCGGACAGGACCGAGTAACCCGATAGCCGCTCGGGTAACGCCCTAAACATGGCAAGCGAGGTTGAAATTGAGCGGGCGCTCGCCGCGGTCGCCGCCACCCTGAACGACCAGAAGCTAGATCACTTCGACACCGGCCACGTGCAGGAGGTCGTCACCGAGGCCCTTGGCGGCGAGCCGCGCCTGACCGTGGATGATGGCGGCGGGCTGCACGACCCCTCGGGCACGCGCGTCGGCGCGATCCGGCGCACGCCGAGCGGCGAGTGGATTGGCGAGCGTCAGAACGAGACCGCCGAGAGGGCGGACACCGCGATCCCGCCCGAGCCCGAGCAGACCGGGCTGGGGGGCCTACTCTCGAAGCTCAAGAGCTAGGCTCGGTCGTCGTCGCCTTTGCCGGTCGGGGCGCCCGTCGGCGGTGCACCATCCTCGTCCTCGGCCGGCGGAGGAGCGCCGGGCACGGCCGGATCGGAACGCTTGCGCTCCCACTCCTGGGAGACGTCATCCGTCTGCTGCCCGAGCTCCCGGCTACGGTGCTCGAGGTCGTCGGCCTCGTCTTCGAGACGGTCCGCCAGTCCTTCTGGGTCGGTTTCGGCCATGCTCGCGAGCTACCCCGCGGACGGCCGACGCACACGTGCCGGATTGACGCCCGGGCCGGCGGGTAACCGGGTTGACATGAACGAGCGCAGCCAACGGGAACAGACAGACGAGCCGCCGGAAGAAGAGCGTCGCCAGGAGCCTGGCGCCGAAGGAGGCGCCGAGAGCCCCGCCGCCGACCAGCTGCCGGGCGCTCCGGCCGACGACGACTCGCCGCTCGGCGACACCGACCAGCACTCGAACGCTTAACGCCGGCCTCGGACGGTAAGTCCCTCCGCACTGGCGCGGCGGATCTGCTCGATGGGCGCTCCGTCCTCGCGATGCTCGAGCGGCTTGACCCACAGCTCGTCGACGAGGATGGTCGCCGTGGCGATGATCGGGACCGCGACCAGCAGGCCGATGAAGCCGAACAGCTGCTCGACCGCGACCACGCCGATCGCCACCACCGCCGGATGCAGCTTGACCGTGCGCGCGACGACGAGTGGCTGGATCAGGTTGCTCTCCACCTGGTGGGCGAGGATGTAGATGATCGCGACCAGGATCGCCTTCTGGGGCGAGATCGTGAGCGCGTACAGGATGGGCGGAATCGAGCTGACCAGCGCGCCGAAGTAGGGCACGATCATCGCCACCGCAGTGAACACGGCGAAGAACGCGGCGAAGCGGAGCCCGACGACCAGCAAGCCGACGTAGGTGATGCTGCCGAGCACCAGCATGCCCACGAACAGCCCCCGCAGCCAACCTAGGTACGCGGTCCGCAGCCGCATCAGGATGTGGTGGACGTGCGGACGACGCCGGAGCGGGAACAGCCGGATCAGCCCGCTCACCAGCGGATCGGGATGGATCGCCGTGTAGAGCGACGTGAGCAGGACCACGATGATGGCCGCCACGCCCGCGGCCACGCTGGCTCCGATCGAGGCCACCGGCCCGAGCAGCTTCGACGGGTCGTGCGTGTAGTTGTTGACGAAGTGCTGGATCTGGCTCGCGATGTGCGCAGGCGAGGACCCGGTCAGCCGACCGAGCCGTCGGGTGAGCGAATCGCTGATCGCGGGCAGCGAGTGCGCAAAGTCGTTCACCTCGCGGGTGAAGACCGGCACGATCAGCGCCACCAGCCCGGCGACCGCGGCCAGGCCGAGGAGCAACCCGAGCGTGGCCCCGATCGCACGCGGGCAGTGCCAGCGCGCGAGCAGGTCGGCGAACGCCGCCAGCGGCGTGGCGATGATCACCACGATCAGCAGGCCCAGAATCAAGCTGGACAGCGCGTGGAAGATCATCGCGCCGATCACGAGCGCGAAGGCGAGCAGCACCGCCTTGTAGATGACGCCGGGAGTGATCCTCGAATCGGACACTTCTGGGACAAGGCTGCCCCGGATCACCCCGGAGCACGCCTCCGGCGCACGACGTGGTTCAGCCGGTGACCGCGGCCAGGTCGGGCGCGAGGTCTCCCCGCCCCGCGACCACCACTTCTTGCAGGCCGAGCCACCTCGCCACGAGACCCAGCTCGTCGGCCAGCTCACGGGCCACATGGGCGCGGTCGACGTCAGGCTCGGCGAACGCGCCTTGGACGAGCAGCGCTCCGCCGGTGCGGTCAGACTTCAGGTCGACCCTTGCCACCAGCGCCTCGTCGAGCAGGAATGGCAGCACGTAGTACCCGTAGATGCGCTTGGCGGCCGGGGTGTAGATCTCGATCCGGTAGCGGAAGCCGAAGAGGCGCTCGGTCCGCTGGCGGAACCAGATCAGCGAGTCGAACGGCGACAGGAGCGCCCGCGCGTGGATCCGGCGGGGCCGACGAGCGTCCGGCCATACATAGGCGGGCGCCCTCCAGCCCTCGATCTCGACCTCGATCAGCTCCCCGGCGGCGACCAGCTCCGCCACGCGCGCTTTGGACGCTGCGCGCGGGAGCCGGAAGTAGTCGCCGAGATCGGGCTCGGTGGCCACCCCGAGAGCCCGCGCGGCGATCCGGATCAGTTCACGCTGCGCCTCGGCCGGACTCGGCGTCGGTCGCTCCAGCACCTCAGGCGGGAGCACGCGCTCGATCGTGTCGTACAGGCGCTCGAAGTTGACCCGCCGCGCCGCGCCGATCCGGCCCGTGAAGAAGAGATGCTCGAGCGCGAACTTGCCCTGGTGCCAGTTCCACATGTGACCGGGCCGCGGCGGGGGTCGGACCGCGCCGGTATCGCGCGCGCGGATCGGGCCTTGATCGACCACGAGCTGGAGGGTCTCGGCGACGAGCTCGGGTTGCTGGCGCGCGATTCTGGAGATCGAGCCCCAGGCCTCCCGGTCGACGTCGGCCATTCGCCAGCGCAGCAACGGATGCAGCTCGACCGGGATCAGCGACGCTTCGTGAGCCCAGTACTCGACCAGCCGGCGATCGATCGGGCCCTCGCCGTGGGCGGCGATCCGATCCAGCCGGGCGCGGTCGTACGGACCGAGCCGCGAGAAGACCGGCATGTAGTGAGCGCGGATGAACACGTTGACCGAGTCGAGCTGGAGGGCCCCGAGGCGCCGCACCAGGCGGACGATCTGGCCGCTGTCGGGCGGGCGGCCCAAGCGAGGGCGGCCGAACCCCTGCGCGGCCAGCGCGATCCGGCGGGCGCGGGCGAGGCTCAGCTTGGGTCTGGTTCGGACCGAGGTCATCGGAGCGCGCGTTGCAGCGTAGGCGCGCGCCCGGCGGACGCGTGTCAGCCTTTGCTCGTGCCTCGTCGCCGCGCTTTGCGCACCACGATCGCCCGCCGCGGCGAGCTGATTGCCGAGCGCGACCCTCTCCGCCCGTCGGGGCGGCTTCTCCGCCAGCGCGACATGGACGCCTCCTACGTCGACCTCGCCGATCCGTCGCATCTCGAGTTCGACTACCTGCGGTGGATGCGGACCGTGCTGCGCGTTGCCCGGGCCAGACGGGTTCTGCACGTGGGGGGCGGAGCCTGCGCGCTGGCGCGGGCGCTCGCCGCGGAGGACCCGGACGGGCACCAGGAGGTCTGCGAGGTCGATCCCGATGTGCTGGCCGTCGCACGCGAGCATCTGGGGCTGCGGCGCGCGCCCGGCCTGCGCGTGCGACTGGCCGAGGGACGCGCGTTCGTGGCCCGCCAGGACGCCGCCAGCTGGGACGCGATCGCCATCGACGCCTTCGTCGCCGCCACCGTCCCCCGGCGCTTGATCACGATTCAGGCCCTGGCCGACGTGGCGCGGGTGGCGCCGCTGGCCCTGATCAACGTCCTCGACGACCGGTCGGCCCGCGAGATGCGCGCGGCCGGGGCAGCGCTGTCGGAGGCCTATCCGCACGTCTGGGCTTTGGGCGGACGCACCGCGAACAGGGTCCTCGTCGGTTCCGCCCGCCGACTCGACCTGGATCGGATCGGCGCGCAAGCCGCCGCCGACCCGTCGCCAGCGCGGCTTACTCCGCCGAATGCGCTGGCGCTTCGGCTGGCGGGCACGCCTCCGATGCGCGACGAGGAGGTCGCGCACTCGTGATGCCGGCGGCGTTCACCGAGCGCGCTACCGCCGCGGGCGATCGCGCGCGGCCTTGAACAACCCCGCGATCTCGGGCTCCATGTAGTAATCCGTACCGCCATCTGGGCGCCCTTCGGTGGCGATCGGGAGGACGCGACCGAGGTGCCGGGAGTATCGGCCGGGCCAGGCGAGGACGCCGGCGACGCCGTGCGATCCCTTTTCGAGCGCAAGCCGCCTGGCCAGCTGCTCGCCGCCGATCCGCCCCCCGGGGCGGTCGGCCAGGACGTCGAACAGTTCGCGTGCGGGGGGCGCCAGCTTGCGATAGAGCCAGGCCGCCTCCTGCGCATCCTCAGCCGACCAGTCGCGGACGTCATCGTGCCGGCGTATGCCGCGCCGGCCACGGCGGCCGCGCCCGCCGAACGGGGGCGGAGTGCCCGGCTCGGACGCCAGGAATGACGCAAACCAGGCGTAGAACTCCGGCACCCGCTCCTCGGGGACGGCCACCGTGACCTGCTTGTCGGCCATCAGCGGTCTCCTCCGTGAGTACGGTCGCACCGAGAGGTGCCACTGGTGGATGCTGCGCGAGGACGCAGGACCCGACGTGTAGCAGCGCTACACGAGGGTCCGAGGACGCCGGACGACGCGGGCGCGGCCCAACTAAGCGAGGCCGGATGCCGAGCGGGCCGCAAAGCCCGCGGCAGCGCCGCCAGGGGCGCCTCGATTGCGAGCGTATTTGCGGAGGCGACCACTAAGGTCTCGCGCGAAGGGATGGCGTCGCCGAGCGACCTGCTGACAGATGGCCGGGTCAGTCTCGGATCGTTCCATCGGCACCGCTTCCGCGGTACTCCTCGTCCGTCACGGGTTCGAGCCACTCGGGACCGCCCAGTGAGATCGCCACGTGCGCCATGCACGTC
>JAFASQ010000239.1 GCA_019244395.1 Solirubrobacterales bacterium | reverse complement strand
GCCGCCGTCCGGACTACGAGGCGCGGTCCTGCTTCGCTGCCTCGAGCGCCGCCGGCGGATCCATCCCGCCACCGCGGCGCACGAGCTCGAGGGCACGATCGGCCACCTCGGCCGCCTCCGCGCCACCGATCGACTCGTCGCGCAGCGCGAGGGCCAACAGAACCTGGCGCAGCAGCTCGGGACTCTCGAGGTCCGGTGGGGGACCGGCGGGCGGCAAGCCCCGCACGGCCACCAAGAGTCTGGGCGCACCCGCGCCACCGCCGAACAGCCGACCCGGCGCCTTGTCCGGGATCACCGCGGCGATCGCGCCGGTGGCCGGGTTGACCAGGCTGATCTTGCTGCGCAGGCCCGCGCGCTCGAGCGCCAGGCGGTAGCCCGACAATCGCAAATAACCGAGCTGCGCCGCCAGCTGGACGAAGGCGGACGCCTCCGCCTCGTCCTTGAGCCGCGGCTGGTGCAGCGAGATCTGCGTCCCCGCGTCGGGTAGCGATGGATCGGGTTCGGGCGCAACGAGCAGGAAGCCATGTGACCCGAGCCGACCGGCGCCCACGCCGGCCACGTCGACCAGGAGCTGGTAGCCGCCCAGGCCGAGCGCGCCGACGATTCCCGGCGGGAGCGGGTGCGACTCGAGGTGCCCGGGAGCGAAGCTCACGGGCGTCTAGACAGCGCGCCGGCGCGGCCTTCGGTGCAAGCGGCGGCGGAGTCTGCCACGGCGGTCAGTTGTCGAGCAGGCCGCCGACGATGCCGCCGATCAGATCGCCGCCCCGCCGCTGCGAGTCGCCGCCGGCGCCCTCCTGAACGGTGGGGTGGTAGTAAGCGCTCTGAAGACCGACGCGGCCCGGGCCGGTGAAACGGTTGAACACGAGGTTGCCGGCGCCGCTCAGGAGGCCGGTCTTGAAGCCGTAGATCTCCTGGGTCATCTGGACCGAGTGGTCGCGGAAGAGCCAGCCGCCCGGCTCGATGTCGATCGTCTCGCCCGGGTCGAGGGTCTTCTCGAACACGTTGCCGTAGCCGTGGATCCAGACCACCCCCTCGTGATCGCCGGCGAAAAAGTGGTCGACCCAGAAGCCGCCGCCGTAGAGCATGTTGGCGAAGCCCTTTTGGCGGCTGTAGTCGTACTGCACGCCGCTCGTGGCGGCCAGGAACTGATGCTCGCGCGCCATGATTCCTTCGCCGGGCTGGAGATGGAGCGCGACGATGTGCCCGGGCGAGTCGCGGCTGAAGGCGATCTCCCCCGGCGACTGAGCCTCGAGCAACAACAGCGGCATGCCGCCGAATACCCGCCGCTTGAGGCCCCGGCCCAGAGGATGGAGCCCGATCACCAGCTCCGGGTACTTCCACAGCAGCACGTGGTGCTCGAAATACACCGGCACCCGCCCATCCAGGGCCATGTGCAGGACCGGAACGAGCTCGCCTTCGAGGCGGTAATTCACGCCGGGCGCGCTCCCCTGGGGGATCTGGGTCGGGAGGATCTGGGGGGCGGACGGCATCTGGTCTCTCCTTCGGGTGATATGGCAGCCGCGAGCCACTGCGCCTCGGCTTCGCCCGAGGCACGCTATCGCGCCATCGCGCTCGGCGGTGCGGCAACCGCCCCCCGCGCCATTCTGCCCAGTGGCGATAATCGGGCCTCCAGCGCCAGCAGCGGCGATAATCGGGGTGCCATGGCGACCATCTACGTCACCGGCCACCGCAATCCGGACGCCGACTCGATCGCGTCGGCCATCGGCTACTCGGAGTTGAAGGGCCGCCTGGATACGCGCAACACGTACGTGGCGGTGCGGCTGGGGGAATGCAACGCGCAAACTCGCTGGCTGCTCGAGCGCAGCGGCGCCGTCCAGCCCCGGTTCCTTCCCCACGTGATGGTGCGTGCCTGCGACGTGATGCAGTCGCGCTTCCCGATCACGAGCGTCCAGGCCCCCCTCCGTGAGGCCGGCCTGGAGATGGCGCGCGCCGGACTCGAGCTGGTCCCCGTGGTCGATGACGACGGCGCGCTGATCGGCGTCCTCACCGAGCGGGCACTCGCGCGCCGCTACATCCGCGAGACGCGCGGGGCCTCGACCCTCCAGGACGCCCCCACCCAGGTGTCGGCCATCGTCGAGGTGCTGGGCGGCCGGCTTCTCACCGGCGAGGACAAGCCGCTCTCCGGTCGCGTGTGGGTTCACTCGATGGATGGCACCCGCAGCGGCGCCTCGGAGGGAGACGTCGTGGTGGTGGGCAATCGCGAAGATGCCCAGCGCCTCGCCATCGAGCGCGGCGCGCAGCTGCTCGTGCTCTCCAACGACTCGGAGCCCCACGATGAGATCCTGGCCTTCGCGAGGGAGCGAGGCATCGCCGTGGTCGTCTCGCCGCTCGACAGCTACGTCTCCGGCCGGATGATCACACTGGCCGCGCCCTGCGGCGCCCTGATGGAGAGCGACCCGCTGACCGCCACAACGGAGTTCCTGGTCGAGGACATTGCCGAGCAGATCAAGGACAGCTACTACGGCGCGGCGGTGGTCATCGATCCGCAGCGCCGTCCGGTCGGGCTGATCACACGCTCGGACCTGGTTGCGCCGCCTCAGCGGCGGGTCCTGCTGGTCGACCACGCCGAGCAAGCTCAGAGCGTGGCCGGCGTCGAGGAGGCCGAGATTATGGAGATCCTCGACCACCATCACATCGGCTCGATCGAAACGCGGATCCCCGTAACCGCCACCTTTGATCCCGTCGGATCGACCGCCACGCTCGTCGTCGAGCGCTTCCGTCAAGCCGGACTGGAGCCCAGCCCGCCGACCGCGATGATGCTGCTCGGTGCGGTGATGTCCGACACGATCATCCTGAACTCGGCAACCACGACCGAGCGCGACCGACATGTCGTCGAGTATCTGGAGCGCGTGCTGGCGCTCGATGCGGCGGAGTACGGCCGCGAGATGTTCGAGGCTACCTCGGACGTGTCGGAGGTAAGCGCCGAGGAGATCATCTCGCGCGATGCGAAGCAGTACCACGCCTCGAGCGGCCACCAGATCTGCATCGCCCAGATCGAGGTGGTGGGCAAGGCCCTGCTCGAGCGCAGCGCGGAGCTGATCACCGCGATGCACAAGGCGCGCGAGAGCCGGGAGCTCCAGCTCTATGCGCTGATGGTCACCGACGTGCTGACCAAGGGAACCGACCTGCTCGTCGACGGCGACGTCGCGAGCGTGGCGCGCGCCTTCGGGGCGCCGGCCCACGACAGCCAGATCGAGCTCCCCGGGGTCATGAGCCGCAAGAAAGAAGTGGCGCCGCCGCTGCTCGCGGCGATGTAGCGCGACCTTGCTCGCGGCGACGCCGGGCCCGCCGCGGCCGGTCTGCCAGCCGTGATGTAGCGCGACCTTGCTCGCGGCGATGTAGCGCAACCTTGCTCGCGGCGATGTGGCGCGACCTGATTGAATCCCCACGAGAATCACGGAGGGGCGTGTGGGGCGCTCGAATCGAACCGAAGGGGGCGTATGTGCGCGTTGGCAGGATGAGGGCTCTGGCCGGCGCAGCCGGGGCAATTCTGGCGCTGCTTGGGCTAGGTAGCCCTTCCGCGGGGGCGACGCCATTTCATGAGTTCGTCCGCCACGCTTTCGCGCAGCCGCCGACAACGGCACGGTGCCGAGCGGAGCTGCGGATGGCGTGCTACCGGCCAGGCCAGTTCCAGCACGCCTACGACATGAACCCGCTTTACCGGGCGGGCCTCACCGGCAAGGGCAGGACGATCGTGCTCGTGGACTCGTTCGGGTCCCCGAAGATCAAGAACGACCTGGCGACGTTCGACCACGTGTTCCACCTGCCCGCGCCACCGTCGTTCAGGGTCATCCAGCCGGCGGGGGCGGTTCCCCGGTACAAGCGGACCAACTTCGAGAGGGGCGAATGGGCCATCGAAACCACTCTCGACGTCGAATACGCCCATGCCATGGCCCCGGGAGCGAACATCGTGCTGGTCGAGACACCCGTCGATGAGACCATCGGCGTGAAGGGTTTCCCGTCGATGATCAAGGCCGAGAACTACGTGATTGACCACCGGCTCGGCGACGTGATCAGCCAGAGCTTCGGCACCGCGGAGGAGACTTTCCCTAGCCGACGGTCGATCTACGCGCTCCGGAGCGCCTACTTCAACGCGCTCGTCCATCGGGTCACGGTTCTGAGCGCCTCGGGCGATGCCGGCGCGACGGACGAGTCGGCAATCGACACATCAGACGGCGACTCCAACTACTTCCCGTTCCGGGTCGACAGCTGGCCGGCCACCGATCCTCTCGTCACCGCAGTGGGCGGAACGCGGCTGCGCCTCAGAAAGCGCGCCCGCACCCGGCCGGACAGCGTCTGGAACGACACGACGCGGTCAAGCGGCCCAGCCGCGAGCGGCGGCGGCGTCTCCAGGGTGTTCGAGCGGCCGTCGTACCAGAACGCCGTCGCCGGCACCGTGGGCGGCGCGCGCGGCACGCCCGACGTCAGTATGAGCGCCGCGGTCAAGGGCGCCGCGCTCGTGTACATCAGCGTGGTGAACTACGCCGACGGGCTGGTCGGCCCCTCGTTCGCCCTGGTAGGCGGCACGAGCGAGGCGACACCGCTGTTCGCGGGCATCGTCGCGATCGCCGATCAGGCCGCCGGTCACGATCTCGGATTGCTGAACCCCGCCCTGTACGCGATCGGCGACGGTCCGGGCTCGCCGCTCACCGACATCACCGCCGGCAACAATTCGGTGTTCGGGACGCAGCAGCTGGCGCGGGTGAAGGGCCGCCGGTTCACGGTGCACGGCTTCCGGGCCGTGCCGGGATACGACCTGGCCAGCGGCCTGGGCACAGCCGACGGCGCCCGCCTGGTCCGCGCGCTGGCTGGTTTCCCCGGGTAGCGCGACCAGACGATCGCGCGTCCTCACAGCACGACGCTCAGCGCAAGCCGCGCGCCGAGCGCGAACAGCGCCACCGCGAGCAGCCGATGGATCACGGTGCCACTCACCCTCTGCGAGAGCACGGCGCCGAGCTGGGCGCCTAGCACCACGCCGACCGAGAGGGCCGCCGACCGACGCAGACCGACAGCTCCGTGAAAGGTGCCAACCGCCACGTGGGTCAGCGTGGCCACCAGCGCCATCCAGGCGAGCACGAAGTGCGAGGTGGCGGTGGCGACGTGAGTCGGGAACCCGAGCACGGTGACCAGCACCGGGACGTGGACCACGCCGCCGCCGATCCCCAGGAAGCTCGAGACGAATCCCACGGCCACGCTGAACAGCGCCCCGATCCGCACATTCACGCGGTACCGGTAGAGATTCCCCTCGCGGTCGGTGATCGTTCGCGCCGCCCCGCGGTCGACATGGCCCCCCTGAGGCTGCCCCCGCCCTCGCACCAACCACCAGGCCAGGCCCGTCAGCGCCACGCCCATGATCACGTCGAAACCCGGCCGCGAGACCTTGTCCGCCACCAGCACACCGACCACCGCCCCGGGCAGCGTGCAGAGCGCGAACACGCTGCCCGAGCGGTAGTCGATTCGCTTCTGCCGCGCGTAGGCGACGGATCCCGAGCCGGCGTTGAAGAACACCACGATCAGGCTGATCGCGGTGATCAGCGCCGGCGAGGTCTGGGGATAGACGAGCAGCAGGACCGGGGTGAGGATGAAGCCGCCGCCGGCGCCGACCAGCGTCCCGAACACGCCGATGGCGAACCCGAGGAGCCCGAGGAGCACTGCCGCCAGCAGCGTGAAGTGCGGGCTCACGTCCGTCGGTGCGTCGCTCCGTCCCCGCCCACGGCCGGCGCGCCGCTAGGAGGATCCTGCTCGGAGCGCCTGCGCCGGCGCCTCGCCCCACAGCTGCTCGAGGCGGTAGTACTCGCGTGTCTCGGGCACGAATACGTGGACCACCACATCCAGGTAGTCCATAAGGATCCACCTCGCGCCGGGCAGGCCCTCGACCCGCTCCGGAAGCCTCCGGTGGGTCGACTTCAAGCCCTCGTAGATGGCGTCGTGGATGGCCTTGGTCTGGCGCTCGGTCCGGCCCGAGCAGATCACGAAGTAGTCCGTGTAGCCGATCATCGCGCGCAGATCGAGCTGGACGATGTCGATCGCCTTGCGGCCGGACGCGTAGTCCACGATCGCGCGGGCCAGATCCTCCGGAGTCATCTGATTTTCGCTGCTCGCAGCGGCCGGTCGCATCATCGCACTGAGCCTATCCTGGCATACAGACGGTGTCGCGCGATATAGCTGACGGCCGCATCAGGCACGTAGTACTTGATCGGCTGTCCGGCCCGCACCCGGTCGCGGAGCATGGTCGAGGAGATCCCGATCCGCGGCATGCGGAAGAACCTGGCGCGCTCGCCGCCGCGCAGCCGATGTAGCGCATCGTCCACCGCCGCCCGCGAGGTGCCGCGCCGCTTTGCCACGGCCAGCGTGGCCAGCGACAGCACCTGCTCCGGCGCCCGCCAATCCGGCAGGCCTGCGGCGATGTCGCCCCCGACGATCAAAAACAGCTCGTGATCTGGCGCTCGAGAATGCAGTTCCTTAAGGGTATCGACCGTATACGACGGTCCGTCTCGGACGATCTCCACGTCGGAGACGTCGAATCGCTCCTCGTCGCCGCGGATCGACAGGCGGCACAGCTCGAGCCGGTGCTCGGCCCCCGGCTCGTCCTCGATCGCCTTGTGCGGCGGTATCCGCGCCGGGATCAGCGTCACCCGGTCCAACCCGAGCTGCACGTACGCCTCCTGGGCACAGATCAGGTGACCAAGATGTGGCGGGTTGAACGTTCCGCCGAGAATGCCGATCCGCACAGAGTCCAGACGCCCCGGCCGGCTCAGGCCCGGACCTGCCCGGCGCCCTCGACCAGGTACTTGAACGTGCAGAGCTCGCGCAGGCCGATCGGGCCGCGGGCATGCAGCTTCTGGGTCGAGTTGCCGATCTCGGCCCCCATGCCGAATTCGCCGCCGTCGGTGAAGCGGGTGGACGCGTTGATGTACACGCACGCGGCGTCCACGCCCAGCTGAAATGCGCGCGCTGCCTCGGTGTCGCGCGTCACGATCGCCTCCGAGTGACCGGATCCGTAGCGGTTGATGTGCTTGACGGCCTCGACTACCGATCCCACCACGCCGACGGCCAGGGTGAGCGCGTGGTACTCGGTGGCCCAGTCCTCGTCGGTCGCCGGCGCCACCGCGGTCGAGGGCGACCGGGCGGCCGCCGCTCGTGTTCGATCGTCGCCGCGAAGCTCCACCCCGGCAGCGGCAAGCTCGCGGAGCACCATGGGCAGGAACTCGTCCGCCACCGCCTCGTGGACGAGCAGCGTCTCGGCGGCGTTGCAGACACTCGGCCGCTGGACCTTGGCGTTCATGGTGATCGCCAGCGCCTCCGCAAGCGACGCGGTGGCGTCGACGTACACGTGGCAGTTGCCCGATGCGGCGTACATGACCGGCACCGTGGCGACGCCCTTCAACGCCGCCTTCAGCCCCTCGCCGCCGCGCGGGATGATCAGGTCGATCACGCCCGCCTGCGTGGCCAGCTGCGCGAGTTCCTCGTGACCACCGCCCGCGACCAAGGCCATTGCGCCCTCGGGCAGCCCAGCCGACAGCCCTGCCTCGATCGCGACCTCGGCGAGCACCCCATTCGACGCCGCGGCGGTCGACGAGCCCCGAAGCACCACCGCGTTTCCCGACTTCAAGCACAGCGCGGCGGCGTCGATCGTGACGTTCGGCCGGGCCTCATAGACGACCGCGATCACGCCGAGCGGGACACGCACCTTGCGCACCTCGAGCCCGTTGTAGAGCCGGCGCCCCTCGATCACCTCGCCCACGGGATCGGGCAGAGCCGCGATGTCTCTGACCTGCCGGGCGATCACCGCGATCCGCCCGGGGTCGAGCGCCAGCCGGTCCATCAGCGCATCGGTCAATCCCGCCTCGCGTCCGGCCTCGAGATCCCCGGCGTTGGCCTCGAGAATCTCGGGTGTGCGCTCGATCAGCGCCGTCGCGATCGCCTCGAGCGCCGCGTTCTTGACCCCCGAGGGGAGCGCCGCGAGCTGTCCCGCGGCGCGCTTGGCCGCCAGGCAGGTTTCAATTACGGTGCTCGCAGTTACGGCCATCGTCGCGCCTAACAGGTTACGCGAGGACGAAGTAGTCGCGATGGACCGCCTCCTCGGTCGCCCGGGGCAACCGCGCACGGACCGCCGCCGATTTCAGGCCCCGAACCCGGCGCAGCTCGGCGGCCGAGTAGTTGCAGATCCCCTTTCCGACGAGCTCGCCGTCGAAGGCAACCTCGACCGCATCGCCGGCGTCGAACTCGCCGGACACCTCGACGATCCCGACGGGCAGCAGGCTCGTCCCGCTTTCCCGCAGCGCCCGTGCCGCACCGGCGTCCACCACCACCCGCCCCCGGGCTGGCTTGGCGTATTTGAGCCACAGCTTGAAGCTCGAGTAGCGCCCGGGACGCGCGGCGAACTGGGTGCCGACCTGCTCGCCGTGCGCCGCGGCCAACATCGCGCCGGGCGACAACCCGCTGGCGATGACCGTCGGGATTCCGGCCGCGGTCGCCATCTCGGCCGCGACCACCTTCGAGCGCATCCCGCCCGACCCCAGCGCGGACGTCGCGTGGCCAATGGCCAGGCTGTCCAGCTGTTCGAACGACGTCACCTCCTCGACCAGGCGCGCGCTCGGGTCGCTGCGCGGATCGGCCGTGAACAGGCCCGCGGCGTCGGTGAGGAGCACGAGCAGCTCGGCGCCGATCAGGATCGCCACCTGCGCGGCCAGGAAGTCGTTGTCCCCGAACGAGATCTCGTCGGTGGTGGTGGTGTCGTTCTCGTTGATCACGGGAACCACCCGCCACTCGAGCAGCTTTCGCAGCGTCTGGCGCGCGTTCACGTAGTGACTGCGCGCGCTCATGTCGAAGAACGTCAGCAGCACCTGTGCGGTCTCGAGCCCGCGGGCGCGCAGCAGCTCGTCGTAGACCTGGTAGAGCTTGCCCTGTCCTACCGCGCTGGCCGCCTGCAGTTCGTCCATGGCGCGCGGCCGCAGCGGCAGCTCCATCAGGCCCATCCCACGGGCGATCGCGCCGCTCGTCACCACCAACGGCTGTCGGCCGCCGCGGTGGAGCTCCGCGAGCTCGTCGCAGATGCGGCTGAGGACCTCGGTGCGCACCTCGCCTCGATCACGGGCGACGATGCTCGAGCCGAGCTTGACGACCACGGACCCCATGGCTCCGACAGGTTAGGGCCGGCTCCAGAATTGGGCGTGACTGACGCCGCCCGGGCCCCGCGCTCGCACGCGAGGCCCGGAGACGCCTAGAACCTCATCGGCAGAGCGGGTTGCGCGGCACGCTGCGGCACGGGCGCGGCATCGTCGGCTGACGATGCGGCGCCGGCTGGGGATGCGAGTGCCGCGCCCCGGACTGCGCGATCAGCGTGAGCACCTCGCTCAACAGCGCCGGCCCGCCATTCGGGGTGGTGGCGTTCTGGCACCCCCAGGTGCCCTCGATTCCGGCCGGGATCGAGGTCGCGAACGTGTTGCCGGCGAAGCAGTTGTTGACGTTCATGGCACCGAACACACCGCCCTCGAGGCCGATGTCCGCGCCGCCCGGCTGCGTCCCGTTGCCCGTGAAGCGGTTGTTCGTGATCCGGTTGCCCGCCGCCTGGAAGTAGACGGTCTGTGCGGTGGGCGGGTACGGATCGGGCTGCTCGAACACGAGCACACCGAACGTGGGGTTGCCGGTGATCGTGTTGCCGTCCAAGCGATCGGCGTAGTCGCCGGGGAGCATCACGCCCACGCCCCACGGCGCGCCGAGCAGCGTGTGGTTCGCCGGCACGTCCAGGTTGCCGTTCTCAGCGATCACGTCGTGGCGGAAGATCGTGCAGTGGTCGATGTTGGTCGAGGCGAAGGTGGGCGTGGCAGAGCGGTTGGCGCCGGCGTCGCAGGCGCCGTCTTGCGGCGGCGGCAGGTCCGAGGCCCGCTCGGAGTCCGGCGCGATGCCGAGGCCGTTGTTGCGGAACGTCGAGTTCTCGATGACCAGATGACCGCCGGCGTTGGTGCTCGACCAGCCGAGGGCATTGCGCTCGACCAGCGCGTCCTGCACCAGCGCGCGACAGTCGCGGCATGCGCCGACGTACAGACCGGAGTCGTTGAAGCCCGATGCGTACACGTGCTTGAGGAAGCCGTCGACCGCGTGGCTGGCGAACAGGCCGTAGCCGCCGAGGAGCCCGGTGTCATACGTGGTCAGGTACTGGCCCCACCACCCGTGGAGGCCGATCGTGGTGCTCTTCTCGCCACCGCCCTTCCACCAAACCTCGTTGCCGTTCTCAGAGTCGTCGCGGGTGCGCCGGTCGAAGTTGCGCACGGTCAGGTTCTCCACCCACACGCGATTTGCCGTAATCGTGATCCCGTTGCCGACGCGGTGACGGCCATCGATGATCACGCCGTCCCGGTCGATTCCGCGCAGGTGCAGGCCAGGCGTGGAGATCCGTACCGGCCCGACATAGACGCCGCGGTCGATCAGGATCCAGTCACCGGGATGCGCCGCGGCGACCGCCGCCTGGACCGATGTGTAGTGCGGGTACGACACGTGCCGCTGGGTCACGGTCAGCACGCGCGCGGATGCGCTCGCGGCCGCGCTCAGCGCGAGCAGGACTACAGCTACGCCCACTGCGACGATGCCGCTTCGGGGCAACCTCTTGTCTCTCAGCATCCTTGCGGATCCTCCTCATCCCGTTGGCAAGGGCGCGAAGCCTAGCGATTCGCGGCTATTCCGGGTCCAGGTCGAAGGCAATCCCGGCGATCTCCACCTCGTCCCCCGGCTCGAACCCCTCGTCCTGCAGCGCGCGGATCACGCCGATCCCGCGCAACCGGCGTTCCAGGTAAGCGAGCGCGTCGGCGTTCTCGAGGTCATAGCGGGCGACGAGCCGCTCGATGCCCTGCCCGCTGACCCGGTAGCACCGATCGCGCACCTTGGCCACGCGGTAGGCGCGCGGCGCGGCGGGCCGAAATACGCGATGCTCGGCCAGTTCCTCCCCCGGGGCCGAGGCGGGCGCCTCGGGCGCCTGTGCCGCGGGGATGCGGCGGATCAGTTCAGCCGCCAGCCGGGAAAGCCCCAGCCCCGTGGCCGCCGAGGTCACGATCACCGGCGCGCGGGCGCGGTTCCCCCACTCTGTGTGTGCCTCTTCCCGCACCTGCGGATCGACCAGGTCCGCCTTCGAGAGCGCGAGCACGCGTGGGAGCGCCGCCAGCCGCGGGTTGTGCAGCTCGAGCTCGTGCTCGACGATCGAGTAGTTCTCCGCCGGATCCGAGCCGTCGAGTGGCGCGATGTCGAGCACATGCACGAGCAGACGCGTACGCTCGATGTGGGCCAGGAAGTCGTGGCCGAGACCGGCGCCGGCACTCGCCCCCTCGATCAGCCCGGGGATGTCCGCGATGACGAGCTGGCGGTCATCGGTCTCGAGCGTGCCGAGCACCGGCTCGAGCGTCGTGAACGGGTAGTCCGCCACCTTGGGATGCGCGCGGGTCAGGCGGCCCAGCAGGGATGACTTGCCCGCGTTGGGCAGCCCGACCAGCCCGACGTCGGCCAGCAGCTTGAGCCGCAGGGTGATCCACGTCTCCTCGCCGGGGAGCCCTTTTTCCGCGAACCGCGGGGTCTGGTGCGTGGGGCCCGCGAAGCGCTTGTTGCCGCGCCCGCCCGGGCCGCCCCGCGCCGCGACCGCTATCTGTCCGGGGCGTACCAGGTCGTGCAGGGTGCCGTCGGCCTCGACCAGCGCCTCGGTGCCGGGCGGCACCGCGATCTCCAGCGTCTCGCCGTCCTTGCCGTGGCGCAGCGAACCCTGGCCGTGCCCGCCTCGGCCCGACTTGAAGTGCGCTTTGCGTCGGAAGCCCTCGAGGTCGCGCAGCGAGTCGTCGCACACCAGCACCACGTCGCCACCGCGCCCGCCGTCGCCGCCGTTGGGCCCGCCTTTCGGCACATGGGCCTCGCGGCGGAAGCTAAGGCAGCCGTCGCCGCCGGCGCCGGCCTGGACGTGGATGCGGGCACGATCCTGCATGCCTTCATGCTGGCAGGCCGTGCTCGCGCCGCAGCTCGGCCTCGACCGCCGGCGCCTCCTCTTCGAGCTGGCGCGTGCCGTAGCGGATCACCTCGAAGGCGGCCGCGCGCAGGCGTAGCTCCTTGCTGCGGTCGTCCTGGATCTGCCCCCACGAGCTGTGGTTCTCTCGCCCGTCGAGCTCCACGACCAACTTCTGCTGGCGCCATACGGCGTCGACCAGCACGCCGGCGATCCAGACGTTGACGTCCGGCATCGGGATGCCGGCGCGTTCGCACAGTGGCAGGAACAGCCGCTCGAGCGGGCTGCGGGTGTGGGCGAGCTTCGGCTCGTGCCTGGCCAGCGC
>JAFASQ010000199.1 GCA_019244395.1 Solirubrobacterales bacterium | reverse complement strand
CCGCCAGGGCGAGGACGCGCCGCTGCTGTGCGGCATCCCGATCGGCCTCAAGGACCTCTACGCGGTGGCGGGACTGCCGCTCACCGCCTCGAGCCGCGTCCTCGAGGGCAACCTCGCGTCCGCCGACAGCCCCGCCTGGAGAACCCTGCGCGACCGGGGCATGGTGCTGCTCGGCCACACCCACATGCACGAGTTCGCCGCCGGCGGGACCACCGACCAGGTCGGCAACCCGCACGATCTGCGCGTGGTGGTGGGCGGCTCGAGCGGCGGCAGCGCCGCGGCGCTCGCCGCGCGCATGACGCCGGCCGCGCTGGGCAGCGACACCTGCGGATCGCTGCGGATCCCGTCTGCCTGCTGCGGCACCTCGGCGATCAAGCCGACGCACGGGCGGATCTCGCTCGACGGGATCGTTCCGCTGGCCCCGTCGCTCGACCACCCCGGCCCGATGGCGCGGACGGTCGCCGACTGCGCCGCGGTGCTCGACGCGATGACCGACCGCACCGCGGCCGTCACCCCGCTGCTTCCGCCGCCGGCGCCCACCGGCCCGCTCCCACTCGCGGCGCATGCCGGGCCGAACCCGCTCGAGGGCGTCACGGTCGCGCTCACCGAGCGCCCGTCCAAAACCCCCATGCACGAAGAAGTCGGCCGCGGTCTGGACCAGGCGGTCAAGGCGTGCGAGCGACTCGGGGCCCGCATCGTCGAGCGCCCGGCACCGTGGACACTGGACCCCGACGACCTGAGCTGGGTCCTGATGGCCGAAGTGTGGGCCTACCACCGGGTGCACGCGGGGCGGCACGACCGCTACCGCGCGCAGGTCGCCGAGTTCATCGAGGCCGCGCGCGACTTCACCGACGCCCAGGCCTACCTCGCGGCCCAGATGCGCCGAGCGCAGGGCACCGCGGCATGGGAGGAATGGTTCACCGAGAACCGCATCGACGCGGTCCTCGAGCCGACCCTGCCGATCCTTCCGCTGCAGCGCGGCGTCGGCTACGACCCCGGCCACCCGGCCGGACCCGGCGATCCCATGATCGCGCTCACCGCGATGTGGGACGCGACCGGCATGCCGACGGTCAGCCTCCCGGTGAGCTGGTCGGTCGGTATGTCGCTGGTCGCGCCGCGCGGCCGCGAGGCTCCGCTCACCCAGATCGCCATCGACCTCCAGGAGCACGCACTCGGGATCCCCGGAGACCCGAGGCGACAGTGAGCCTCGCGATCACCGACGCGCTTCTCGCCGGCGCGCGCGTCGGGCTGCGCGCCGAACAGGAGGTGATCGTCGAACTCGGACCGAGCGTGACGCCCCGGCCCGAGGACGTGACGCTCGACGCCGCCGGCGCGCTCCTCGTCCCCGGCTTGATCAACGGCCACACCCACGCCGCCATGACGCTGTTTCGCGGTTACGGCGACGACCTGCCGCTCATGCAGTGGCTCGAGGAGAAGATCTGGCCGGTCGAGCGCAAGCTCGAGCCCGAGGATGTCTACTGGGGCACGCGACTCGCCTGCCTCGAGATGGTGCGTAGCGGCACCGTGCGGTTCTGGGACATGTACTGGCACCCCGAGGCGGCCGCCCGCGCCGTGCACGACGCCGGCCTGCGCGCCACCGTCGCCGCTCCGCTGATCGACGCCGACGGCCGCTCCGAGGCGATGCGCGCCGCCGCGCTGCGCAGCCTCGATGAGCTGGCTGGCCTCGGCCACCGGATCGACGCCGGCCTCGCCCCTCACGCGATCTACACGGTCACCGAAGACAGCCTGCGCTGGATCGCCGAGCTCGCCGCCGAGCGCGGCCTGCCGGTCCAGATCCACCTGTCCGAGACCGAGCAGGAGGTGAACGATTGCCTGGCCGCCCACAAGCTGCGCCCGGCCCACTACCTGGACCGCGTCGGGCTGCTCTCGCCCCACACGGTCCTCTCCCACGGCGTGTGGCTCGACGATTCCGAGCTCGGGCTGATCGCCGCCCGCGGCGCCGTTCTCGTCACCAACCCGGTCGCCAACCTCAAGCTCGCGGTCGGTCGCATCTTCCCCTACCCCGCCGCGCGCGCCGCCGGCATCCAGGTCGGTCTGGGCACCGACGGCCCCGGCTCCAACAACTCGCTCGACATGTTCGCCGACATGAAGCTGTTCGCCTTGCTCCAGAAGCACGCCGCGCGCGACAGCGCCGCGGTCAACGCCGAAGAGACTTGGGAGATCGCCGCCGGCCGCCGGGCGCCGCTGCTCGCCACGGCGCACAGCCTCGAGGTCGGTCAACCAGCCGACTTCCTGCTCCTGCGCGCCGATGCGCCCGAGCTCAGCCTCGGCGAGCTGGCGGCCGCGCTTGTCTACGCGGCGTCCGGGGCGGTCGTCCAGTCGACCGTGGTGGCGGGTCGCGTGCTGATGCGCGACGGCCACATCGACGGCGCCGAGGAGGTGCTGGCCCACGCGCTCGAGAGCGCACGGCGACTCGGGCTGGCCGTCCCGATCGCCTCCGCGCAGGGCAACCCCGCGCTAGCCTGAGCGACCGAGCCGATGACGAGCGACGCGTCGCAGACAGCCGCTGATCGCCTGCTCCGAGCCGCTGATCCCGCCGGCGGCACGCCAAGCGTCCTGCTCATGTTCGGCGAGCTCGCCCTCAAGGGTCGCAAGCGCGCGAGCTTCGCCGCCGCGCTCGAGCGCAACCTCCGCCGGGCGTTGCGAGGCGCCGGCCGCGTCGAGCTGCAGCGCCGCGGATCATCCTTCCTGGCGATCGCCCCGCCCGATGGCTTGGCCTGGGTGCTCGAGATCGCCACCGACGTGCCCGGCCTGAGCGTCGTCCAGCCCGCGCTGCGGCTCGAACCATCGCCGGCCCATGCGAGCCGCGCGGCCGTCGAGCTCCTGCGCGGCCTGCCGGCGGGTTCGTTCGCGGTCCGCGCCCGCCGGCGCGAGAAGACCTTTCCGGTCAGCTCGATGGACCTCGCCCGCGCGGTGGGCGCCGCGGTCAAGGACGAGCTCGGGCTTAGCGTCGACCTGACCCGTCCAGAAGTCGAGCTGCACGTCGACGCCTACGCGCGCGAGCTGTTCGTGTCGGTCGATCGCCTGCGGGGCGCCGGCGGACTGCCTGTGGGTACTTCCGGCCGGTCGCTGGTGCTGCTCTCCGGCGGGATCGACTCGCCCGTCGCGGCCTACCGCATGATGAAGCGCGGGCTGCGCTGCGACTTCGTCCACTTCAGCGGCCAGCCCCTCACCGGCCCTGAGTCGGCGTACAAGGCCTACGCGCTGGTCGCACGGCTGGGCCGCTACCAGGGCCGCTCGCGGCTGTTCGTGGTGCCGTTCGGCTTGGCCCAGCGATTGCTCGCGAGCTCGGGCGCCGGCCGGCTCCAGGTGTTGGCCCAGCGGCGGCTGATGGTGCACGTGGCCGACGCGCTGGCCCGCCGCGAGCGGTGCGAGGCGCTCATCACCGGCGACTCCCTGGGTCAGGTGGCGAGCCAGACCCTGCGCAACCTCGAGGTGGTCGAGGGCGCCTCGACGCTCCCCCTCCTGCGTCCCCTGCTCGACCGGGACAAGGCGGAGATCATCGAGGAGGCGCACCGCCTGGGGACGTTCGAGATTTCGGTCCTCCCCGACGAGGATTGCTGCACGCTGCTGGCGCCGCGCCGGGTGGTCACCTGGACCGACCCGGAGCCGTTGATCGACCTCGAGCGCCGGGTCGACGTGGACACCGTGGTCGAGCGCTTGGTCGGCCAGGCGCTGGTCATGTGGCCGCGCCTTCAGCGCGCCGGCGAGCGCGAGCCCGCGTCCGCCATAGCCTGATTTTCTGGGCCGGCTTGGCCGGCATCCGTGGGACCGTTCCGCCGGGCCTCCATGCCCGGCGGCCGCGATCCGCATCGGCCGCGCTCAGTTGTGACGGGCGGGCGGTGGAGTGGCCGGACTTAGGCGGCCGCCTCGCGCACGCCGGCCGGCAGGCCGTGCGCCAGCAGCCGGTACGGCGCAGCGTCAATGAAACGCCGCGCATCGGCAAAGCCGGACGAGGTGAGCGCGTCGAGGGCCAGCGTGAGCGCCGGCATCCTCGCCCCACCGTGCGCGTCGGAGGCCACCGCCGCCAGCGGCGCGCGGCGAAGCAACGCGAGCGCCGCGCTCCGGATCTGCTCGCCGTAGCACCCGGTCACCGACCACGCGTTGATTTGCAGCGCGCTCCCGGCGGTGAGCTCGTGTTCGATCGCGGCCCACCAGGCCTCGCCCGGACCGAGCGCGCGCTCGGGATGCGCGACCACCACGCCGAACCCCCGCGCGCGTAGCTCGTCGGCGGCGGCCGTGTAGCCGTCGTCGAATCCAGCGAACGGCGCCTCGAGGAGCAGCCAGCGCCGGCCTGGCGGACCGTGCGCGATCGTCTCGAGCTCGGACGCCGCAAGCCGCCACACCATGTTGTGCGCGAGCTCTCCGCCGCACCGCACTCGCAGACGGATCCGCTCGGCGGCGAGCTGTGCGCGGACCTCGTGCACCTGGTCGGGCAGGATGCTGACGTCGGTCACGTGCTCGGGATGGACATGAGGTGTGGCCACGATCGTGCCCGTTCCCTCCGCCGCCGCGGCGGCGGCCAACGCCATGCTCTCCTCGATCGACGACGGTCCGTCGTCGAGACCGGGAAGCAGGTGGAAGTGGATCTCGGCGTAGCTCATCGCCTTCGATGATGGGCGAAGGCCCGAGAAAACTTGTGATGATCCGGTTACGGCTGGCCGAGCCGCTCGTCGATCTCCTTCCACAGCTCGCGGAACGCCACCGCGGCGCCGCCCCGTGGCGCGAACTCCTCGAGCGGCGCCCGCGCCTGGCCCATCCGCTCCACGTCGGCCGCGAGCGGCACGACGGTATTCAGCATCTCGGGGCGCTCGGCCGCGAAGCTCGCCATCACGTCGCGGTGCATGCGCTTGCGCGAATCGACCATCGAGAAGAAGGCAAGGCGCCGCGTCCCGTCACCGGCCACCTGCTCGATGTGGTCGAGCGTGCGCGCCGACAGGGTGGCGGGGAGCAGCGGGATGAGCAGCGCGTCGGCCGCTTCGAACACGCTCTCGGAAACGAGGGAGATGCTGGGCGGACAGTCGATGAACACGTAGTCGTACTCCGGCGCGAGCGGCGCGAGCACGCGGTCGAGCCGGCGCGTGGGGCGCTTGGTCGCATCGAGGTGGAGGTCCATGTGCCGATACGAAAAATCGGCTGGGAGCAGATCGAGGCGCTCGTAGTCGGTGCCCTTGATGCGCGCACCCGCGTCCGTTTTGCCGCGCACGAGCCGCCGACCGCCGCCCTTCACCTTCGGCTTGACGCGCAGCAGGTACGTACTTGCCCCCTGCGGATCAAGATCCCAGAGGAGGGTCGTAGCGCCGCCGCGCGCGGCCAGAAAGGCGAGGTTCACCGCCGCCGAGGTTTTCCCCACCCCGCCCTTGATGTTGTAGCTCGCAAGGACCACGGTGCGTAGAGTCTTCCAACCGTGGCCGGGTTGTGCTCGGCCCGTAGACTTCCTCCCCTGGAAGTAAGGGGAGCAGCCAGCGTCTGTCCGCGCTGTGGCACCGGGAACACGTCCGGCGCCAAGTTCTGCAGCGAATGCGGATCGGTCTTGTCTACCTCGTGCCCGGAGTGCGGCCATGTCACGGCTCCCGACCAGAACTTCTGCTCGCAGTGCGGCGCGGCGCTGTCGCCGCGGTCGGCTTCGACCCACGCGGCGGCGCTCACGAAGGGCGAGACCACACCGGCTCCGGCGCGCGCGAGCGGCCGGCGCGAGTCCGACGAACTGCGCACGGTGTCGGTCCTGTTCGTCGACCTGGTCGGCTACACCTCGCTGTCCGAGCTACTCGATCCGGAGGACGTGCGCGATCTCCTCGGTCACTACTTCGACGCCGCGCGGGGCATCGTCGAACACTACGGCGGAACGATCGAGAAGTTCATCGGCGATGCCGTCATGGCCGTGTGGGGGACGGCGGCGGCGCGCGAGGACGACGCCGAGCGGGCGGTGCGCGCGGCGCTCGAGTTGGTCGAGGCGGTGGCGGACCTGCGCCATCGGACAGGCGCGCCCGACCTCCGCGCGCGAGCCGGCGTGGTCACCGGCCAGGCGGCGCTGCTGGCCGGCCGAGAGGAGGGCGTTGTGGTGGGCGACCGCGTCAACACCGCCGCGCGGGTTCAGGCGGCCGCCGAGCCTGGCACGGTGCTGGTCGACGATATCACCCGCCGGATCACCTCGATCGCCATCACCTACGAGGACGCCGGCCACCACGAGCTCAGGGGCAAGGCTGATGCGCTGCATCTGTGGCGCGCCGTCGAGGTCGTCGCGGTCACCCCGGGGGTCAACCAGGACGCGCTGCAGCCGCGGTTCGTGGGCCGCGACGCCGACCTGCGGCTGATCAAGGAGCTGTTCCACGCCGGGGTGCTAGGTCGCACGATCCGGCTCGTCGTCGTCTCGGGTGCGGCGGGTATTGGCAAGAGCCGGTTGCGAGGCGAGTTCCTCGATTACCTGACGCAGCTGCCCGACCGGGTCCTCTGGCATCCGGGGCGCTGCCTTCCCTACGGGGACGGGGTCGCGTACTGGGCGCTGGCCGAGATGGTGCGCCACCGGCTGGACCTGCCCGAGGACGCCGCGGCGCAGGAAACCGAGGCGAAGCTCGCTGCCGGCCTTGAGCGCTGGGTCGCCGATCTCGCCGAACGGGAGTACCTGTCGCCGCGGCTTGGCATCCTGCTCGGTGTCGCGGAGCCCGGCCCCGGACGCGAGGAGCTGTTCGCCGCTTGGCGGCTCTTCTTCGAACGGCTGGCCGACCACGAGCCCGTGGTCATGGCCTTCGAGGACATGCATTGGGCCGACGAGGGCCTCCTCGATTTCGTCGAGTACCTGCTCGACTGGTCCGCCGAGCACCGCATCTTCATCCTCACCATCGCCCGGCCCGAGCTCTTCGAGCGGCGGCCGGGTTGGCCTGCCGGTCAGCGAGGCGCCGCCGTCCGGTATCTCGACCCGCTCGGCCACCGGGCGATGGAGGAGCTGCTCGACTCCGTCGCCACCCTGCCCGAAACCGCCAAACGGAGGATCGTTTCCCAGGCCGACGGGATTCCCCTGTACGCGATCGAGACCGTCCGCGCGCTCCTCGATCGCGGCGCGCTGATCGAACGCGACGGTGCGCTCGTCCTGGCCGGCGAGCTCGGCGAGCTCGACGTCCCGCCCAGCCTAATCTCGCTGCTTGGCGCCCGACTCGACGCACTCGCCCCCGAGGAGCGCGAGCTGGTCAGGACCATGTCGGTGTTCGGCGGGAACTTCCCGCTTGCCGCGGCACAGGCGCTGTCCGGGCTGGCCGCGCCGGTCGCCGATGACGTGCTGAGAAGCCTCGTGCGCAAGCAGGTGCTGGCGGTCCGAGCCGACCCGCTCTCGCCCGACCGCGGGCAGTATCGCTTCGCCCAGATGATGCTGCGGGCGGTGGCCTATGACACGCTGTCCAGGCGCGAGCGCAAGACGCGCCATCTCGCGGCCGGTGAATACCTCTCGCGCGCGTTCGCCAACGAGGGCGAGGACGTCGCCGAGGTGGTGGCGGCTCATTATCTGCAGGCTTATCGCTGTGCCTCGGGCGGCGACGCCGATCGGCTCCGGGCGGAGGCAGTGATGGCGCTGCGCCGGGGCGCCCAGCGAGCCGCCGACGTAGGGGCACCCCGGACGGCGGAGCGCGCGTACCAGAAGGCGATCGACCTGGCCGCCGACGACGGCGAGCGGATCGACCTTACCGCGGCCGCCGGCGACATGGCGTTGGTGGACGGCCGCTACCAGGCCGCGCTCGAGCTGTTCGAGGAGGCCGCGGCGAGACTCGAGCGGCTCGGGCGCACCCGCGACGCGGCGCGGCTCGGTCCGCGGATCGGCCAGGCGTTGTTCCGCGGGGGCAGAGCGAGCGAGGCTATCGAGCGCCTGCAACGGGCGCTCGCCGCGCTCGGCGTCGACACCGAGGATGCCGACGTCGCGCGAGGGAATGTCACGCTCGGAGTGGCCCTGCTCGATACCGGCAGGGTTCGTGAAGCCTTCATGCCGCTTGACCGCGCGCTCGAGATTGCTCAGGCGCTTGAGTTGCCCGACGCGCTCGCCGGCGCTCTGACATTCAAAGCTGAGCTGTGCGTCGCCACCGGGCGCGTGTACGAGGCGCGGATCCTGTTTGACGCCGCCGTTGAGCTGTGCGAACAGCACGAGTTGGCCAATCAGCTCTGGTTCGCCCAGGTAAACAGCGGAGACTTCGCCGGGCGCTTCGACCTCCCCGGCGCGGCCGAACGAACCCGCGACGCCTTGGACACGGCCAGGCGCATCGGCAGCCGCTATTACGAAAGCATTGCCGCGTCGAACCTAATGCGGGTGTGGGAATGCTCGGGCGAGTGGGACGAGCTCGAGCGGCTGGGCACGGAGCTGCTCGCCCAGTCCGACGACCGCCCCGGCGCCGAGATGTTGCACTTCGAGCTCGGCATTGTCGCCGCGTTCCGCGGGGACATAGAAGCGGCGCGCGCGCACCTCGCTCGGATCGGTTCCTGGCGCACGACCCAGAACAATCAGCTGCGTTGGACATACGCCGCCTGCCACGCCACGATTGCGATGTGTGCCGGCGAGTCCGCTGATGCGCTCGATTTGCTAGGCGGAACGATTGACGAGATCGTCGAGACCGAAGGGCCCTCAAGTCAGGCCAGCCGCATCGGTTTTCCTGTCGCGGTCGGCGCGGCTCTCTCCCTCGGACGGCTCGCCGAGGCCGACCACCTGCTTGCCCTGCTGGCCCACCGTCCCCGTGGCCATGTGCCGCCTTACCTGCGCGCGCACCTCCTCCGCGGTAGCGGCCTGCTGGCGGCGGCGCGCGGGGACGTCGCTGCGGCCCAGTCGCAGTTGCGCGCCGCGCTTGAGGAGTTCGGCTCGCTCGGCTTCCCCTACTGGCATGCGGCCGTGCAGACAGACCTGGCCGGCGCGCTGATCGATGACCAGCGGGCGCCGGAGGCGACATCGTTGCTGGGCGAGGCGCGCGCGGTCTTCAACCGGCTTCGCGCCGCGCCGGCGCTCCAGCGGGCCGAAAGGCTTCTGGCCCGTTACCCCGCCTTGCCCTCGGGAGCGTTGACTGGCACCGGCGCAGGGGCGACGATGCGCCCACAAACAAGAAAGGAGACCCCATGACCAGGACCGTCTTCGACTGTGCCCGGGTTCCCGGTGAGAACTGTTCGGTGCAAATGGTCGGCGAGCGCGACGACGTTCTGCGCGCGGCGCACGACCATTTGGTCTCCACTCATGGGATGCAGGCGGGCGATCACCTCCAGCAGAGAGTCGCCCGGGCGGTCGACGAGGAGCCTCAGCGCTACGGCACGTGGGCCCATTAGCCGCATCGGCCGAGGTACCTCATCCACATCGATCGAGGCCTAACCCAATGGCTAACCCGAGGCGAGACCTGCTGAAGCGGCGGCGATCGTGAGGGTGCCGCCGGCTAGGAGCAATCCGGCGAGCACCGCCGGCCATCGCGTCCGTAACTGGTCCCTGCGTCGCTCCAGGATCCGCTGCGCTCGGTTGCCGGTCGTGATGAGCGTGGCAAGGATCGCGATCAGCGGCAGGACGAAGCAGATGTTGTAGAGCAGGAGCGCCGCGAGGCGCCCCGGCATGGCGACCCCGGACCCGAGGATCGCCGCGATCGCCGCCACGTAAGGAAACGCGGTCGGCAGCTCGACCAGGATGATGCTCGCGCCGAGCATCACGTTGGAGCGGCGCTTTGGGTTGGGCTCTGGCATCTCCTTGCACGAGAGGCGAACTCGGTGATGCCAGGTCAGCCCGGCGGCCAGGAGGATGACCAGGCCGAGGACAAGCTCGCCGAGATGCTGGAGAGTCCCGCTCAATCCGGAGAGCAGCGACACCAACAGCGGGCCGGGCCCCAGGAGGAGAAGAACGCCGCCCGCGACGTGCGTCAGCAGCACGGCAACGGTGAACTCAAGCACGCTGCGGCGCGCTCGCTCGCCCGAGGCGAGGTAGATGGCAGGCGCGATCGTCGACGGATTCAGCGAATCGACGAGCGCAATCGTCACCACCACGCCAACGAGGCGCAGCATCTTCAGGTCATCTCGTTGGACTGGCCTGCTTGCCCGCGCGCACGCGCAGGCCACAGCTGCCGACGGCTCTCAGCGTCTTCATGGCGGCCCTCACCAGTTCGGCTCCCTCCCGGAACCGAGGGGAACCCGAGCGATGAAATCCCTATGCATGGTGCATTTCCCTCAGTGGATCCGAGCCTCCTCTAACGCTCCCGAACAGATGGGACGCTTTCGACGGGAATACCCCAGCTGGCACCCGATCAATCCCACTTCGCGCTTCCGGCCGCCCAAATTGGGGCAAATCGGGACAATCGGCCCGGGACGGCGTGTTTCACGCTACTGGACGCCCGGCCGAACGGCTTGTGGTCAGGCGGTCAGTCGACCGCCATTACCACGCGATCAGTCGACCGCCATTACCACGCGGTCAGTCGACCGCCATTACCACGACGGTGGCGTCGTCCTCCAGCGGCTCGCGCCAGCACGCCGTGACCGCCTGCTGGATCGCCATCGCCGTCGAAGCGGCGGTCGTGCTGTCGGTGCGCTCCAGCGCCTGCTTGACCCCGTCCACACCGAACGTGCCGCCCCCCTCAACCTGTCGGTCGATGATCCCGTCGGTGATCAGGATCAGCCGCTCCCCGGACTGCAGCTGGCGCTTGGTCAGCTTGAACTTCGGCGACTTGACCTCGACGCCAAGCGGGGGGTGTTGCGGTGCATCGAGCTCGGACAGATTGCCGTCTGCGTCGATCAGGTAGGGCGGTGGATGCCCGCAGTTCACCCACGTCAGCGTCGAGGTGACGGCATGCCACCGCGCGATGATCGCGGTGATGTAGAAGTCGTCGTTGTCGAGGCGCCGAACCGTCTCGTGCACGGCCGTCAAGGCATCCTCCAGGTCTTTACCACTGCGCCGCGCCGCCCGTAGCGCACCCAGCGCAGCCGCTCCCAGGCCCGCGGCGGTGGGCCCGGTGCCGGCCGCGTCGGCGATGGCGAGCCAGGCGCCGTCCTCATTCTCGACGAAGTCGAACCAGTCGCCGCCGACCTCGTAGCTCGGCAGCAGACCGCCGGCCAGCTGGGCGCCCGCGATGCGGGCGATGCGCGGTGGGAACAGATGCTGCTGGACCTCCGCGGCTGGCGTGGTCGGCTTGCGCCGCCTAGCCGCCTCGACGTAATCGGTGTAGTCGTTGGCCAGCTCAAGCGCGGCGGCGCCCTGCTTGGCGATATCGGCCAGATCGCCGAGCGGGCTGCCGACGCACACGATGAGCGCGATCACTCGTCCGCGTAACCAGAGGGGCTCGATGATGCACCCCGGCAGCTGGCGTTGAAGCCGCTCCTGGAAGTCCGGCAGGCCCTCGGGCACGATCTCCGGCCCGAGTGCGGGCGGTCCGTCGATGTGCTGGGGAAACTCCTCCGAACCGGCCAGGCGCAGAAGCTGCGACCCGTCGATATCCACCACGTACAGGGCGATCGCCGCCCCCGCGGCCCGCCTCGCCTCGGCCACCAGCTGATCCGGCACCAAGTGCGGTGGAACCTCGTCGAGCACGCGCGTCACCTCGAGAGCAAGCGGTGACTCGCGGCCAAGCTGCCCAGGAGAGCGGTATGGCATCGGGCTGACCCGGCCGCTGACGCGCGGGTCGGTCCGGGACTCACCGTCCTCGAGGTCCTCCAGCGCCTGCTCGAGGGCTTGGCGAGTGGGGAAGTGGCGATACAGGGTCGATCGCCCCACGTTTGCCGCCGCGGCGAGTTGGCCCATGGTGACGCGGCGATCCCCCTCCAGCATGCGGGCGGCGCGGAGAATGCGTTGGCGGCTGGCCAGCGCGTCCGAACGCATCGACGAGAGACCACTGGGGGCGTCCGGTCCGGCTTCTGGTGCGTTAGCCGGCTCCGCCATTCCATGACTTGTAGCACGGCTCCCGCCCAGCTCCGGAGTGCTGCAATCAATTCCGTCTCCGTTCGGTCTGAATTGTCCCGATTGATGGGCGCAGCGGGGTTTCAGAGGGATACGGCCGCAAACTTGCCTCGACAGATGTCCCGGTTATTGCGGCCCTGCCGAGCTCTGGGACGTTTGTCTTGATTTGTCCGGGTTTAGGCGCGAGGACAGCGGGAAGTCCCACCCCAGGTCCCGATCAGGAGGAAACGATGGCCAACGTAAGCGACACGCGCGGTGGCCCACCGTCGGACGCGTCGATAGCCGAGCTGGTCAAACAGCTGTCTGAGCAGTCAAGCCGGCTGGCGCGCCAAGAGGTGGAGCTTGCCAAGGCGGAGATGACTGCGAAGGGCAAGCGAGCCGGCATCGGCGCCGGAATGTTCGGTGCCGCCGGCATGCTCGGCTTGTATGCCCTCGGCGCGTTGATTGCTGCAGCGATTCTGGCGCTGGCCACTGCAGTCGATCCGTGGCTGTCGGCGCTAATCGTCGCGCTCGTGCTGGGCGCGATCGCCGGTGTGCTCGCCCTGCAGGGCAAGAGCAAGGTCCAGCAGGCCACACCGCCGGTTCCCGAGCAGGCGACCGAGAGCGTGAAGGAGGATGTGCAATGGGCGAAGACCCGCGCACGGCAGGCACGGCGGTGACCGGGAGCAGCGACGCGGCAGTGACCGGAAGCGGCGATCCCGAGGAAATCCGTCAAGAGATCGAGGCCACTCGCGAGGAACTCGGCGACACGGTCGCGGCGATCGCGGCCAAGGCAGACGTCAAGTCACAGGCCAAGCAGAAGATCCAAGACACGAAGGCCGCGGTCACGGGCCGGAAGAACGAGCTTCTGGGCAAGGCCAAGCAAGCTTCGCCTCAGACGGCATCGACCGCGGCGACCAGCGTCTCGCAGAAGGCGCGGGAGAACCCAGTGCCCGCGGCAGCCGCCGGCGCGTTCGCCTTCGGCTTCCTGGCCGGCTGGGTGATGAGGCGATAAGCGGTTAGGAGCAGCTATGGCCACCGACACCTCGCAGCGCGAGCAGGATACGAGCGGGTCAAACGAACGCGCGCCGGAAAAGCCGAGTCGTCTGGGCACCAGGTCCTGGGTCGGCGTTCTCAAGCGAACCATCCGCGAGTTCAAGAAGGACAACGTCACCGACTGGGCGGCGGCGCTTACGTACTACGGGGTGCTGGCGATCTTCCCGGCGATCATTGCCCTGGTGTCCATCCTCGGGCTGATCGGCCCCTCGGCGACCCAGCCCCTCATCACGAACGTCGGCAAGCTCGCGCCCGGGTCGGTGCACACCATCCTGACCCAGGCCATCCAGGGTCTCCAGCACAGCCGCGGCGCCGCCGGATTCATCTTCATCGTGGGTATCGCGGGGGCCATCTGGTCGGCCTCCGGCTACATCTCTGCGTTCATGCGCGCGTCGAATGCGATCTACGACGTCGAAGAGGGTCGGCCTATCTGGATGACCCTGCCGGTGAGGATCTTCGTCACGGTCCTGATGCTGGCGTTGCTGGCGATCAGCGCGATCGCCGTCGTCATGACGGGCGGTCTCGCCGCGCAGATCGGAAAGCTGCTCGGGGTGGGCAGCACAGCGGTCCAAGTGTGGGACATCGCGAAGTGGCCAGTTCTGCTGCTCGTGGTGAGCTTCATGTTCTCGATCCTCTACTGGGCGGCCCCCAATGTGAAGCATCCCGGCTTCCGGTGGCTCAGCCCGGGCGGCGTTTTCGCCGTGGTCGTCTGGGTCATCGCGTCGGGCGTGTTCGCGCTCTACGTCGCGAACTTCTCCTCGTACAACAAGACCTACGGCACCCTCGCCGGCGTGATCATCTTCCTGGTCTGGCTCTGGGTCTCCAATATCGCCGTGCTCCTGGGGGCCGAGTGGAATGCAGAGATTGAGCGCGCTCGGGTAATGGAGGCCGGGCAGCCGGCCGACGAGGAGCCGTTCGTCGAGCCCCGGAAGGCGCGCAGGCAGCGCGGGTCCGCAGGATGAACTGTCTCTTGGAGGGAGGTCGACCAGCATGAGCAAGCTCCTGTTCATCCCGTTCAGCGTGATCGGCGGGATTCTCGCCGGCTTCATCGGCAAGAAGACCTTCGAGCTGGTCTGGGGCGCCTTCGACGACGAAGAGGCGCCCGAGCCGGGGCACCGCGAGATCTCGCTCGTCAAGTTGATCCTCGCGCTGATAGTGCAGGGGGCGATCTTTCGCGCGGTCCGAGGCCTCGTCGACCACGGCTCCCGCCATGCCTTCCAGAAGATGACCGGCAGCTGGCCGGGCGAAGAGCAACCCGAGCGGAGCTGAACCAATGCCCGATACCCAGCGAGCCATGCTCTACGTCCGGCAGGTGCTCGAGGACGAGTACGTCCAGGAACAGCTGCGAAACGCCGCCACGGGATTGCGCGATGTGTACGAGCGCACGCGGCGCGAGCGCGGCCAGGTCACCGAGGACAGACGCCTGTACGCGAACCTCCGACAGGCGGCCACGTCCATACGCAACGCCGCGACGGCGCTTAAGAAGAAGCCCGAGCCCGAGCCCAAGCGCCGGGGCCTCGGGAAGATCGTGGTCTTGGCCATCGCCGTCGGCGGCACTGCGTGGCTCGTTATGAAGATGCAGAAGACTTCGGGCGAACCGGATAGCTTCGCCGCCGGCACGTCGACTTCCACGTCGCCCGGCGCCACCGCTCCGCCGACCGGGCCGGCGGAACCGACCGTGCCGGACGAACCGCCCACGATGCCCGGACAGGCGACGACACCCGGACAGGCGACGACGCCCGAGCAGGCGACGACGCCCGAACCGCCCACCACGCCCGGATCCAGCGCGACGTCCCCGGCCTGAGGCGTGCGGCGAAGCGTGCCTCGCTTCGCCACCGCGAGATAGCTCCTGACTCTGGCGCGCCTCACGCGTCAATCGTTCAAAGGCAACCTGGGTCTATCAGGAGGAAGAGACGATGAGAACGCGCGACAGGCTCGCGCTCGTGGCCGCGGCCGGCGTGTTCGCCGTGGCCGTACCGGCCGCCGCGAAGCCGCCCCATCCGGCGCCTCCGACTCATCCCGCGCCTCCGACTCATCCAGCGCATCCCTCGCATCCGAGCCATCCAGCGCATCCCGCCCCTCTGGGTCATCCGACGCCTCCGACGCATCCGAGTCATCCAGCGGCTCCCACGCATCCGAGTCAGCCTTCGCCTCCGACTCATCCTGCGCCTCCCACGCGTCCATCCACCTCGCACAAATGCTTGCCGCACGACGAGGCGTACATCGCATCGGGGATCCTGGTCTCCTGGAGCGCTACCGAGACCGGGACGCGCACTTTCTCGGGCACGATCACGGTCCACGTGACCAAGGCCAACCATCACGCCGCGGCCGCCACGGGAAGCGATGTGACCTACACGCTGTCAAACACGACGGTCACCTTCGGTGAGGGCGCCAACCCGCCTACCGCCGGCGACTCCGTGAAAGTGATCGGCCGGTCAGCGAGCTGGGCAAGAAATGCAGTCAGACCAGCCTCGCGCCGCAGATCACGGCTCGCAAGCTCGCGGTGCACGCCGCGAAGAAGGAGGCGACGGGGTCGGAGAGCGGGAGCACTCAGTAACCCCATGGCTCGGTTGTTGTCAACGTCAATGAGAGGGAGTTGAGAATGAAGAGGGTTGTGCTGCTGCCGGTCTTGGTGATCGGCATGCTGTTGGTGGCGGCTGGGCCGGCTTGGGCGTTCAATCCGGACGCGTTGGTGACGCACGCGAGCCCGACCACGCCGTTCTCGCAAAACAAGCAGAACGAACCCACGGTGGCCATCGACGCCAACCACCCGAACGTGCTGGTGGCCGGCTCCAACGACGAGATCGACATGGAGGGTGTAACGCCGGCACCGACAACACCTGTCCGTTCACGCCCGGCGTCGGCGTCTCGGGCGTGTACTTCTCGTTCGATAGCGGGACGACATGGACCCAGCCGACCTACACGGGGCTGACGGGGCGCGACTGCCTCGGGGCCGTCGGCGACAGCGACCCGCCGTGCACGGCGCACACCGGCCCGATCGGGACGCTGCCGTGGTATGCCGAAAATGGGCTGGTCTCCGATGGCGACCCTGGCGTCGCCTTCGGCCCGCGGCCGGGCCCGAATGGGTTCAGCTGGGCCAACGGCTCGCGGCTGTACTACTCGAACCTGACGTCGAACGTGAGCGCGGTGCGTTCCGAGGAGGCGTTCAAGGGCTCCGAGGCGATCGCGGTCTCCCGCACCGACAACGCCCAGGCCGCTTCGGCGAATGACAAGAGCGCCTGGATGCCTCCGGTGCTGATCTCCCGCCAGTCCTCGACCACCTTCTCCGACAAGTCGCAGATCTGGGCTGATAACGCCTCATCCAGCCGGTTCTTCGGCACGGTGTACGTCTGCTGGGCCTCGTTCCGCGGCCAGGAGAAGGGCAACGCCACGCCGGCGCCGCTGCAGGTGGCGGTCTCGGACGACGGCGGCGACACCTGGACGCAGCATCAGATCAGCGCCGCGGCCGACAACGGCCAGCGCAACCCCGAAGACGGATGCACGATCCGCACCGACAGCCACGGCAATGCGTACGTGTTCGGCGTGGCCAGCAAGGGCGGCCAGACGTTCGAGATGATGTCCGTCTCGACCAACGGCGGCCACAACTGGTCGCAGTTCACCCCGGTTGTGGGACCGGTGACGCAGCCGGGCGTATTCGACCCGGTGCAGGGCCGTCCGGTCATCGACGGCGTGGCCGGCGCGCGCAGCGACTTGGCGGTCGCGCCGAGCGTGGATATCGCCAACGGTGCGCCGACCGGAGCCGATGCCACCGACCGGATCGTGATGACCTACGTCAGTGGCACGATCGACGCGCCGCACGTGTACTTCACCGAGTCCACCGACCTCGGCGCCACGTGGTCGGCGCCGCGGCCAATCGAAAGCGCGGGGGACCGCGGGCTCTACACGGCGCCCGCGATCTCGCCCAACGGCACCGACGTCTACGTCGTGTACAACGCGTTCATGACTCCGTTCCAGTCCACCACGGCCACGCTACGGTCGCTGGTCGGCGTGGTCTTACATGCCGACACCGGCGGCACCGGTGCGACCGGAGCGTTCACCGAGTTGCATCGCGGCGCGCAGGGCGACCCACGGTCGTCGAGCGCCAACTCGCTGACCTCGGAGTTCCTAGGCGACTACGTGTACGCCGCCGCAACCCGCCTGTACGGCGCGGCCGTGTGGAATGACGCTCGCAACGGCGCCGACTGCCCGGCGATCGACGCCTACCGCCAGGCTCTCGAGGACGGAAGCACGACAGCGACAGCCCCGGCCGTCCAGGAGGAGTGTCCGCCGAACTTCGGCAACTCCGACATCTACGGGGGCACGTACGCCGACCCCACGCCGTGAGCTAGCGATTGGCGTCCGGGCTGAGCGGGGATTCTCGCTCAGCCCGGCGCGGCCATCGTCAGCCGCGCCGTCGCTGCCGCTACTGTCAGACGACCTGTACCCGCGCGGCTTCGCGAGCCTTTCTGACGGGGGCGCGTCGCTCCCGTTTCCCCTCCCCTTTAGGGGGTAGCGCAAGGATGAGGAGGCCCGGCATCGAATAACGGGAGCAGTGGGAATGGAGCTCGACGTCCAAGATGTGATCCGCACCGTGGCGGGCGCGGTTCAGGGGAGCGGCTCAAGCTCAAGCCGCGTACGCAACGCCGTCAAGTCGAATGGTGGCGGGCTGTCGGGTATGAAGGGTGTGGCCGCCGGCGCGGGAGCGGCAGCGCTGGCACCGATCGCGATCAAGGGCGCGGCGAAGCTCGCGCAGGGCTTGGGTCCGAAAGGTCTTGCCAACGCGGTCAAATCGCCCGGGCGCGCGTTGGGAGGAATCACAGCGGATTTAGGCGACCGCGTGAGCTCGAGCGTCAACGAGAAGATCAAGGAACAGGTGGAACAGGCCGGCGGACCCAGCGGAATGACGAAGGAAGCCGTCAAGAGCGTGCTCCCGTTCGGCGGAGCTGACGACAGCGGCGCAGGCGAGAGCGACCTGCCCGACGTCGGCAGGGGCAGAAGGATGCCGGTGCAGCAGAGCGTCGACATCGGCCTTCCGGTCGAGACCGTCTACAACCAGTGGACACAGTTCGAGGAGTGGCCAAACGTCATGCACCGGGTCACTCGCGTCACCCAAGAGGACGATTGCACCGTTTCCTTTGCCACGAAGATCTGGGGCAAGACGAAGGAGTTCACTGCCAACATCGAGACGCAGCGTCCCAATGAGCGAATCAGGTGGCGCGTCAGTGATGGCATGGACCACACCGGCGTCGTGTCCTTCCACGAGCTGGGACCGAATCTGACACGGGTTCTGCTCAGCATCGACGTGCAGCCCGGTGGCATGATCGAGAAGGCGGCCCGGGGGATCCGGCACGTCAAGCGCGCCGCTCGTGGGGACCTGCATCGATTTGCCGCGTTCATCGAAATCGCCGGGCGGGAGACGGGCGCGTGGCGCGGCGTGATCGCGGACGGCCAAGTCGTCGAACCGCACGACCCGGCTTATGACAAGACGCGCGAGTACTCCGGCATCACCGAGCCGGTGGGTCAGCAGGACTCGGACGGAGGCGACGGCGGAACGAGCCGCGGCCGGACGTCGCGCAGCGCGAGCCGTTCGGCATCGAGCCATCGGTCCAGCGGCTCGGAGTCCGGTGGCTCGGGATCCAGCGGCTCGCGGCAGACACGCGGGCGGAGCACCTCGCGTCGCCCAAGCCCCAGCAACCCCGCGAGCGGCCGGTCGCGCAGCTCGCGAGCGTCGTCCAACGGCACCTCGGCGAGCCGGGGCCGCAGCCGGTAGGAGATACGGAGGAGAGCATGGCCATCGACGTGCGTCGAGTCGCTGGAGCCGCCCTCGAGGCGGCGATCAAGGAGGCGACCCCACCACCCAAGCCCACCAAGAAGAAACGTCGTCTGTCGACGGGCCGCGCGCTGCTGCTGGGCGCAGGACTGGCGACCGCAGGGCGGATCGCCGCCGGCCCGAAGGCCCGAGAGGTGTTCGGGCGCGTCCAGCAACGAATCGCGGACGTCGATTGGTTTGGCCAGGACCCGACTGAGGAGGGGGCCGAGTTTGACGAGGAGGACGCCGGCGACTACGAGGATGAGCCGGAGGCGGAGGCGGAGGACGAGTTCGAACCGGACGACGAGTCCGAGGAGGAGGACGACGAGGAGGACGAGGAGGACGAGTTCGGGGAGGACGAGGAGGAGGACGAGTTCGACGAGGAGGACGAGGCAGACGAGGAGAGCCTCGAGACGGAAAGGGCAGACTGAGCCCGGCCGACTGCGGACGTCAGCCGCCGGCGACCCAGAGCTTGGCTTCCTCGAGTCCGGCGAGCTGAGCACGCGCGCCTCGCCGGAAATCATCCATGCGAACCCCACGTCGCGCGCCATCCACTCGATGTCGGTGACGATGGCGGAGCGGACCCATGCCCGGTGGTGATGGATGCCAAGGTTGATCCCGACCTTGGCGTCGGCCCACAGTGTCGCGGGCACGTTCCCCCCACGCGTCGTCTAGCGTCTCCAGCGGAGGGCATCCGCGATGACCGATATTCCCAACCGAAGCGAAGACGGCGCGTTCGTCTCGACCGGGGAGCTTCCTGATCCTGGGGTCGTACGCACGCTGGTGGATGAGGCCTACGAGCGCTACCGCGATAACCGGGAGGGGCGAACCTCAACCTACGCGCCCCTCGCCCGGGTCCCGCATGATCTTTTCGGGGTATGCGTGGCGGACACGCACGGGGCGATCTACGCGGTCGGCGACTCGGAGTACGAGTTCTCGATCATGAGCATCTCCAAGCCGTTCGTGTTCGCGCTGGTATGCAGCCTCCTCGGACCGGGCGAGGTCCGGGAGAAGATCGGGGTGAACAGCACCGGGCTTCCGTTCAACTCGCTGACGGCCGTCGAGCGATCGCACGATGGCCGCACGAACCCGATGGTCAACGCCGGGGCGATTGCCTCCACCAGCTTGGTGCCCGGCGACTCGTCCGAGGCGCGGTGGACGCACGTGCGGGACGGGCTGTCGGCGTTTGCCGGCCGGCCGTTGACCCTCGACGAGGAGATCTACGCCTCGGTCTCGACGAGCAACGCGCGCAACCACAGGCTGGAAGCGAGGCGGCAGGTATCGCTTCGGCCCCCGATCCGCGCTACTTAACAGGATTATCGGCACCATGCCTGGACCGGCGCCACGTCAACGACCCGCGAGGTCCTTCGAACATGTCGGCCATGTAGACCGGCCGCCGGGCGGAGGACGCGCACGCGAGTCCGCGCTTGCCCGCCGCTCTAGACCTCTAAGACGAAGGCTCTCGCTGCTCGCGATTAGCCTGATCGTCTGCTGTCAGGCGAGCCTCGCGTTCGCTGACGGCGCGGACTCCACGCACCGCTTCGTGCCCCCGCCCTCGCCGCTGGCGAGCTGCCTCAGCCGAGCGAGGCCGTGTGGGCCGGTGAAGTCGCGCGCCGCGTTCAAGCGGGCCGCCGCGCGGATCAAGCTCCCTGTCGGGGCGCTTCGGAACGCTGCCCGCCAGGGGATGCGTGAGCTGCTCGGCTTCGGGGACCCCCGCAATCCGCTGCGTTGGGATCCGAACAGCGGGCTGTGGGGCGGTTACGCCTCGTATCACACCTCCGATGCCAATCCGGACTGGTGGCAGTCGGCCATCGCCACGTGGGTGCTGGTGCGCTACCTGGAGGCGACCGGCTCCACCGACCCCGCCTACCAGGAGGTGCTCGACCGCACGTTCGAGCTCAACGTGTCAAAGCCCGGGTCGCGGGCGCCACTCAACTTCGCCAACGAGTACATGGATGACACCGGCTGGTGGGGGTTGGCGTGGACGGAGGCCGCCCGCTACGAACTGAACGTCCGCGGCGACAGTACGCTGGCCGACCGCTACCTGGCGGTGGCCGAGTGGGACGCGAACTACATCGCCAGCGCGCCCCGCTCCTGCGGTGGCATCGTCTGGCAGCTCGGCTACCCGCCCGACACGATCTCGAACGCCGAATTCGCCGCCCTGAGCGCCGAGCTGTACGCCATCCGCCACGTGCGCGGCCCCTTCCACGACGGGCGCGAGGCGGCCAGCTGGCTGCGCCAGGCCCGCTGGGCGCTCTTCTACCTTCGCTCACGCCGCCTTGTGAACCCGCGCGCCGGCACCGTGCGCGATGGGCTGACCCGCCGTTGCCTGCCGCAGGCAGGGCCGTTCACCTACACCGAGGGCGAGGTCGCCGACGCGTTCATCCAGATGGGTGCGGCGCTCCACAACAACTGGTACTTCGCCCAGGCGCGGACGTTCCTCGACTACACAATGGGTCCGAGCAGCGGCATGTCTCGCGATCTTGTCCTGCAGGAGTACTGCGAGCCGCTGCCGAGCATGTGCCACAGCACGCGCCAGTTCGACATGTCCTCGTTCAAGGGAATCTTCGTCCAGGCCGTGGTCGACTACGACCTCGCCACCGGCACCCACGTCTACCGTCCATGGCTTCAGGCCCAGGCCGGCGCAATTCTCGCCCATGCGGTCTCCGACCGGAAGCGGCCAGCGCGCTGCACGACCCCGCACCGCTGCCAGTTCGGCTTCTACTGGTCGCGAGACGTCGCCCCACCCTCGGCACCGGTGCCCGTCAGCCTCGCCAGCCATACCTCGGCCCTGCAAGCACTAGTCGCCGCGCTTGCCGGCTAGTGGCGGCCTGACAGGTGAATTGCGACCGAGCAGTGCCCGCGCTACCTTCGGCGCTGTGGCTGTACAGGCGGCAGCGGTACAGCCGGGGCCAGAACGGGCGTCGATCGGCGAACTGCTCTGTGCCTGCCGCCGCCGACGCAGCCTGAGCCAGCTCGCGCTCGCGCTGGAGGCGGACGTGCGCGCCTGCGCGCCGTCGTGCAGATCGCGTTCGATCCGGCGCTCGGTCTCCTCGGCGTCGACCGCGCCAGCCCGACTCGTCTCAAGCGTCTCGATCCGCTCTGCCATCTCGGCACGACGCAGGGACGTGAGCAGCACCGCCCGAGTCCCAGTGTGATGATGGCAAAGCGCGCGCAGCACGTCCCCGAGCGCTCCTAGGAAACGGACTAGACACCGCAGCCATAGATCGCCTCGCTCGGACGAACCCGTTCCGCGACGTAGCAACGATTGTTGAGCACCTGCACGTCGAACGCCTCCCGCTGACCCTCGACGCCGACGACGCAGACGAACACCGGAAGCATCGTCTGACCGAACGGCGCTGTTGCGCGCTCAGCCGCGGTCGCGATTCGGCACGACGCGGAAGTTGGTCTCGGGGGACCGTTGGTGGCGAGCAGCGCGTGTTCCAGTCGGCGCGCGGACGGCGCTGAGGATCCTCTGAAGGCCGAAGCTGTGCTCGAAGACGACGTGCTAGGTGTGCTGCTGACTATGGCCGATGAGTGCCTGGTCGACGAGCGCGACGAGTCGCACGCGGCCGCGACGGGCACGCAGAGCAGCACGACGGCTCCGACAGCCGGACAGCCACGCGGAAATCTCACGGCCGCGCCGAGCGTACCCCCTGGAGGACTCACCGATCGAGTTCGCATCGCTTCCTATACGGGCCCACCCGCGGCAGCGGTCCCAGCCGAGCTCGCGGGCGTCGCCTCAAGGTCCTCCGGGCCGTCTCCGCGTCCCCGGGACAACACTTCCCCATCCACGAACCACCAGCTGCCTCTCGCCTGCCCTGGGGCAGCTGTCTACTTTCTGCTTCAGCTTCACGAGACGGGAAAGCAGAACCACGGCGCCGACGACTCGCTCGGCGACGGAGCGGCAGTCGCGCCCGGACCTAGGCCCGCTCATCGCGGCGGCGCTGAGAGCGCCGCCGGCGCTGTTGCTAATAGACCCAAAGCAGTAGTTTGGTCGGCGCGGTGCTTCCGCTGGCGGCTAGACAAGCTCCGGCGCGACCAGACCGACGCGTGCATCGCTGGCGATGGCGGTCGAGCGAGCCCGAGTACGTGCCCGAGCCGATCCTCGGGTGGGTGGCGTAAGTGTGTGCGCCCCGCATACACTCATGTCATGAGCCCGGCGAACCCGCGACGCATACGCATCGCCGTGGCGGTGGTGCTGGTCATTCTCAGCATCGTTGTCGGGGTGCTGATACGGATGGCCGTCAATCCGATGTAAGGCGAGCGCGTGCGCCGTCCGTGAAAGCCGCACTGTGGGCCGCATGCTCCCTACTGCCTTGATCGAGTTGCGGCACTCTGACTGACGGTTTTTGTTCGACGGGCTGCGGCGCGTCGATGTTTCCTGCCTCGACTGCAGGTTTCACGAGGCGGGGCTGGGTGACCAGGACATGGGCGCCGGCGGCGGACTGCCGCTTCGGCTCCGCCGGAGACTTGAGCGGAAGCGCGAGACGCAGACCCGCCTGGGTGACGAACCAGCAGTGTGCCCCGGGGCCTTGGTTTCCG
>JAFASQ010000197.1 GCA_019244395.1 Solirubrobacterales bacterium | reverse complement strand
TTCAGCACGACGCCCAGCCACTCGAGATCCTGGTTGAGGTTCTCGCGCGCCAGCTCGATCACCTCGAGTGCCTGCTCGACCCCCTGAAGGGAGAAGTACTGGGCCTCGGCCGAGATCAGCGCATAGTCGCAGGCGACGAGGGCGTTGACCGTGAGCAGGCCAAGCGCCGGCGGGCAGTCGATGAGGATCACGTCATAGTCGTCGCGCAGGTCGCGCAGCGCCTTCTTGAGGGCGAGCTCACGACCCATCTTGCCCCCCAGGGCAAGCTCCGCCTCGGCCAGGGCGAGGTTGGCCGGGATGATCCCGTCGTGGATTGCGCCCTGCGCCTTGGCGCGGCCCGAGAGGACATCGCCGATCGTTGGGGAGGCCTCGGGATCGACGTCAAGGTAGTCCGACAGGTTGCCCTGGGGGTCGAGGTCGATGGCCAGCACGGTCAGGTCGACCCGCCGCAGCACGTCGGTGAGCGTGCGCACGGCCGTGGTCTTGCCCGTGCCGCCCTTCTGCGAGAGAACCGAAATCGTCGCCGCCATCGCCGCCGGGTCGCCACTATAGGCCAGCGGACGCGCCGCCGGCCGTCGGGAGAGGCGTCGCTGAGCTCAGCTCGTGTGCGCGGTCGCGCCGTGCTCGGCGGCGTGGCTATAACGCATGCCCGAGACCACCGGCACGTCGACGAAATGCAGGTGGTGGCGGCCGATCACGACCTCGTCACCGTCGGCCAAGGTGCTCCACTCGACGCGCTCGCCGTTGACGAACACGCCGTTCAGGCTGCGGTCGTCGAGCACACGCAGGCCGTCGGGCTGGCGGACGATCAACGCATGCCGGCGCGAGACGGTGGGATCATCGAAGCGGATATCGGCAGCGAGGCTGCGGCCGATCCGCGTCCACTCGCGCTGGAGCGCGTAGGCGACGGGATCCTCGCCCTCGCTGCGGTAGGCCAGATACTGCCCCGGCTCGTGCAGGCCGTCGCGGATCTCCTCCAGCCAACCCTGGTCATCGTCGTCGGCCGCCACCTCGAGCACGCTCGTCTGGGCGGTCGTGAACAGCGACGCACGGACGAATTCGGTCCCGCCGCAGTTCGGGCAGGTGGGCAGCTCGTCCACCGCGTCAAGCGACACGGGATAGTCGCAATCCGTGCATCTGAAGGTTCCGGTCCCCGCAACATTGCCTGACATCCAAGCTTTCATGGAAGACGTTTTCTCCTCTGTTACGGGCTGCAGACTTGCCGACTTGGACAAGCCGGTCCAGCCATGATATCCCCCGAGTCAAAGTCCCGGCGCAGTCTCTGGATGGGAGGCGGGGGGTTAGAAGGTTGTTTAGCAACGCCGCTTAAGGGCCTTCTCAAGGGCGGCAGGAACCCCCTGCAAAGCGCCGAATCACCGGGAAATGTCGGACTGGGACCATCCCGACGGGGGCGCTCCGGAGCTCCAAATCGCGTTGGTTCGGCGGGCTGTCGATCATCGCGATGCGGTGCGCGAGCGCTGCCACGGCTGCCGGCGCACGCCGCTGATCGGGGAGCGCGTCTACTTCCGCGAGGGCGGCGCGGTGTACTGCGAGCTGTGCCGCGTCCTCGAGGGGCCTGAGGCCGCGCTCGAGTCGCGACTCGTGCGCGGCCCGGAGTTCGGTCACACCATGCGGCTGGCCGATCACCGCGCGGCCTGAGCGCCCGGGTGGCCTGAGAGCCCCGCCCGAACCTACAATCCTCGGGCCGTGGACCCGTTCACCGTGACGGAGACGATTTCGAGGCCTCGAGAGGAGGTTTTCGAGTACCTCGCCGACATCGCCAACCACGCCGAGTTCACGGACCATTACCTGGTCGACTGGCGGTTGACCCGCGAGGACACCTACGGGACCGGTGCCGGCGCACGGTTCCGCATGAAGGCACCGCTGAGCCGTTTCTCGTGGGCGGACAAGACGTTCGCCGAGGTGCAGGCGCCCTACCGGATCGTCGAGCGCGGACGGGGCGGAAAGTACAACCGGATCCGGATGCTCGGCACGTACACGCTGTCGCCGGGGGCGAGCGGGACGACGCGGGTCGAGTACACGTTCGAGACGGTGCCGGTAATGCCGTCCGACCGCCTGCTCGAGGCGCTCGGCGGCAGCGCCTGGACCCGCCGCAAGACGCGCAAGGCGATGCGCCGGCTGCGCGCGATCCTGGAGGAGGGTCGGGATCGAGGGCGCCGGGCTACCATCGCCGGCCGCTAACGCGCACGCAACGATGCGGTCATTACACTCCTCGTCCGTGAGCGGCCGCCGTCTGTGGATTACTGCCTGCGTCCTCGGGTTGGCCGTCGGGCTCGGAGCGTGCGGCCAGACCTCACAGCCGACCAGCGTGCTCAACAACGGCGTGTACATCACCTCCGGACCGATCACTTACCAGCTTCAGGTCTCGCGCGAGCTCAACCCGTACCTGACCGAGGATTCGCAGTACGTGTCCGGCGTCCCGGCCGGCGCCGGCGTGCTGGGGGCCAACCAGCTCTGGTATGGGGTGTTCCTGTGGGCGAAGAACCAGACCAAGCGCCCCGAGTTGACGGCGCACAGCTTCGACATCGTCGACTCGAGCAACCACCACTACTACCCGGTCCGCCTGAACGCGGAGCTGAACGGCTATGCCTGGACCCCGCAGATGTTGCCGCCGTCAGGCCAACAGCCAAAGCTGAACACGACGGCCAGCTTCGGTCCCACCCAGGGCGGGCTCGTGCTGTTCAAGCTGCCCACGACGGTGTACTCGAACCGACCGTTGACGCTCGAGATCTTCCCGCCGGCTGGGGGGGAGCCGGGGGATATCTCGCTCGACCTCTGATCCCGGAGGGCTCCGAGGAGGTGGAGTGGGGGCCGGACGGCGACGCTTGCGCTCAGTGCGGCGCTTGCAGCCCCGCTACCAGGACCTGCCGGACGGCGGGGGCGGCGGTCGCGCCGCCGGCGCCCTGGTTGGGGAACAGGGCACCGGCCACGATCCGAGGGGCGCCCACCGGCGCGTAGCCGACGAACCACGCGTCGGTTTCCAGGTTGGCGTTGGCGGTGTTCGAGCCGCTCGAGGTCGCGGTGTTCTGGAGCTCGGCGGTCCCGGTCTTGCCCGCCACCGTCACGCCGGGAATCGCGGCCGCGGTCCCGGTGCCGAACCGCACCACGGCGATCATCATCTCCTGGAGCAGGCCGGCCACGCGCGGGTTGGTGACGGGCACGAAGCGGGGCGGCTCGTGGGCCTGGAGCGTCGGGATGGGACGGCGGCCGCCCATCGCGATGGTCGCCGCGACGTCGGTCATTTCGAGCACGGTGGCTTGGACCCGTCCCTGGCCGATCGCGGATGAGCCGACCGCGAGGGCGTCGCCGATCGAGCTGGCCGACGGGATGGTGGACTCGGCCGCGCCGGCGACCGGCGGGCGTTGGTCGAAGCCGTATCGCTCGGCCATATCGACCAGCCGCGCGCCCCCTAATCTGGCGCCGAGGGGGGCGAACACCGAGTTGCACGAGACCGCGAACGCGTTCAGGAAGGTGCCGCCGCACGCCTCCCCGCCCGCGTTGTGCAGGGTATAGCCCTCGATCGTCGCGCTGGTGTTGATCGGGAACGTGTCGGACAACTTCACGATGCCGGCCTCGAGCGCGGCGGTGGCGGTGATGATCTTCATCGTCGAGCCGGGCGGCTGGAGGGCCGAGAAGGCGACGCCGGCCAGCGCGAGCAGCGCGCCCGTGCGGGGGTTCATGACCGCGATGCCCCCGAAACGCCCGGCCAGCGCCGCGACGGCCGCACGCTCGAGCCCCGGCTCGATGGTCGTCGTCACGTCGTGTCCGGGTGTGGGGGGGTTGCGCACCAGCACGCGGTGTCCGGCCAACAGCTCGCCTCCCGGCGTTCCGGCGAGCGCCGGCTGGAAGGCGCGCTCGAGGCCGTCCAGTCCCACCTTGGCGTCGCGGGGATAGCCCTCGGAGGCGTACACGGCCGCCTGGGCGGGTGGGATCGGGCCCAGCACGCCGACGATCTGCAGCGCCACATCGGGGATGGAGGAGGAGCGGGTGGGACCCTGGGCCAGCGCCGTCCCGTCGGCGGCGAACAGGGTGGCGCGGGGTCCGAGCTCGGTCCGCCGGCCGAGACGCTCGTGGCCGCGTAGCCCCGGGAACAGCAGCGACGGAACGAAGTGCACGGTGGCGCTCGAGCCGCTGCCGGTAAGGGGGATGTAGAGGGTCTCCTGGAGGGTGCCGAACAGCCTCGTTTTCACCACCGTGTTCACGGGGATCTCGCCCGCCCTCCGACGGCCCGGGCGGCCGGTCCGGATCGACTCGACGGTCGCGATCATGGCGTCGTGGCGGTAGGCGGCGGCGAAGCGCGGCTCGCTCGTGCGCGCGCGAGAGGCCGGATCGAGGAGCGAATACATCCGGCCGTAGTCGCCGGCCGCCCAGGCTCGCACGTAGCCGGTGACCAAGTTGCGCTCGGCATGGCCGGGCGAGCCGCGGATGACGAGCACGAGCCCGGCCGCGACGGCCGCCAGCGCCACGAGCGGGATGAGGAAACGGAGGCGCCACCTGACGCCGCGGCGCCGCCGAGGACGCCGCGTGCCCGCCTCCATCAGAACCCCTCTTGCCACCTCAGTGGTCTCCTCCGTAAGTACGGTCGTACCGAGAGGTGCCACTGGTGGATGCTGCGCGAGGACGCAGGACCCGACGTGTAACAGCGCTACACGAGGGTCCGAGGACGCCGGACGACGCGGGCGCGGCCCAACTAAGCGAGGCCGGATGCCGAGCGGGCCGCAAAGCCCGCGGCAGCGCCGCCAGGGGCGCCCCGAATGCGAGCGTATTTGCGGAGGCGACCACTCAGGAGAAACGGTAGAAGAACCGCCGCCCTAATCTCCCGTCGATGACGAAAGTCGACTGGCTGATCGTGGCTTTCACCGCGCTCCTTGCCGTGTATGGCTACGCCCAGGGCTTCATCGTGGGCATCCTCTCGCTGGTCGGCTTCGGACTCGGCGCCTTCATCGGCACCCGGCTAGCCCCCTTGATCCTGCCGGGCGGGTCGCACTCGCAGTACGCGCCGCTGTTCGGCCTGCTCGGGGCGCTGCTCGCCGGCGCCGTGCTGGCCAGCGGGTTCGAGGGGATCGGGGCGCGCGCCCGGATGTTCCTGCGGCTCCCCGGGCTGCGCACGGCGGATGGAGTGCTCGGGGCCGCGCTGACCGCGGCGGTGGCGTTGGGGATCGCCTGGATAGTGGGGGCGATCGCGCTTCAGTCATCCGGCTCGCAAGCACTCGAGCGCGACATCCAGCGCTCGGCCATCCTGCAGGGCTTGAACGCGTTGCTGCCGCCCTCCGGGCCCATCCTGCACGTGCTGGCGCGCGTCGACCCGCTGCCGTCGGTGCGGGGTCCGGCGGCCGACGTGCCCCCGCCGCCGCGCGAGATCATCGCCACGCGACGCGTCAGGGCCGCGGGGGACAGCGTGGTCAAGGTCCTGGGCACAGCGTGCGGGCTGGGGATCGAGGGAAGCGGCTGGGTGGCGGAGCCGGGGATCGTGGTGACGAACGCCCACGTGGTGGCCGGAGAGACGGACACCACGGTCCAGCTGGGCGGCAACCCGCCGGGCCTGGACGCCGACGTGATCGACTTCGACGCGCATGACGACGTGGCCATTCTGCGGGTGCCGGGACTGCGGCGGCCGGCGCTGCGGCTGGCCGCCGCCCCGCACGCCGGCACGCCGGCGGCGATCCTCGGCTACCCGCTCGACGGTGAGTTCGACCTCGAGCCCGGCCGGATCGGCCACACCGAGACGGTGAGCACCCAGGACGCCTACGGGACCGGCTCGGTCCTGCGGAGCATCACCGCGCTGCGCGGTTGGGTGCGCCCGGGCAACTCAGGTGGCCCGATGGTGGACCGGTCCGGGGAGGTGGTGGCCACGGTGTTCGCGGCAATCACCGGCTCGCCCACCGGCCAGGGTGGGTTCGCGGTGCCGAATGCGCTGGTCCGTAAGGAGCTGGCGGCGTCGTCGCGCCGGTTCCACTCGGTGCCGACCGGGCAGTGCGCGGGGTAGTCGCGGTCGCACGCGCCGCCTCACACCGCTCAGCCGGAGCGCCGCTCACACGCTCCCGCTCACACGCTCCTGTGGGCGGGCGGTGGTCTGCACACCGCCCGCCCCTAGGTGCTTGCCCCCGGGGCCCCTTAGGTGTTACGGCCCCCCGACGTCCTCGGCCATTTGACTCACCGTCCGCGGCCCCAGCGCCCCCAGGAGCTGCGGATGGTGGTGAGCGAGGTGTCGCTGAGCCGCTGAGAAGAGCTCGGGCTCGTCGTCGCCTGCGAGTCGCGCCCCGCACTCGCAGTAGGCGATTCGTCTGTGCCCTCCGCCGGCGGCGGTCGTGAGGCCGTCATCGCGGCGGCCCTGCGTCACCGTTGCGCCCCGTCGAGTCGATCGTTTCGTCCCACCTGGGTATCCACTGCGGCGCACGATGCAACTTTGACGTTGTCGATACGTTTCCAGAACGTTGCAACAGGCAGGGCGCGCGCTTGTGATGACCCGAATTCAGCTCTGTGGAAGGTTGTCGGTGGAGATCGACGGCGTTCAACTGGCGGGGCGGCTGCGGGGCAAACAGGTGCCTTTGCTGCTCGCCTACCTGGTGATCAACCGCGACCGGCACGTGGGGCGCGACGAGTTGATCGGGGCCCTGTGGCCCAACCACGCGCCGGTGTCGCAGGACGCCGCCCTGCGCACGCTGCTCTCCCGCCTGCGCTCGACCCTGGGTTCGTCGGCGCTGCCCGGCCGCGATGAGCTGATCCTGGCGCTGCCCGAGCCGGTGTGGATCGACGTGGAAGCGGCCGCGGCCGAGGTGGGCCGGGCGCTCGAGGCGGTCGAGGATGGTGACCCGCGGCGGGCCTGGGCGCTCGCCCAGGTACCGCTCAACATCGCCAGCCGTGGCCTGCTCCCGGGCGCCCAGGCCGCGTGGCTCGAGCCGCCCCGGCGCGAGCTCGAGGAGGTCCGCCTGCTCGCGCTCGAGGTGATCGGCCGCACCGGCCTGCGCATGGGCGGGACGCAGCTGCAGTCGGCCGAGCGGGCGGCGCGAACGCTCATCGAGACCCAGCCCTACCGGGAATCGGGCTACGTGATCCTGATGGGGGCGCTCGCCGGGCGCGGCAACGTGGCCGAGGCGCTGAGGGTGTTTGACCAGCTGCGGACGCTCCTGCGCGACGAGCTCGGCACGAACCCCTCGCCGGAGGCGATCGCCGCCCACGAGCGGTTGCTGCGACCGCAGAGCCAACCGAGCGGCGAGATCCCGGGCACCCGGCGGGCGGGTGAGGCGCAGATCCCGCTGCCGCCGGATCTGCGCCAACGGCCGGCGTGGCCGCTGCTGGGGCGCGAGCGGGAGCTCGCCAAGCTCGAGGAGCTGTGGCAGTTGGCCGGCGGGCAGGAGCGCTCCGGCCGCGTGGTCCTACTGGCCGGCGATGCCGGCATCGGCAAGAGCACGCTGACGGCGGAGCTCGCCCGGCGGCTCCACAAGGCCGGCGCGATCGTGCTCGCCGGACGCGCGCCACGCGAGAGTTTGGTGCCCTACCAGCCGATCCTCGAGGCGCTGCGCCACTGGGCCCTGAATGCCTCCGTGACCAATCTGGGCTCGATTGCCCGCGAATACGGCTCCGAGCTCTCCCGCCTGATCCCCGAGCTGCGCCGGCGTGCCCCCGACCTGCCGCCGCCCCCGGACGAGCCGGAGACCGAGCGCTATCGGCTGTTCGAGGCGGTGGTGGGCTTGCTCACGGAGCTCTCGCAGTCGGCGCCCGTGCTGCTCGTGCTCGACGATCTGCAGTGGGCCGACCGTCCGACGCTGCTGCTCCTGCGCCACCTGGCGCGGGCCACCACCCCGGCCCGGGTGCTCATCCTCGCTGCCTACCGGGCCAGCGAGCGCCGCGGCGAGCGCTTCGCGAGCGCGATGGCCGAGCTGCGCCGCGACCGGCTGGCCGTCCAGCTCGACGTCGGCGGACTGAGCGAGTCCGACACGGGCGAGCTGGTCCGGCTACGGGCGCGCGAAACGCCCTCGCGCGCGTTCGCGCACGCGCTGTACGAGGAGACCGAGGGCAACCCATTCTTCGTCGAGGAGATCGTCCGCCACCTGATCGAGGCCGGGGTGCGCACGGGCAGCGCGAGCGCCACCGACCTGGAGCGCTTCGGCCTGCCCGAGGGGGTCAAGCAGGTAATCGCGTGGCGTCTGGGGCGGCTCGAGCCGCCGACAACGGAGTTGCTGCGGGTCGCCGCGGTGATGGGCCGCGACGTGGACGCCGGACTGCTCGAGCGCGTCGTGCCGCTCGGGGAGGACGAGTTCCTGAGCGCGCTCGAGGAGGCGCTGGCGGCGGGACTGCTGGTCGAGTCCGACGGGCGTGGCGGTCGCTACCTGTTCTCCCACGCGCTGATCCGGGAGACCCTGTACGAGGCGATGTCGGGGCCGCGCCGGGCCCGCATCCATAAGCGGGTCGGGGAGGCGATCGAGGCCACGCAGGGGCGCCGCCAGAGCCGCTACCTGCCCCAGCTGGCGCATCATTTCACGCGCGCGGCCGATGCTGAGGAGGCGGAGAGGGCGATCACCTACGCGCTGCGCGCCGCCGAGCAGGCCACCACCATGCTGGCTCACGAGGAGGCGGCCGAGCATTATGCCCGGGCGCTCGAGGTCCAGGGGCGCTTCCAGCCCGAGGCGACGCGCCGTCGCTGCGAGCTGCTCCTGGCCCTCGGCGAGGCGCGGGTGCGCAGCGGCGACCGCGTCCATGCCTTCTCGGCCTTTCGCGAGGCGGCGGCGTTGGCCGAGCAGCTCGGTGACGGAGCTGCGCTCGCCCGCGCCGCGATCGGCGCCTCGCGGCGCTATGTGCAACCGCCAGGCGTGGTTGACACCGAGATGATCGCGATGATCGAGCGGGCGCTCGAGCTCGAGCCGGAACGGACCCTCGTGCGGGTACGTCTGCTCGCGTGCCTGTGCGGAGCGATCTACTACTCGCAGGACCGCGACCGGATGCAGCCTCTAAGCCTGGAGGCGCTGGAGGTCGCCGCCGAGCTCGGCGACCCGGAGGCGCGGGCCTATGCGTGCAGCGCGCGCCGGCGCGCCGTGTGGGACGCGCCTCACCTGAGCGATCGCCTCGAGACGTCGACCGAGATGCTCACGCTGGCGCGCCAGATCGGGCACCTCGAGCTCGAGCTTCAGGCGCATGCCTGGCTAGTGGTCGACCTGCTCGAGCGCGGGGACCGGGAAGCTGTCGACGCGCAGATGGAGGCGTTCGGGGCGGGGGCGGACCGGCTGCGCCAGCCGCTCTACGCGTGGACGACGATCCTGTGGCGGGCGATGCGGGCGCTGTTGGCGGGCTCGCTCGAGGCGGCCGATCGGTTGGCCTCGGAGGCGCTCGCGGCGGGAGCGCCGGCCGAGGCGGTGACCGCCTCGCAGTATCACGCCATCCAGTTGCTGGCCATCCGGCGCGACCAGGGACGCTTCGGAGAGCTCGAGCAGGTCGCCCGCCAGATGGTGGCCGCGAACCCGGCCCGGCCGGCGTGGCGGGCCGCGCTGGCCAACCTGCTGTGCGAGGAGGGCAGGCTGCCCGAGGCGCGGCGGGAGTTCGAGCGGCTGGCCGCCCACGACTTCGAGGACGTCCCCGAAGATCTCGACTGGATGGTCGCGATGAGCCTGCTGAGCGAGGTGTGCGCAGATCTGGGCGACGCCGAGCGAGCCGGGCTGCTCTATGCGCGGCTCGAGCCCTACGGGGCGGTGAACGTGGTGATCGGGCTGGCCGCGGTGTGCCTGGGCTCGGCGGCGAGCTTCCTGGGCAAGCTCGCGGCGACCATGGGACGGGCCGATCTGGCCGCCGGGCACTTCGAGCGGGCGCTGGCCGACAACGCCGAGTTGCAGGCGCCGGTGTGTCTCGCCCGCACCCAGGTCGACTACGCTCGGGCGCTCTATGGCGGTCCGGGCCAGGCACGCGCCGACGAGCTGCTCGCCGCAGCGGCGGATGCCGCGGACCGGTTCGGGTCGGGGGCGGTGGCGCGCAAGGTGGCCGTGTTGCGCGGCGGCGGTTGACGCGGGCGCTACCCTCGCGGACTCATGAGCAAGACGCTGGTCATCGCGGAGAAGCCGTCGGTCGGGCGCGACCTCGCGCGCGTGCTGCCGGGAGGGTTCACCAAGCAGGAGGGTTATCTCGAGGGGCCGGAGCACATCGTCAGTTGGGCGGTCGGACACCTGGTCCAGCTGGCCGACCCGGACGAATACGACGAGCGGTTCAAGAAATGGCGGATGGCCGACCTGCCGATCGTCCCGGACCGCTTCCGCCTGGTCGTGCGCGACGAGCGCTCCAAGAAGCAGATGAACGTGGTCAAGCGCCAGCTCGACCGCGACGACGTCGAGTTGGTGGTCAACGCGTGCGATGCCGGCCGGGAGGGCGAGCTGATCTTTGCCTACCTGTACGAGAAGGCGGGGTCGCGCAAGCCGGTGAAGCGGCTGTGGCTGAACTCGATGACCACCGAGGCGATCAAGCGCGCGTTCGCGGCGCTGCGCGAGCGTAGGGAGCTCGCGCCGCTTGAGGAGGCGGCGCGGTCACGCTCGGAGGCCGACTGGATCGTGGGGATGAACGCGACCCGGGCGGCGACCATCCGGCTGCGGAGCTCCTTTGATGGCGCGGTGTCGCTCGGCCGGGTGCAGACGCCCACTCTGGCCATCTTGGCTCGGCGCGAGCAGGAGATCCGCGATTTCAAGCCGGAGCCGTACTGGGTGGTCGATTCGGTGTTTGAGCCGGTTCCGGCGCCGGCGGGACGCGTGTACGAGGGGCGCTATCACGCTGGGGCGAACCCGCGGGTGCCGAGTGCGCAGCGCGCCGCCGAGATCGTCGGCGCATGCGAGGGCCAGACCGGCCAGATCACCAAGCTCGAGAGGTCGGAGCAGAAACAGCGCCCGCCGCTCTTGTACGACCTGACCTCGCTGCAGTCAGATGCCTCGAGCCGTTACGGGTTCACCGCGCGCCGGACCCTGGCCGCCGCCCAGCGGCTGTACGAGGAGCACAAGGCGCTGACCTATCCGCGCACGAACTCGCGCTACCTGACCAGCGACCTGATCTCCGACATCAAGCCGATCGCTCGGCTGGTCGGATCCCAGCGCGAGTACGCGGAGGCGTCGAAGTACGTGCTGGGCTTGGACGTGCTGCCGCTGGGCCGGGTGGTCAACAACGAGAAGGTCACCGACCACCACGCGATCATCCCGACACGGGC
>JAFASQ010000144.1 GCA_019244395.1 Solirubrobacterales bacterium | reverse complement strand
CACGGGCGGTGCCGGCGCTGAGCGCGCGGAGCTTGGCCAAGGCGCGGGCCCGGGGGAGGTACTTCATTCCACAGTCGGGAGCGGGAATGAGCCGCTCGGCGGGCACGTGGGCGAGCGCGGCGCGGATGCGATCGGCCACCGTCTCTGCGCTCTCGACCTCAGGGTCGCCGAGGTCGAGCACTCCGACGACCACGGCCTTAGGGCTGAGCTCCGCGAGCTGCCCTAGATCGAGTCCAGGTTGCGCCGCTTCGATCGAGATCTGGTCGGCCGCGCTCTCGGACAGCTCGCCGAGGAAGTCATAGCGATTGGCGGGCTTCTCGCCGACGAGGGCTGCGTAGCCGAAGCAGAGATGGACCGCCCGGGTAACCCACAGGCCCTCGAGCGCCCGATCAATCGCGGCGACGGCGATCCGCCGGGCGGCTTCGGGATCATTGCGCAGCCACGGCTCGTCGAGCTGGATCACGTCGGCGCCGGCGCGCTCCAGCGCCCGCGCCTCTGCGTTGACCGCGGCGGCCAGGTCCATGACCAGCTCGTCGGGATCGTCGTAGACCTCGTTGCTCGCCTGCTGGGCCATGGTGAACGGCCCGGGGAGGGTGATCTTGGTCTCAAGGTCGGTGTTCGCGCGCAGGAATTCGACGTCGCGCGCCTCGACCGCCCCGCGCCACCGGACCGGGCCGACGATGCGCGGCACCGTCCTGGTCTCGCCGGCGCGGGTGTGGATGGTGGCCGGCTGCTCGGCGTCGACCCCATCGAGCGCGGTGGCGAACCGGTTCGAGTAGCTCTCACGGCGGATCTCCCCGTCGGTGATGGTGTCGATCCCGGCGCGCTCCATGTCGCGGATGGCGAGCAGCGTGGCGTCGTCCTGCGCCTGCTGGAGCCAGGGCTCGGGGATTCGCCAGGCATGGCTCGCGCGGATACGGGGAACCGAGTGGGTTCCGAGCGCCTCGCGGTCGATCAGCCACTCGGGCTGGGGGTAGCTCCCGACCACGGTGCTCGACAGCGGACCCAGATACACGGCGGCCGACGATAACCGAGAATCCCGTCCGTGAGTACCGGCTCTCAAGCGGCGCCCGTTGCCCTCGTGACCGGGGCGGGGTCGGGGATCGGGCGGGCCATTGCTGTGCGGCTGGCCGGCGCGGGCTACAGGGTGGCCCTGGCCGGGCGGCGAAGCGAGTCGCTCGAGGCGACCCTGTCGGAGCTTCCGGCGCAGTCGGGCTCGTTCGCGGTGCCCACGGACGTGAGCGACCCGGCCAGCGTCGAGGCGCTGTTCGACGTGGTGTCCGAGCGCGCCGGCCGGCTCGACGTGCTGGTCAACAGTGCGGGCACGTTCGGTCCGAGCGCGGCGATCGGCGAGTATCCGTTGGCCGGCTGGGCGAGCACGATCGCGGTCAACCTGACCGGCGCCTTCCTGTGTGCCCAGGCCGCCTTCCGGCAGATGCTGCGCCAGCGGCCGTCCGGCGGACGGATCATCAACAACGGTTCGATCTCGGCGCATGTGCCGCGCCCGAATGCCGTCGCCTACACCGCGTCCAAGCACGGGATCACGGGGCTGACCAAGGCGATCGCGCTCGAGGGCCGGTCTCACGGCATCGCCTGCGGCCAGATCGACATAGGCAACGCCGCCACTGAGATGACGCGGCAGATCGAGGCCGGCGCGCTTCAGGCCGACGGCTCGGTGAAGGCCGAGCCGACGATGTCGGCCGAGCACGTGGCCGACGCCGTCCTGTACATGGCGAGCCTTCCGCTCGACGCCAACGTGCTGTCGATGACGGTGATGGCGACCGGAATGCCGTTCGTGGGGCGCGGGTGAGCTGGCACCGCGGGGTAACCCCGCTCGGCGGGGTCGAAGCTGGTTGAGGACGCCATCCACGGGTATCCGGCCTGCGCATGATCGAGCGGGATCCGAGGCTGCAGCCGGGCGCCTACATCACCGACGGGATCGACCTGTACGAGGTGATCGGGATGCAGCGCGGGCCGGGCGTGCTCGGGGTGTCGACGATCCGGATCGCCGTGGAGAACTGCCGCAGCCTCCGCTGTCTCGAGATCCTGCCGGACAAGCTTCGCAGCGCTTTCGAGCTCGTCCGGTCGGCCCCGGTCGGCCGGTGCCCGGACATGATCGAGGACATCGCGTGGGATCCTGCGCCGGCCATGCCCCAGCGGCGCGCGGCGTAGAGGTCAGTTGGCGGGAACCAAGATCCCGCGGCCCTGGAGTCGACCGCCGTCCAGATCCGCCATGGCGTCGTTGATCGCGTCGAGCGGGTAGGTCGTGGTGTGCAGGCTCACCTGGCCCTGGGCGGTGAGAGTCATCAGGTCCTCCAGGTCGGCATAGGTCCCGACGAGGTTGCCGATGAACGAGATCTCGCGCGAGATCACATCGATGGTCGGGATGTTGATGTTCTCGCCGTACCCGATCACGTAATAGAAGCCGCCGTCGCGGACCATCGCGATGCCGTCCTCGATCGCGCCCTTTTCGCCCACGAAGTCGATGATGGCCTCGGCACCCAGCCCGTCGGTCAGCTCCTTGACCGTGTCGACATGAGCACCGTCGACCCTCACCGTGTGATCCGCGCCCAGCTCGCCGGCCAGGGCGAGCGCCTTTTCGGACGGGTCGATGACGATGATCTCGGCCGGCGTCATCGCCTTGAGGCACTGCACGCCGATGTGGCCGAGGCCGCCGGCGCCGATCACGACCGCGTGGGTGCCCGGCGCAAGCACCGGAATCGCCTTCCTGACGGCATGAATCGCGGTGAGGCCGGCATCGGCCAGGGCCGCGATGTCCTTGGGCTCGAGGCCGGGACCGAGCTTGACCACCGAACGAGCCGACGTGAGCAGGAAGTCGGCGAACCCGCCGTCGCGGTTGATCCCCGGGAACGACCCGTTGAGGCAGTGCATGTCATCGCCGCGCCGGCACGGACCGCACAGCCCGCAGGTGATGAACGGATGCACGATCACCGTGTCGCCCCGCTGCACGTTACTCACCGCCGAGCCGACCTCGTGCACCCAGCCGGCATTCTCGTGACCCGGCGTGTAGGGCAGCTGGACGCCCGACTTTTCGGCCCACTGGCCCTCCTGGATGTGCAGGTCGGTCCGGCACAGCCCGGCGGCTCCGATCCGCACCACTACGTCGAGGGGCCCCAGCGCCTTGGGCTCATCGACGTCGTCGAGCTTCAGCGGCTCGTGGTAGGCGTGCAGCCTCGCGGCCTTCATGTCAGGACCTCCTCGGGATCGTCGATTTCCACGCCTCGGTGAACGCGCAGCAGCGAGCGGCAGATGCCGCCGTTGACCTCGAGGCTCATCCTCACAAGCCGCGCCGTACGCAGCCACCGCCTCAGGTCCTCGGCGGCCACCGGCTCGCCGCTGGGCAGCACGAACGCCGGCGAGTCCTCTTCGCACTGGATCCCCAGCTCGGCGCGCAGCTTGAGGCAACGGCGGGCGTCGGGGCGGTCTCGAAGGTCCCCCACCCGGCACGCGGTGACTTCCTCCGGGGTCGCACCGGCTGCCAGGAGCGCCTCGCACAGCCGCGACTGACGCGCGACCAGCGCCTTGCGCTTGAACAGCTCGCGCAGCGCGCGGAGGTCGTCGTCGGCGGTCTCACCCGGGAAGGCGCCGGCAAACCCCTCGCCGCGGCCGATCGCGGCATTGATCTCTTCGCCCGTGTAGTGGTCCTCTAGCGTGATCGTTACCTCGCGGACCTCCGGCAGCCGGCGCACGACCCTGCGCGCGTCGGCTGCCATCAGGAAGGCGAAGTTTGGCGCGCACTGCGGCGTGGGCAACCGGAGGACCACCGCCACGTCGCCGGTGGGGCCCACCTCGCATGAGGTCACGAACCCGAGCCGGGTGATCGGCTCGTCGAGCTCGGGGTCGTACACCTCGGCGAGCGCGTCCATCACGCTCGCTGCCATCGGTGCGGTCGCCGTCATGCGGATTCGACCAGCTGCGCGTCCTCCTTGGCCGCGGGGGTGCCGCCGTCCCTCAGTTGCAGCTCCACCGGGACCTCGATGTCATACAGCTTCGCGGCGTTCAGCCCCATGATCTTCTTCTTGGTCGCGGTCGTGACCGCCGGGTAGTCGGCGTACTCCTCGGTCGCCGGCATGGCCCAGTCGATGAAACCCTCGACCTGCCACTTCGGCTCCCAGATGCCGTAGTCGCTGGCGAACAGCATCTTGTCCTCGCCGACCCAGAACAGCAGCTCGCCCATCACCTTGTTGAAGAACCGCGGGCGAGCGTGCATGAGCCCGCCGATCACCACCGCCAGGCCGGCATACACGTTGGGCTCCTGGGTCGCCATGAAGCAGAAGTCCTCGATGCGCGGCAGTCCCACATGCTCGACGATGAAGTTGAGCTCGGGGTTCATCGTCGCGGCGACGTCGATGTCCTTGACGTCGAATGCGTCCTTGTCGAGAGGCCAGATGGTCGGGCCCTTGTGGGCGTGAATGTTCTTGATCCCGAGCTCCTTGCACTTGTCGAGGAAGACCTGCGCCTCGGGATCGGTGAGCTTCCAGCCGCGTGAGCCGTTGTGCCACTCGGCCGTGTAGACCTTGACGCCCTTCAGGTTGTAGCGCTTGGCGTCCTCCTCGAGCTGCTTGAGCCCCGCCTCTCCGTCGCGCGGGTCGAAGCGGCCGTTGACGATCAGCTTGTCCGGGTACTTCTCGGCCATCGTCGCGTTGCGCTCGGCCGTGTTGAAGCCGCCCGTGTACCAGGACTTGAGGTAGGTCGACTGGAAGATCCCGACATCGACGTGGCCATCCTCGAAGACGTCCTTGACGAAGTCCTCCTCGGAGTACTTCATGAACTTCTCGAGTGGCCAATGCGTCTCCGGAGGACCGAGACCCATGTAGGCGTGGAAGCACTCGATCCAGCCCTTCGCGTACTGCTCCTGCCCCTTCACCCAGTTCTGGGGACTCGCGTCCCAGAAGTGCAGGTGGGAGTCGACGACGAAGTACTGCTCACCATTTCGCTCGTACATCTAGACGTGCTCTCCTCTCTGCTCTTGATGAGTTAGCCGACTCTACTCCTGCCCAGCGACACCGTTCAAACGTCCGTCTCCGAGAGCCCCAGGAGGGCTCTGTGATCGCGAATCGCCTCCTGGATCCCCGCCGCCGCTGGGCGGTCGAGGCCGATCCCCGAGCCGACGATGAGTAGGCAGAAGCCCGATTCCCGAAGCGACTCGAGCCATCCGTCCGGCGAGCGCGGGACACCGTTGTGGAACCGCTCCACCTCGCGCTCGTCGTGGCGCAGAACGAGATCGTCGCCGTCGGATCCAAGCAGCCAACCGGCGAGCAGGCGCACCGGCCCATCGTCGCGCGCCGGGTGAAAGCCGTCCCACCAATCAGTGTCCAGGTACAGGCAGGCCTCTCGGCCCTCCACGCCGCGCAGCCGGAGATCGAGCTTGCGCTCCCAGATCAGCACGGCGCCGGCCTCCGGGTGAAGCGCCTGCGCGTACTCGATTCCGAGCGGCTCGGCGTCAGCCAGCACCGCGAGGCTCGCCAGGTCCGCGAGCGACGGCGAGCACTCGGCATGACTGAATTCTGCTGCGACCAGATCACCTTCGATCGTCACGCTGACGCTGGTCGGATCGCTCGATCCGGGCTCAATCCAACGGCCGCAGACGCGGCAGCGAACCCGGTCGATGTCGCGAACGTCGTGCAGTCTGGTCTCCTCCTCTGGCCGCAGGACAGCGGCCACGTCGGTGCCGATTTCGAGCCGCTGGCTAGGACGGGCGCTCCTCGCCACGCCTCGATTGTGCAGCCTCATGCGACTTGCCGCCTCGAAAGTTCGCACATGCTCGGAATCCAGGGGGTTTTGCCGTGATGCCGCAATTTCTCCGACCCGGGCACGCGGCCGGTGGTACAACCGAGCCGACCGGCCCGGCGTCAGAGAAGAGAGCCTCATATGCCTGCAGCAACCGCGAGACGACAGAGTCGAACGAAGATTCACGACAAGATCCAGGAACTGTCGTGGACGCCCACGTTCGCAACTCCGGTCGATAAGTATCCGACGGACTACACGTTCGAAAAGGCTCCGAAGAAGGACCCGATGAAGCAGGTCCTGCGCTCCTACTTCCCGATGGAGGAGGAGAAGGATCAGCGCGTGTTCGGCGCGATGGACGGCGCGATTCGCGGGAACATGTTCCGCCACGTCCAGCAGCGCTGGATGGAGTGGCAGAAGCTGTTCCTCAGCATCATCCCGTTCCCCGAGATATCGGCCGCGCGGGCGATGCCGCTGGCGATCAACGCGGTGCCGAATCCCGAGGTGCACAACGGCCTGGCCGTGCAGATGATCGACGAGGTACGCCACTCGACGATCCAGATGAACCTCAAGCGGCTGTACATGAACCACTACATCGACCCGGCCGGGTTCGACATCACCGAGAAGGCATTCGCGAACTGCTACGCGGGGACGATCGGCCGTCAGTTCGGGGAGGGGTTCATCACCGGTGACGCGATCACGGCGGCCGACATCTACCTGACGATCGTCGCCGAGACGGCGTTCACGAACACGCTGTTCGTAGCGATGCCGTCGGAGGCGGCGGCCAACGGCGACTACCTGCTGCCGACCGTGTTCCACTCGGTCCAGTCGGACGAGTCGCGCCACATCTCCAACGGCTACTCGATCATCGTGATGGCGCTCGCCGACGAGCGCAACCGCGAGCTGCTCGCGCGCGATCTCCGCTACGCGTGGTGGAATAACCACGCGGTCGTCGACGCCGCGATCGGGACGTTCATCGAGTACGGCACCAAGGACCGGCGCAAGGACCGCGAGAGCTACGCCGAGGCATGGCGGCGGTGGATTTACGACGACTACTACCGCAGCTACCTGATGCCGCTCGAGAAGTACGGCCTGGAGGTGCCTCACGACCTCGTCGAGGAGGCCTGGAACCGGATCTGGAACAAGGGCTACATCCACGAGGTGGCGCAGTTCTTCGCGACGGGCTGGCCGGTCAACTACTGGCGGATCGACCCGATGACCGAC
>JAFASQ010000128.1 GCA_019244395.1 Solirubrobacterales bacterium | reverse complement strand
TGGCCGGCATGAGCATCGAAGTGACCTTCACCCCTGGCCATAGCCCGGGTCATGTCAGCTACGCGATCACCGAGCACGAAGCGCTTTTCTCCGGCGACGTCCTGTTCCAGGGCTCGGTCGGCCGGGTCGATCTGCCGGGGGGCGACTGGCCGACCCTGCTGGCCTCGATCGAGCAGCTCATCAGCACATACTCGCCGGAAACGACGGTGTACCCCGGCCACATGGGCCTCACCACGCTCGGGCGCGAGCGCGCCACCAACCCGTTCCTGCGCGAGCTCGCGGAGCGGTGAGCGCAAGTACGCCGTCTGCCAACCGGGGCACATGTATCGCGCCCGGATGACCCTCGTGCGGGGCCCGCTCGGCATCCAGCCTCGCCCAACGGCCGCCCCCCGCACGAGTCGTCCGGCGCTGCGTCCTCGGAGCCTCACGCAGCGCTGCTGCGCAGCGGCTCCTGCGTGGTTGCCTGACGGCCCCCGGGGCTCGCGCTCCACGTACCCCGCTTACCGGACGGTACACAGGTGATTCAAGCCCCCCGCGGCACCTTCGACATCCTTCCCGAGTCGGCGGCGCGCCGCAAGGTGGTCGAGGAGCAGGCGGAGAAGATCCTCAGCGCCGCCGGCTACCGCAGGATCGAGACGCCGGCCATCGAGGCCACGGAGCTGTTCGCGCGCGGGGTGGGGGAGGGCACCGACATCGTGCGGAAGGAGATGTACACCTTCGACGACGGGGGCGGCCGCTCGCTCACGCTGCGCCCGGAAGGGACGGCCCCGGTCTGTCGCGCCTACCTCGAGCACGGGATGCACAAGCTCGCGCAGCCGGTGAAGCTTTGGTACCTGTCAACCTTCTTCCGCTCCGAGGCGCCGCAGCGCGGCCGTTATCGGCAGTTCTGGCAGGTCGGCGCCGAGGCGATCGGCTCGCCGGCGCCGGAGACCGATGCGGAGCTGATCGTGCTCCTGGCCGAGCTGCTGGACGGGCTCGGCGTCAGGCACGATCGCCTGCGCCTCGCGAGCCTCGGGACGCCGGCTACGCGCGCCGAGTATCGCGAGGAGCTGAGGCGCTTTCTGCGCGCCCACGAGGACGAGCTGGCCGAGGAGGTGCGCAACCGGATCGACCTCAACCCGCTGCGCGCCTTCGACGCGGACGACCGGCGTACGCGCGCGGTGATGCGCGATGCGCCCAAGCTTCTCGACCGGCTCGACCCAGCGGACGCCGAGCACTTCGCCCAGGTGCGCGCGCTGCTCGACGACGCGGGAATCTCATACGAGCTCGACCCGACGCTCGTCCGTGGCCTTGACTACTACACCCGGACCGTGTTCGAGTTCACCAGCGACGAGCTGGGCGCCCAATCGGGCGTGGGGGGCGGCGGGCGATACGACGGCCTGATCGAGCTGCTGGACGGCCCCGCCACGCCCGCGGTCGGCTGGGCGGCGGGGGTCGAGCGGATGCTGCTGGTCGCGCGGGACCTCGCGCCGCGGGCCGAGCTGGTCGACCTGTTCGTCGCGCTGGGCCAGCGTGAGGCCACCCGCGCCGGGTTCGAGCTCGCGCGCGAGGCGCGCCGCGCCGGCCTGCAGGCGCAGCTTGAGCTGGCCGGCCGCTCGCTCAAGGGCCAGCTCAAGCACGCCGACCGGATCGGCGCCCGGTTCGTGGCCATCGTCGGCAACGGAAACGGCCGGGTGTCGCTCAAGGACATGGAATCGGGCGAGCAACGAGAACTGGGCCCGTCCGATGTGATCCCGGCGATCCTCCGCGGCGGACGGCTGTAGCAATGAAGCACGCGCCCCGACCCAATGGCTACCGCGACGCCTGGTGCGCCCAGCTGACCGCGGAGCGCGCCGGCACCGAGGCCCGGGTGGCCGGCTGGGTGAACCGCCGGCGCGACCATGGCGGGCTGATCTTCATCGACCTGCGTGATCGCTCGGGGGTCGTCCAGCTCGTGTTCCATCCCGAAACCGCGCCCGAGGCCCACGCCCGGGCGCATGCGCTGCGCTCAGAGGACGTGATCACCGCGTTCGGGACGGTCAGCCGGCGCGAGCCCCACAACGTCAACCCGAACCTCGTCACGGGCGAGGTCGAGCTGTCGGTGGCGAACCTCGAGATCCTGGCTGATGCCGAGACGCCGCCGTTCCCGGTCGACAACGGGGCCGATGTGGACGAGATCATCCGTCTGCGCCACCGCGCGCTGGACCTGCGCCGCGCCCAGGTCCAGCGGACGATCGCGCTGCGCCACCGCGTGATCTCGACCATGCGCGAGGTGCTGAACGAGCGCGACTTCCTCGAGATCGAGACGCCCTATCTGACTCGCTCCACGCCCGAGGGCGCACGCGATTACCTGGTCCCCGCTCGGATCCAGCCGGGCTCGTTCTACGCCCTGCCGCAGTCTCCCCAGCTGTTCAAGCAGCTGCTGATGATCGGCGGCATGGAGCGCTACTACCAGATCGCCCGCTGCTTCCGTGACGAGGACACCCGCGCCGACCGTCAGCCGGAGTTCACCCAACTCGATATCGAGATGGCGTTCGTCGACGAGGACGACGTGATCGACTGCATGGAGGCGGTGATGACCGCCGTGTTCGAGCGCGAGGGGTTCGCGGTCGCGTCGCCGCCGTGGCCCCGGATGACCTTCGGCGAGGCGGTCTCCCGCTACGGCATCGACCGTCCCGACACCCGCTTCGGCCTCGAGCTCCACGACCTCGGCGAGGCGCTGGGCGGCACCGAGTTCAAGGTGTTCGCCGGCGCGCTCAGCTCGGGAGGCGTGGTGCGGGGGATCAACGCCGGGCCGCGCGAGCTCCCGCGTTCGGACCTCGACGCGCTGACCGAGCTGGCCAAGCAGCACGGCGCCAAGGGGCTGGTGTGGGCGTTCGTCCAGGAGGAGGGCTGGCGCTCCCCGATCGCCAAGTTCCTCGCGCCGCCCGAGCTCACCGCGATCAACCAGCGGCTCGAGGCCGGGCCCGGCGACCTGCTCCTGATCGTCGCCGACGAGGTCACGACCGTCGGCCAGACGCTCAGCGCTCTGCGCATGGAGCTCGCCCGCCGTTTTGAGGAGATTCCGCGTGACCGGCACGACATCCTCTGGGTGGTCGAGTTTCCCGCCTTCTTCTGGGATGCCGGCGCGCAGCGCTGGGACGCCGCGCACCATCCGTTCACCTCGCCCGCGGGCGCCCTGAGCGATCCGGCGAATCTCAGCTCCCGTGCCTACGACCTCGTGCTCGACGGCACTGAGATTGCCGGTGGATCGATCCGTATCAACCGGCTCGACGTCCAGCAGCGCGTGTTCGAGCTGCTTGGGATCGGGCCCGACGAGGCTGAGGCGCGCTTCGGCTTCCTGCTCGATGCCCTGCGCTACGGTGCTCCGCCGCACGGGGGCATCGCCATGGGCATCGACCGGATCGTCGGCGCCCTGGCCGGAACCGAATCGATCCGCGACACGATCGCGTTCCCGAAGGCAGCCAGCGGGGCCGACCCGCTGACCGGGGCGCCGGCGCCGGTCGACTCCGGGCAGCTGCGCGAGCTCGGACTGAGGCCCGCCTGACGCGCCACGACGGCGCCGCCATAGCGGTTGGAGACGCCGACTCTCCGCAGCGCGATGTCGTCGCCAAACCATCTGACTTGCTCATGGGAGTCGGCGTGGCACGACACGTCGCCCGAGAGCCCAGCCATAACGGCAGTCTAAGCGGCGGCTTAGGTTGCGGGAATGCCAGCCACATCGACGGCGCGGCGGGCCGCGAAATTGGCGGGGTCTATCCTCGCCGGCGATGGACGCCGTCGCCTTCGAGCACCATCTGACCTCGCCGCAGGGCCACGGCCGCCGGCCTGAGGGTGCGTTCACCGCCGCCGCCGGCGGTGCCGCTTGCTGCGATCGGGTCGAGCTGTCCGTGAGCGTCGAGCGCGACCACGTGGCCGACGCCGGCTTCGACGCGCGCGGCTGCGGCGCCGCAGCCGCCGCCGGCAGCGCTGCGGTGACGCTCGCGCGCGGACAGTCGATCCTCGACGTGGCCAGGATCGGGCCGGCGGAGATCGCCGCAGAGCTGGGCGGTCTCAGCCCGGCCAAGCGCCACGCAGCCGACGTCGCCGCCGACGCCCTGGCCCGGGCCCTCGGGGCAGCCGTGCGGATGCAAGCCGATCTGGCCCCCCACGGCCACGGCCACGGAAAGCGTCCCCGCACGCTCGTGGCCATGAGCGGCGGCGTGGACAGCGCGGTGGCGGCCCTCTTGTGCGCGCGCGAAGGCGACACCGCGGCGGTCACCCTCGAGCTGTGGGCGGATCCCGAGAATGACGCCGAGCGCAGCTGCTGCTCGGCCTCCGCCGTGGTCCAGGCCCGCGCACTCGCGCACGGAATGGGTCTGCCGCACTTCACGATCGACCTCCGCGAGGAGTTCCGCGCCGGCGTGGTTGAGCCGTTCATCGCTGGCTACGCCGCCGGCGAGACGCCGAACCCATGCGTCGGCTGCAACGGTCATGTCCGGCTCGATGCGATGCTCGACCTGGCCGCCCGCCTCGGCTGCGCGCGCCTGGCCACCGGACATTACGCGCGCACGGCCGAGGCCCATCATCGCGACGGGCCGCTCCTGCGCGTCGCGGCGGATCCGGGCAAGGACCAGACCTACATGCTCGCGGCGCTGTCGCCGGCCTCGCTCGCCCGGATGCATTTCCCGCTCGGCGAGCTGTTCAAGCCCCAGGTCAGGGCGATCGCCGCCGACGCCGGTCTGCCGGTGGCGAGCAAGGCCGACTCGCAGGATCTCTGCTTCCTGGCGGGAACCGACCGCGCCCGGTTCCTGGCCCGCCACGGCGGCCTGACCGACCGCCGCGGCCAGGTCGTGGACGCTCGTGGGCGCGTGCTGGGCCGCCACAGCGGCCAGCACCGCTTCACCGTGGGCCAGCGCCGCGGCATCGGAATTCCGGCCGCCGGCGAGCCGCTCTACGTCCTCGACAAGGACGCCATGCGCAACGAGGTGACCGTCGGGCCGCGGTCCGCGCTCGAAACGACGCACGTGGACCTGCGCCACGCCCGGCTGCACCGCCCCGCGGCACGGGTGGATCGCGTGAAGCTGCGCTACCGCTCGCGCCCGCTGCCCTGCCGTGTGGCGGATGATGCCGAGCCTGGTCGGCACCCGGCGCTGGAACTAGCGCTTGAGGACGCGGTGGAGGGGGCCGCGCCCGGTCAGCTCGCCTGCCTGATGGACGGCGAGCTGGTCCTGGGGTGGGGGACGATCGCCCGCCGGTCGCGGACCTCCTCACCGGCCAGACCTCGCCCCGCGTCCGCCTACACTGCGTGGCTCGATGGGAATGAGCTCCGATGAGATCCGCCGCACGTACCTTGAGTTCTTCGCGGAGCAGGACCATCGGCGCCTGCCCTCGGCCTCGCTGATCCCGGCCGAGCACGACCCGTCGGCGCTCTTCACGATCGCCGGTATGCACCCGCTCAAGCCGTACTTCCTCGGCCGTGAGCGCCCGCCCTACCCGCGCGTCGCGACCTGCCAGAAGACGTTCCGCACGGTCGACATCGACATCATCGGCACGACCAGCCGGCATCTCACCTTCTTCGAGATGCTCGGCAACTTCTCGTTCGGGGACTACTTCAAGCGAGAGGCCGCACGGTACGCATGGGAGCTCTCGACCCAGGGCTTCGGCTTCCCGCCCGAGAAGATCTGGATCACGGTGTTCGCGGGCGCCGACGAGCTGGGGCTCGGCCCCGACGAGGAGGCGATCGAGGCGTGGCTGGACATCGGCGTCCCGCGCGAGCGGATCGTCGAGTGCGAGCGCTCGGAGAACTTCTGGCAGGCCGGCCCGACCGGCCCGTGTGGGCCATGCTCTGAGCTGTATCTCGACCGGGGCCTTCAGTTCGGCCAGGCCGACGATCTGCCCGGCGGCGAGAACGAGCGGTTCCTCGAGTACTGGAACCTCGTGTTCATGCAGTTCGATCAGGACCCGATCAACACGCTGACGCCGCTGCCGGCACAGAACATCGACACGGGACTCGGCCTGAACCGGTTGGCCTCGATCCAGCAGGACAAGCCGTCGGTGTTCGAGACCGATCAGTTCGCGCCGCTGATCGAGCTGGGCGAGGAGCTGTCGGGGAGGCGCTACGGTCGGGACTACCCGACCGACCGGGCGCTGCGGCTGCTGGCCGACCACAGCCGGGCGATGACCTTCCTGATCGCCGACGGCGTCGTGCCGTCCAACGAGGATCGCGGCTACGTCCTGCGGCGGGTCATGCGGCGGGCGATCCAGCAGGGTCGCTCGCTCGAGCTCGGTCCCGGCTTCCTCAACCGATATGCCGACGTAGTGACCGAGTTGATGGGCGGCGAGTACCGCGAGCTTGTCGCGGAGCGGAATCTCGTGCGCAAGTGGCTCGAGTCCGAGGAGGAGAGCTTCGGGCGCACACTCGAGCACGGGCTGAAGCGCCTCGACGAACTGATCGCGCGTGCCCGCGCAAGCGGAGCCGAGGGCATCGCGGCGTCCGACGCCTTCCTCCTCCACGACACCTACGGCTTTCCGATCGACCTCACCCTCGAGCTGGTCGCCGAGCACGACCTCGGCGTGGACGAGGAGGGGTTCGAGGTGCTCATGGAGGACCAGCGCCAGCGGGCCCGGGCCAGCGCCGGCAGGTTCGCCGGAGGCCAAGAGGTCCGCGAGCACGCCGCGGACTTGGCCGGCCAGGCCGGGTTCGCCACCGAGTTCGTGGGCTACGAGACGACCGATCGCGAGACCACCGTCGGCGCGGCGGCCGGACAGAACGGCCGCGTCCTGATCAAGCTGGTCGAGTCGCCGTTCTATGCCACCGGCGGGGGCCAGGTGGCCGACTCAGGCTACGTCGAGTGCCTGAGCGGAGATTGCCGCGCGCGCGTCGAGGACGTCCTGCGCATCGGCGACGACCAGGTTGTCGCCGTGGTCCCCGAACGGGGCACGATCGAGGCCGGTGAGCGGGTGCGCGCGTCGGTCGACCGCGCGGCCCGGCACGCCACCGAGGGCAACCACACCGCGACGCACCTGCTCCACGCGGCGCTGCGCCGGCGGCTGGGCACGCATGTCCGCCAGGCCGGCTCATACGTCGGCCCGGACAAGCTGCGCTTCGACTTCACCCACGGCAAGGCGCTGACTCCCGAGGAGCTCGACGACGTCGAGGAGCAGGTGAATCGCTGGATCCTCGAGGCGCAGCCGGTCCGCGCGCTCACCACGACGCTCGAGGAGGCGCGGCACCTTGGCGCGATGGCGCTGTTCGGGGAGAAGTACGGCGACGTGGTGCGGATGGTCGAAGTCGGCGACGGCTCGTTCTCACGCGAGCTGTGCGGCGGCACGCATGTGCGGGGCACGGCCGAGATCGGGCTGTTCAAGGTCCTGAGCGAGGGCTCGAGCGCGGCCAACATGCGCCGCATCGAGGCGATCACCGGGGCGGAGGCGGTCGAGCTGATGCGCCGGCATGACCGCGCCTTGACCGAGGCCGGGCGCACCCTTCGCGTCCCGCCCGAACGAGTGGCCGAGGAAGTGGCCGAGCTGCGCTCGCAGGTGCGCGCGCTCGAGCGCGCCGCCCGCCGGGGTGCGACCGAGGAGGCCGTCGATGTCGACCGCCTGGCCGCGGCAGCCATCGAGCGCGACGGAGCTCGCGTGCTGGTCACCGAGGTGCGCTCGCTCGACGGCAAGGCGCTGCTCGACGTCGCTGACCGCCTCAAGAGCAAGCTGGGCGACGCGGCCATCGTGCTTGGGAGCTCCGGTGAGAACCGCGTCGATCTGGTGGCCAGCGTCGCGCCTGCCCTGGTCGCGCGGGGCGTCCGGGCCGGCCAGATCGTCAAGCTGGCCGCGGCCGAGGTGGGTGGCGGCGGTGGCGGACGCGACACCCTGGCTCGCGCCGGCGGCCGCGATCCCGCCGGGCTCCCGCGGGCCTTCGAGGCCGCTCGAGCGGCCATCGAGTCCGCGCTGAGCGCGTGACCCGCCTCCGGTGCAACGTATAAGGTCATGCGCGTGCTAGCGCTCGATTACGGGCGGGCGCGGTGCGGGTGTGCGGTCTCAGACCCCACCGGCGTGCTCGCGTCCCCGGTCGAACCGGTCCGTGCGCCGCTGTCCCGGCGCGGGCTGGCGCGTCTGCGCACGCTGGTCCGCGAGCTCGACGCCGACCGGGTGGTCGTGGGGCTTCCGCTGTCGCTTTCCGGCCGCGACTCGGCACAGACGGAGGAGACGCGCGAGTTCGCCGCCCGGCTGGAGCGCGAGCTATCGGTGCCGGTCGAGCTCTACGACGAGCGCTTCACGACGCGCCTGGCCGAGCGGACCGGCGGGCGCGCCGAAGAGGACTCCCGCGCCGCTGCGCACTTGCTCGAAAGCTGGCTGGCTAGCCAGCCGAGTGGTGGGAAGGCTGCGGCGCTTCCCTCCCAGGAGGCGCCTGATGGCTGACGGGTTCGAGCGCACGGCCGAAGAGCGAGAGCAGGCGCGGCGGGGGCGCCAGCGCGCGCGACCCCGGTCCGGCGCCAACGGCCGCAAGGCGCCGCCGCGGCGACGGCCGACGCGGCCACGGCGCAAGCATTCGTGGGTCGGGCGGATCTTCGCCCTGCTCCCACTGGCGCTCGGCGTCGTGCTCATCTGGTTCCTGGTCCAGCTGTTCCAGCCCTTCCACGGCTCGCCGCACGGGAGCGTGACGGTGACCGTGCCCGCGCGCGCCAACGCGCGGCAGATCGGCGACGAGCTGGCCAAGGACGGGGTGGTGCCGTCGGGGTTCTTCTTCGAGCTACGCGCGATGCTGGCCGGGCAGCGCGGCAGCCTCCTGGCTGGCACCTACCACCTCCAGCAGGGGATGACCTACGGCGGGGTGCTGAAGATTCTCACCACGCCACCGCCGGCGGCCAAGACGACGAACATCACGATCATCGAGGGCAGGACGCGAGGGCAGATCGACGCCCTGCTGCGCGCGCAGGGGGTGAAGGGCAGCTACGCCGCCGCCACGCGCCGCTCGCCGCTCATCAACTTCGCCGCCTACGGGGCGCCCCGCCACACGCCCGATCTCGAGGGCTTCCTGTTTCCCGACACCTACCAGCTGGTCGAGCCGATCAGCGTCCAAAAGCTGGTGAGCGATCAGCTGAGCACGTTCCGCCAGCAGTTCGCGAGCGTCAACCTGGCCTACACACGCAGCCAGCGCCTCACCCCCTACGAAGTGCTGATCGTCGCCTCGATGGTGCAGGCCGAGGCCGCCACCGCCCACGACGCGCCGCTCGTCGCGTCGGTCATCTACAACCGCCTGCGGATCGGGATGCCGCTTCAGATCGATGCGACCACACGCTACGCCACCGGCAACTACACCAGGCCGCTCACCCAATCGCAGCTGAGCTCGCCCTCGCCGTACAACACTCGCATCCACAAGGGGCTTCCGCCGACCCCGATCGACAATCCGGGCCTGGCCGCGATCCAGGCCGCGGCGCACCCGGCCGAGACGAACTTCCTGTACTTCGTGGCCAAGGTGTGCGGCAACGGCTCGAGCGTGTTCGAGTCGGGCTACAACCAGTTCCTGGCCGATCAGGCGAAGTACCAGCGGGCGCGGAGCGCGCGGGGCGGCCGCTCGCCCGAGCGCTGCTCCTAGGACTCGTTGGTGGAGGGCTCGACAACCCGGCTCGGGGTGGTCGGCTGGCCGGTCGCCCACAGCCGCTCCCCGGCCATCCAGAACGCCGCGCTCGCGGCGGTAGGGCTGACCGGCTGGCGCTATCAGCTGCTGCCGATCCCGCCCGAGGTGTTCGCCGAGACAGTCGTGGCGCTCCCGGATGTGGGATTCCGCGGCGTGAACGTGACCATCCCGCATAAGGAGGCGGCGCTCGCTTTCGCCACCGACCCGACGCCGTGCGCCCGCGCCATCGGCGCCGCCAACGCGCTGGTGTTCGAAGGGAACGGGCGGATCGTCGCCGACAACACCGACGCGCCCGGCCTGATCGGCGCGCTGCCGTTCGCGCCGGCCGGCCGCAGCGCGCTCGTGTTGGGGGCGGGCGGGAGCGCCCGCGCGGTTGTGTGGGCGCTGCTCGACGCCGGCGCGCGCGAGGTGCGGATCTGGAACCGGACACCGAAGCGCGCCCAGGCGCTGGCCGCCGAGCTCGGCGGCGCGGCAGTCGATCGCGCGGCGCCCGCAGACCTGCTCGTCAACTGCACGGCGAGCGGGCTCGATCCGAGCGAAGACACGTTCACGACGCTGCCGATCGCTGCCGATGACTTGACGGATTACGGCTGCGTGGTTGACCTCGTGTATGGAGATTCTGAGACCCCGCTCGTACAAGCAGCACGGGCACGACAGGTCCGCGTCGTCCGGGGGCGGGAGCTCCTCGTGCGCCAGGGAGCCCTCAGCTTCGAGCTGTTCACCGGCCGACGGGCGCCCATCGAGCTGATGCGCCGCGCGGTGGAGATGCGACACGGAGAGTGACGCACGTCGGCGCGGAGCCTGCGCTGTATGGTGGGAGGCATGTCCGTCCACGAACCGGACAGTGGGCACCTAGAGCAGGAGATCTCCCGTGTCCGCGAGGCTGATCGCGAGCGGCCCGCAGAGCGCCGCGCCGCGGAGCGTACTGACGCCCCGGCCGACGACCCCAGGACGCGCGGCGTGCTCGCGCACGTGCGCGAGCTCCTGGCTCGCCGCCGCGGCTCGCGCCCGGGCTCCTAGCAGCGGCTATGGTGGGGCGCGATGAGCGCCACGTCAGATGATGCGCGGAGGACCTGCACCCCGTGCCGCGGAACCGGCCAGCTGATCTCCGGCCTCGGCGGGACTCCGCACGAAGTCACCTGTCCATGGTGCGGCGGAGCCGGGGCCTATCAGCCAGGACGTGACGCGCAGCGCACGGGACCCGCGGACGCCGCACGGGACCCACGGCAAGCCGCGACCGCTCCGTAACCTTCGTCGGCCATGTCGTTGCGGCTAACCACCGCCGGGGAGTCCCACGGCCCCGGATTGACCTGCATCCTCGAGGGGATGCCGGCGGGCCTGCACCTCGAGCGGGACGAGATCAACCGCGACCTCGCCCGGCGCCAGCTCGGTCACGGGCGCGGCGGGCGGATGAAGATCGAGCGCGACCAGGTCGAGGTGACGGGGGGCGTCCGCCACGGTGGAACGCTGGGTGGACCGATCGCGCTCCAAGTGACAAACCGCGACTACGCCAACTGGGAGGAGCGGATGAACCCGTGGCCGGTCGAGGCCGCGGTCCCCGAGGTACATCTACCGCGGCCCGGCCACGCCGACCTCGTCGGCACGGAGAAGTATGCCCAGACCGACGTGAGAAACATCCTGGAACGCGCCTCCGCGCGTGAGACCGCCGCCCGCGTCGCCGGGGGAGCGGTGGCCAAGGCGTTCCTGCGCGAGTTGGGCGTCGAGGTGTTCTCCCATGTGACCCAGATCACGAGCGTCAAAGCGCCGCACAAAGACGAGTTGACGCCCGCGAGCTTCGAGCGCGTTGACGATTCACCCGTCCGCTGCCTGGACCCCCACGCGAGCACCGCGATGGTCCAAGAGATTGACCGGTTGAGGAAAGCCAACGAGTCGCTGGGCGGGGTGTTCGAGGTGCGTGCATTCGGCCTGGTGCCGGGACTCGGTTCGCACGTCTCCTGGGAGGAGCGGCTCGACGGCCGCCTCGGGCAGGCTGTGCTGTCCATCCAGGCCATCAAGGCGGTCGCGATCGGCGACGGCATCGAAGTCGCCGGCGTGCCCGGCTCGCAGGCCCACGACGAGATCTTTTACGACGAGCGGCGCGGCTATTACCGGGAAACCAACCACGCCGGCGGGCTCGAGGGCGGGATGACCACCGGGGCGCCGCTAGTGGTCCGCGGCTCGATGAAGCCGCTGCCGACCCTCACGAAGCCGCTGCGCTCCGTCGACATAGCCACGCACGAACCCGCCGAGGCGCTGCGCGAGCGCACGGACTCGTGCACGGTGCCGGCCGCCGGCGTGGTGGGGGAGGCAATGGTGGCGTTCGTGCTGGCCGACGCCTACCGGCGCAAGTTCGGGGGCGATCACATCGGCGACGTCCGCGCCGCGCTGAGCGCCTACGAGGAGCGGATCGCGTGGCGGCGGGGATAGCCGAGGCGAGGCCGGGCATCGGCCGCGCCATCGCGTGCATCGGCTTCATGGGCGCGGGCAAGTCGACCGCGGCCCGCAGCCTGGCGCAGGCCCTCGGCGCCCGTGCGCACGACGTCGACTCCGTCATCGAGCAGCGGCTGGGCAAGCCGATCGACCGCGTATTCGCCGAGGACGGCGAGGCCGTGTTCAGACGGACCGAGGAAGAGGTGACGCTCGAGCTCCTGAACGCCCCGCAGCCGGGGGTGGTGGCGCTGGGCGGAGGCGCGGTGGGGCACGAGCAGGTCCGAGACGCCCTAGAGAACCACCTGACGATCTGGCTCGACGTGGGGCTGGAGCTGGCCTGGGTGAGGTGCCGCGACAGCAACCGTCCTCTGGCGCGCGAGCAATCGCAGTTCGAACGCCTGTACCGCGCGCGCGAGCCGCTCTACGCCGAGCTGGCGGACGCGGCAGTTCCCGCCGAGTGCTCAGACCGGATGCAGCCCGTCCTCGAGGCCCTGAATGGGCTCCCTCCGCGCAGCAAGCTGCTGTGGGCGACGAACGCGTCGGCCGATTACCCCGTCTACATCGGAGCCGGGCTCGTGACCAAGCACGGCTTCTGGCCGCCCGCCATCACCGGGAGCCGGTTCCTCGTGACCGACGGCACCGCGGGACGGCTCTACGGGGATCTCCTGGAGCCGCTCGGTGCGCGCATACGCATCATGCCCGGTGAGCAATCGAAGACCATCGCCCATGCCGAGATCGTGTGGACGGAGCTGGTCCGAGCCGGCATGACGCGCGACGACGTGGTGGTCGCGCTCGGCGGTGGGGTGGTGGGGGACCTGGGCGGGTTCTGCGCCGCGACCTACCAGCGTGGCGTGCGCTACGTGCAGGTGCCGACCACCCTGGTGGCGCAGGTTGACTCCGCCTACGGCGGCAAAACCGGCGTCGACCTGTCCGAGGCGAAGAACTATGTCGGCGCCTTCCACCAGCCCTCGGCGGTGCTCGCGGACGTCGACACCCTGAACACGCTCCCGGCCACCGAGCGAGCCGCCGGCTATGCGGAAGTTGTGAAGACCGCGCTGATCGCCGGGGGAGAGCTGTGGGAGCGGGTACGGGCCGGCGCAGACCCGGCCGATCCGCACGTGATCACCGCGTGCGCGCGCACCAAACTCCGAATCGTCGCCCGCGACGAGCGCGACGCCGGAATCCGTCAGGTGCTGAACCTCGGGCATACCGTGGGCCATGCGATCGAGGCGGCCACCGGATACGCGGCCTACCGCCACGGTGAGGCGGTGGCCCTCGGGCTGCTCGCGGCGCTGCGCCTCTCCGGTCAGGAGGACCTCCGCGAGGAGGTGGCCCAGCTGCTCGGGGCAAAAGGCCTCCCGACGAGGCTCGAGCACGCCGACCCGGACGCCGTGGTGATGGCCACCGGACGCGACAAGAAGCGCCGCGGCTCGGGCGAGGTGCCCTTCGTCCTGCTCGACGCGCCCGGCGCGCCCCGCACCGGCTGCGCCGTCCCGGCCCGTGATCTCGTGGCAACGGTCAGAGAGCTGGCCGGCTGACGCTCGCGATGCTGGGCCGCGTTGAAGTCATGCACGGCGTGAACCTCGACCAGCTGGGCCGGCGCGATCCCGCGCACTACGGCAGCCTCACGCTGGAGCAGCTCGAGCTGAAGATCGGCGCCGACGCACGCGAGCTGGGGCTCGAGGTCCGCTTCTTCCAGACCAACCACGAAGGTGAGTTCGTCGAGCACCTACACCGGCTGGCCGGGCAGGCCGACGGGATCGTGCTCAATCCAGGCGCCTGGACCCACTACTCGTACGCGATCCGCGATGCGCTCGAGCTGACCCGGCTCCCGGCGGTCGAGGTCCACCTCTCCGACGTGGATGCTCGCGAGCCGTGGCGCCGCCAGTCGGTCATCGCCGAGCTGTGTATCGCCCGTGTCGCCGGCAAGGGGCCGGACGGTTACCGCGAGGCACTCGAGCGCCTGCGCGCCGAGATGAGCGGATGAGCACGCGCGCCGACCGTCTGGTCGAGCTCCTCGCCGGCGCCGCTGCGGACGCCATACTCGTCACCAACCCGGTCAATGTGCGATACCTGACCGGCTTCACGGGCAGCAGCGCCATCGCGCTGATCGGGCCGGACATGCGAGTGTTCGCGACCGACTTCCGCTACGTCGAGCAGGCGGCCAAGGAGCTGGACGCGTCGTTCGACCGCGTGGGACCGTCGCAGGATCGGCTCGAAGCGATCGCCGATGCACTTCCAGCCGGCGACACCCGTCTGGGGTTCGAGGAGGCGCACCTCTCCGTGCGCGAGCACGCGCGTCTGCGCGAGCGGCTACCCGATCGGATCGAGCTAGACGGTTTGCACGGGCTGGTCGAGAACCTGCGGGCGATCAAGGCGCCCGAGGAGGTGGCCGCGATTCGAGCCGCGGCCGAGCTGGCCGACGAAGCCTTCGCCCGGATCATCTCGCACGGTCTGGTGGGACACCGCGAGCGCGAGCTGGCCATCGCCCTCGAGTTCGAGATGCGCCGCCTCGGGGCGGACCGGCCGAGTTTCGAACCGATCGTCGCTACCGGCCCGCATGGTGCGCTGCCCCACGCCAGGCCGCGCGACGTCGAGATCACAAGCGGTGAACTGGTGGTGATCGACTGGGGCGCGCAGCTTGGCGGCTACTGCTCGGATTGCACGCGGACGCTCGCGGCGGGGAGCGTCAACGGACACGGCGCCGAGATCCACCAACTAGTCCTCGACGCGCAGATCAAGGGAGTCCAGGCGATCGCCGCGGGTGCGGCGGGCCGCGAGGTCGACGCGGTAGCCCGTCACGTGATCGACTCGCGGGGGCACGGCGAGCGGTTCGGGCACGGCCTGGGGCACGGCGTGGGCCTCGAGGTCCACGAGGATCCGCGCCTGGCGCAGCGCTCCGACGCGGTGCTCGAACCCGGGAACGTCGTCACGGTCGAGCCCGGCGTATATCTACCCGGCGAGCTCGGGGTCCGGATCGAGGACCTCGTCGTGGTCACCGGGAGCGGACGCGAGATCCTCTCCGGCCTCGCCAAGGAGCTGACGGTCATCGACTGATTCGGTCGCGACTACACTCGTCGAGGTGCGTAGGACCGAGCAGCGCCGCGCTGCGATCTGGGCGCTGTATCAGAGCGATCTGCTCGGTCGGCCGCTCGAGCAGACCTTTCCCCCGGACGTTCCCGGGTTTACGAGCGCGCTCGCCCAGCTGGTCCGCGATCACCAGAGCGAGCTCGACGAGCTAATCCGGACTCGCGCGAGCGGATGGTCGCTGGAGCGCATCGCGCCGCTCGAGCGCTCGATCCTGCGAGTGGGCCTGGCCGAGCTCCTTTACGGGCACGAGCTGCCGGGCGACCGGGCCATCCCGCCGGAGGGCGCGATCGACGAGGCGGTGGAGACGGCCAAGCGCTTCTGCGGCACGGAAGCGCCCGCCTTCGTGAACGGGATCCTCGGCGCGGTGCTGCGCGATCTGCACGAGGTAAGACCTAAGTAGGAAGATCTCGCGCAAACGCCGGCGACGGACGAGAATTCAGAGAGATATGAGACTGTTGGTCGTCGACGATGACCGTGCTTTGCGCGATGTCCTGCGCCGCGCCTTGTCGCTGGCCGGCTACGAAGTGCGGCTCACGGAGACCGGCGCCGGCGCGCTATCGGAGATCTCGAGCAGCCTGCCCGATGCGGTGGTGCTCGACGTCGGCCTGCCCGACATCGACGGGCTCGAGGTGTGCCGGCTGCTTCGCCGTGAGGGCAATCGCGTCCCGGTCCTGATGCTCACCGCGCGTGACGCGATCAGCGACCGGATCGACGGATTGGACGCCGGCGCCGACGACTACTTGGTCAAGCCGTTCGACATCGACGAGCTGAAAGCTCGGCTCCGCGCGCTCATGCGCCGGGCCGGCGGCGAGACCAGCGTCGACGGTGCGCTGACCTTCGGAGATCTGCGGCTCGACTCGGGGCGCCACGGAGTCATAGTGGGCGACAAGTTCGTCGAGCTCACGCGCACCGAGTACCAGCTGCTCGAGCTGCTGATGCTCAACCCGCGTCGGGTGCTGCCCCACACCCTGATCTACGACCGGGTGTGGGGCTATGACTTCGGCCCCACCTCGAACGCGCTGCGCGTGTATGTCGGCTACCTGCGGCGCAAGCTGGAGGAGGCCGGGGCGCAGGCACAGATCCATACCGTGCGCGGGGTCGGCTACTCGCTCCGGGAGCCCCAGGAATGAGCCTGCGGACGCGGATGGTGCTGGTGGCCGGGGTCGCTGTGGCGATCGCGGCAGTGGCGGTCACGGTGGCGTCCTACGTGGGTACGCGATCGAAACTGCAGGGACAGGTCGACCACCAGCTCGTGAACCTGATCAATCAGCCGTTGGCGAACATCGGGAGGGGCCCCCGCGGTGGTCCGTCGCCGCTGCCCCAGGGCGGTCCGGGCCAGAGCCAGAGGGACGGTCAGGACCCCGACGAAGGGCTCGGCCTCGAGCGGCTTCCCCCCCAGGCATTCGGCGGCGCATCGGGCGCGTTCACGCTGTTCAAGCCAGACGGCGTGACCTGGGTGCCGCCGAGCCGGTCCTATGAGATCCCGTCGACGCCGGACATCAGGGCGCTGGCGTCCCGCGGCAGCGGCCAGCTATATACCAACATGCGCGTCAACGGCACACACATCCGGGTGCTCGTGGTCGGCATCGGAGCACGAGGTGCCCTTGCCGTGGCCCTTCCGTTGACCACCGTCGACAGCGTGCTTAGCAGTCAGCTCGTGTTGGTGCTGATGATCGGCGGGGCGGCGATCCTGCTCGCGGCGCTGCTCGGATTCCTTGTGGCCAGGACGGCCCTGGCGCCGATCGCGCGGTTCACGCGCCAGACGGAGTCGATCGCGGCGAATCCCGAGCGGATCGAGCACGAGCGCCTCGACGTGATCGGCTCCGACGAGCTGGCGCGGCTGGCCCGAACGTTCAACCAGACACTGGACGCGCTCGAGCGCTCGGTCGAGGCCCAGCGAAACCTCGTGGCCGATGCGTCCCATGAGCTACGCACCCCGATCGCCACGATCCGGGCGAACCTCCAGCTGATGCGCGACGAGGATCTGCTCTCGCCCGAGGACCGTGCCGCGCTTCGGGCGGACGTGATCGAGGAGCTCGACGAGCTGACTGCGCTGGTGGGGGACGTGGTCGAGCTCGCCCGCGGCACCAAGGCGAGCGCGGACCCCGGTGAGGTGCGGCTCGACGTGGTGGTCCGCGACGCGGTCGAGCGCGGCCGGCGCCGCGCTCCGGGGCTGACCTTCCAACAGGTCATCGAGCCGACTCTCGTGCGCGGCGAGGCGGACCGGATCTCGCGCGCGGTGACCAATCTGCTCGACAACGCGGCCAAGTGGAGTCCGGCGGGAGGGGTCGTCGAGGTGACCCTGCACCGGGGGACGCTGACCGTCCGCGACCACGGGCCCGGGTTCAACGAGGAAGACCTCCCGTTTGTGTTCGACCGCTTCCACCGGGCGAAAGAGGCGCGCTCCAAGCTCGGGTCCGGCCTGGGTCTGGCGATCGTCCGGCAGGCGGCCGAGGCACACGGCGGATTTGCCGAAGCGGCCAACGCCCCCGATGGAGGTGCCGTCCTACGCGTCGGCTTCGGCCCGACGCTCGAGCTCGAGGACGTGCCGGAGGATTCCGCGGCGGAAATGCCGTTCGCGCGCCAGTCGCGATAGCTCATCAACCTCAGCCTCGAGCGAGCAGCGGCTCAAGCGACGGAGTGCACGCGCAGGCGGCCCCCCGCAGTCGCCGCACCCCGAGCAGATCCTCGATCGTCTGCAGCACCGAGTAGTGATCGGTGGGCACCGCGAGCGTTGCGTGGGGACGGGACCCGGAGCCGGCCACGATTGTCACGACGTGTCCTCCCGAGGCGAACCGGCAGCAGGCCGCGTCGCTCGATCCCTCGTCCCAGGTCAGAAACAGCAGGCCGCCCGGACCGAGCGAGCCCAACAGCGGCGGCACGACTCTGGCCAGGAAGGCGTCGCCCGTCGAGACCGAGCAGTCGTGCATGTCGTGGCACAGGTTTGGCGTGATCCACACGAACCTCGCCAATGCGCCCGCACGCTCGTCCGCGCTCAGTCGAGTGAGCGGGACGATGCTGGCGCACCGGCCGCGGTTCGAGACGATTCGCGTGAAGTAGGCGAACGGATCGTGCTTTTTCGCGTACTCGCCAGCGCTCGCGCCCATGAAGCAGGGAGCCGGCAGATCCTCCATGTAGGCGCGCCACGAGATACGGGCACGGGCGAGCTGATCGACGAGGTTGGTCGCGCCCACCGTGCAGTCCGTGCAGTCGCTGGAGATGCCGAACGTCGCGCCGCCAATCAGCGCCAGGTAGTTGGGCAGCGACGGGTGGGTGATCGCGTACATGCTGCTGACCAGCGCGTACCGACGGGCCAGCGAGTTGATGTAGGGCGCCGAGTGCGAGCCGATGATGTCGCCGTACTCGTGGTTCTCCATCACGATCAGGGCAACGTGGGCCGGCGGTCCACCGGCCAGCCGGACGGGCGGCGCGGGGCGCTGCTGGATGGGGAGCGCGCTCCCCGCGCCGCAGGCGGCGAGCGCGCCGATGACCGCGCCCATGAGGAGGCGAGCGACGCCGCGGCGTGTGTAGCTCCTCATAGATATGCGATTCTGGCTTATCGACCAGGGGTAAACCTCTCGACATGGCAACGTGTAGCCCGCC
>JAFASQ010000112.1 GCA_019244395.1 Solirubrobacterales bacterium | reverse complement strand
CCGTCCTCGATGAGATCAACGAATACACGATCGCCGCCACGGTCGACTACGACGGCGAGATCAAGCACCTGGCCGACTACGTCGAGTCGGTGCCCGGCACCGAGGTCTTGTCCGCCGGCTCGGCGCTCGAGATCGTCAAGGATCTGGGGGACGCCCAGACCGTCGGTAGCGCCTACAAGCTCGACGCCTACGTGGGCACGCACGGGATCGGCCACGTCCGCATGGCCACCGAGTCCGACGTCGACATCTCGAACGCCCATCCCTACTGGGCTTACCCGTTCTCGGACGTGGCCGTGGTCCACAACGGTCAGCTGACCAACTACCACCGGTGGCGCCGGCGCCTCGAGCGCCTCGGACACCGATTTGCCTCCGACTGCGATTCCGAGGTGATCGCGGTGTACCTCGCACAGCGCATGCAGGACGGCGCCTCGCTCGAGGACGCCATGCGCATGAGCCTGGAGGACCTCGACGGCGTGTTCACGTACATCTGCGTGTCCGACGACGCGCTGGGGATGGCCAAGGACGAGCTGGCGGCCAAGCCGCTCGTGCTCTACGAGGGCGACGACATGGTGGTGCTGGCGTCCGAGGAGATCGCCATCCGGGCGGTGATCGACCGCGAGATCGAGACCTACGACCCGTACGAGAGCGAGGTGATGGTGTGGACACGGTAGCCCCGCCGCCACGCTTCGATCCCCGAGGTTTGGTGGAGCTGGACGAGCGAGTCCCCGGAACCGCGGCGATCGACGGGGACCGCGGGAGTTTTGACGCGCGCGATTTGACCACGCGGCAGATCAACCTCGAGCTGCGCCGGCTCGTGTATGAGCTGGGCGTGCGCGAGGTGACGGTCCGCAATCCGGGGGCCAAGCACTCGCTCGGCGTGGGCATCCTGGCCCGCTGCCGGATCACCTTCGAGGGCAGCCTTGGGTACTTCGCATGCGGGCTGATCGATGGCCCGGAGGTGCACGTCACCGGCCGAGTGGGCTGGTCGGCGTGCGAGAACATGATGTCGGGGGTGTGCGTGATCGAAGGCAACGCCGGGTCTTTGACAGCGGCAGCGCTGCGCGGCGGCGATGTGGTCGTGCGCGGTCGTGTTGGCGCTCGCACGGGGATCGACCAGAAGGGCGGCACGGTTATCGTGCTTGGCGACGCCGGCTCGATGACCGGGTTCATGATGCAGCGCGGCCGGCAGATCATCTGCGGCGACGCCGGCCACGGCCTCGGCGACTCGATGTACGACGGCACGCTCTACGTCGGCGGCAAGGTGGCGTCGTTGGGGATCGACTGCGTGCCGGGCGAGTGGACCGAGGCGGATACGGAGTTCATCGCCCGCAAGTTCTCGATCTACGGCCTGGGTTCGCCGCCCGAGCTCCAGAAGTTCGTGTGCGGCAAGAAGCTCTACAACTACGACTCGCTCGAGCCGTCCGAGCGGAAGCTGGTTCTGTAAGGGGGAGCCATGGCCGCCACCGACGAAAACGCACCCATGCGCCGGAACCGGCTGGGGCGCAGCCGGATCTTTACCCCCGAGGTGATCGACGACATCCACGTCAAGTCCGAGCTCGGGCGCTATCGGATGCGCGGGTTCTCGATGTTCAAGCCGATCCCGCACTGGGACGAGCTGATGTTCCTGCCGGGGACGCTGACCCGGTTCGTGATCGAGGGCTACCGCGAGAAGTGCGTGACCAAGACCGTGCTCGGGTCGCGCTTCGCCAAGAAGCCGATCGAGCTCGACATTCCGGTCTACATCACCGGGATGAGCTTCGGCGCGCTGTCGCTCGAGGCGAAGATGGCGCTGGCCAAGGGCGCCTCGATGGCCGGCACCGCGACCTGCTCCGGCGAGGGCGGGATGATCCCGCCCGAGCGCGAGCTCTCGACCAAGTGGTACTACCAGGTGATCCAGAGCCGCTACGGCTTCAACCCGCATCACCTGATGCTGGCCGACGCGGTCGAGTTCTTCATCGGCCAGGGCTGCAAGGTCGGGCTGGGCGGCCACCTGATGGGCCAGAAGGTGACCGAGCAGGTGGCCGAAATGCGCTCGCTGCCGGTCGGGATCGACCAGCGCTCGCCGGCCCGGCACCCCGACTGGCTCGGTCCCGACGACCTGTCGCTGAAGATCCAGGAGATCCGCGAGGCGACCAACTACGAGATCCCGGTCCAGCTCAAGCTCGGCGCCGCGCGGGTCTACGACGACGTGCGGATGGCGGCCAAGTGCGGCCCCGACATCATCTATCTGGACGGCGCCGAGGGCTCGACCGGAGCCGGGCCCCACATCGCCACCGAGGAGACCGGAATTCCGCTTATGGCGGCGATCCCCGAGGCGCGGCGCGCGCTCGAAGACGTCGGCATGGCTGACGAGATCGACCTGGTGGTGGCGGGCGGGATCCGCAACGGCGCCGACGTGGCCAAGGCGCTGGCGCTGGGAGCGAACGCGATCGCCATCGGCCACTCGGCGCTCATGGCCCTGAACTGCAACAAGGAGATCCCCGGGGTTACCGACTACGAGGGGACGGTGGGCGTGCCGGCGGGCCAGTGCTACCACTGCCACACCGGCCGCTGTCCCGTCGGGATCACCACCCAGGACCCCGAGCTGCGCAAGCGGCTGGTGGTCGACGAGGCCGCCCAGCGCGTCTACAACTTCCTGCACACGCTGACTCTCGAATGCCAGATGCTGGCGCGGGCGTGCGGGAAGACCGATGTGCACAGCCTCGAGCCCGAGGACCTGTGCGCGCTTACCGTCGAGGCTTCGGCGATGGCGCGGGTGCCCCTGGCCGGCACCGACTACATTCCGGGCGTGTCCGAGGAGCGGACGCTGGCGCGGATCGAGCAGTTGCTCGAGCGCCACATCGAGAACCCGATCGACTACCTGGCCCCCGAGCCCGGCGCGGTCGCCCCCGGGATCGCCGGTAACGGGGGTGAGGTCGCATGACCGACACTGTGAGCGAGGCGCAGCCGAGCGGTCAAGCGAGACCGGAGGTCGAGCGGCAGGGTCAGAACGCGGGGCAGGATGCCCCGCGGAGGACTTCCATCACGATCGACGCGGAGTACCTCTCGGGCCACCGGTTCCCGTATCAAGAGGACATGTCGCTGGTCGAGGGCGTCGACCTACTCGCGGCGACCCCGGGCCAGGACATCAACTGGCTCGAGGACGTGGAGCTGCTCGAGGAGGACGGGGTGCCGGCCGTGTTCGATCGCTACTCGAACTCGTTTCTGAAGATCTACTTTCCCATCCCGGAAGGGCGCGAGGATGAGATCGCCCGCAAGGTGCTGATCAAGCACCTGCACTCGGGCAACTCGTACGGAATTGCCCTCAAGGAGCGCCACTGCAAATTCCCCCAGCCCGAGCTCGGGCCATGGTTGGAGGGATCGCGGACGGTGGGAGCCGATTGGACGACGCCGGTGCTCGAGGGATGGGAGCCTCCCCAGCACTAAGGGCCCGTATGAAAATAAGCTCGGCACCGGATGCGGCCTGGATGACTTCGCGGATGCGGCACCGGCGCATGCGCACCGTAGCGCTGCTACTACCGCGCACGCGCCAGCACCGCCCCGCTCGTCCCCAGACCGCCCCAGCACCAATCTTATTTCCCTACGGACCCTAACGCCGATGACCAGCCAGGCCGAGCCGGATCTCCCGCGCTCGATTCGCCGCGGGCCGCTGATCACGATCAGGTGTGAATGCGGCGAGGAGCGGCGGCTTCACTATGGCGAGCGGTGGACGTGCGAGAAGTGCGGCCGCATCTGGAACACCCGGCGAATCCCGTTCGAGGAATATGCCGCGCTCCGCCGCACCCAGCTGCGCTACCGGCGAGTCCCGCTCCTGATCGCCGCGCTGTCGCTGGTGTGCGTGATCGTGTTCATCGCGCTGGGGCGGGCGTTCGGTGGGCTGATCGTCGTCGCCTTCGCCTTGACCGCGTGGAGCATGTTCGTGCACCCGTTTCACAAGCGGCGCTACCGCGAGCAGCTGGCGAAGATCCCTACCTGGAAGATCGAGCCTGAGTGAAGGCACTGGTCGTCGGGGCCGGGTTTGCCGGGCTGGCCGCGGCGGAAGAGCTGCAGCGGGCCGGGGTCGAGGTCGAGGTGTTCGAGGCCCGACGCCGGGTCGGCGGGCGGGTCTGGTCGGTCCCGTTCGCCGGGGCGGTGGCCGAGCGGGGCGCCGAATTCATCTTTCCCGACCACGAGGAGGTGATCGCCAGCGCGGCGCGCCTCGGGCTGCGACTGGTCCGCAAGGGAACGCGCTACGGCGACCGGGAGCCGCGCCGTGGCGAGCCGGTGGCGCGCGGCGAGGTCATGGCCGCGGTGGCGAGAATCCGCGCTGAGGCTCCGAGCGGGCGGACGGTCGCCGAGGCGCTCGCCGGATACGGGCTCGAGACGCGGGTCCTCGAGGCGATTCGCACCCGACTCGAGGTCAGCTGCGCCTACACGGCAGCGGACCTCGACGCGCAGGCGCTGGTCGAAGGCGCCGGCGCATTCGGTCCATTCGACAGCTACGGCGTGGAAGGCGGAAATGGCCGGCTGGCGCAGGAGATGGCCGTACGGCTCGGAGGATCGGTGCGATTGGCCACCCCCGTCAGCAAGATCAGCTGGTCCGAGGGCGAGGTGCGAGTCGTTGACCGAGCCGGTCGCTCGAGCCGGGCCGATGTCGCGGTCGTTGCGATCCCGGCGGCGGTCATCTGGGCGATCGCGTTCGATCCTCCGCTCCCCGCCGCGAAGTGGGCCGCGCTCGGCTCGGTTCGCTATGGCCAGGCGGCGAAGCTTTTCGTGGCCCTTCGCGAACCGGCGCCGCCCAGCGCGACGTTGTCGGTGCCCGAGCGCTTCTGGTGCTACACGCAGCTGGGCCCGGACGGAAATCCGCTGTCCTTCGTGACGGCGTTCGCGGGGACGCTCCAGGCGCTCGAGTCGCTCGCGGTGGCGTTCGGCCCGAAGCGGTGGCTGACCGCGCTGAGTCGGTTGCGCCCCGACCTCGAACTCGAGCCCGACAGCGCGCTCCTCTCCCGTTGGGACGACGACCCGTGGGCCTGGGGCGCGTACTCGGCCACCTCGGTGGCCTCGCCGCTCGACACCGAGGAGCTGCGCCGACCCGTGGGACCGTTGAGCTTCGCCGGCGAGCACACCGCCGGCGCCTGGCACGGCCTGATGGAGGGGGCGCTGCGCAGCGGCCGCCGCGCCGCGCAAGAGCTGCTGCAGACCGCCGCGCGATGAAATCCGGCGCCTGCGGGCGTCTAATCTGGCGATGACCGTGGCCTCCGCCCAGACCAGCCAGGCAGTCGAGCTCGAGGTGGGCGGCCGGAGCGTGCGGATCTCCAGCCCCGATCGGGTCTATTTCCCCGCCCGCGGCGAGACCAAGCTCGACCTGGTCAGGTACTACATGAGCGTGGGCGACGGGATCGTCCGCGCGCTGCGTGAGCGCCCCTGCATGCTCCACCGCTACCCGACCGGCGTGACGGGCCAGAAGGTGCACCAGAAGCGCCTGCCCAAGGGCGCCCCCAACTGGGTCCAGACGGTCGAGATCTACTTTCCCCGCTTCGGCCGGACGGCCGACGAGCTGTGCGTCACCGAGCTGGCCAGCGTGATCTGGGCCGTGCAGATGTCGACGGTCGAGTTCCATCCCTGGAATTCGCGCTGCGCTGACGTGGAACGGCCCGACGAGTGGAGGATCGACCTCGATCCGATGCCGAAGGCTTCGTTCGATGCTGTGCGCAGGGTCGCGCGTGTGGCGCGCGAAGTGCTCGACGAGATCGGCGCCGTGGGCTGGCCGAAGACCTCGGGTGGCAACGGGCTGCACATCTACGTGCGGATCGAGCCGCGCTGGGGCTTCAGCGAGGTGCGCGAGGCGGCGCTGGCCTTCGCGCGCGAGGTGCAGCGGCGGATTCCCGACGACGCCACCACGACCTGGTGGCGCAAGGACCGCCCGCTCGACAAGGTATTCGTCGATTTCAACCAAAACGCCCGCGACCACACGATCGCGAGCGCGTACTCGGTGCGCGGGAATCGCTACGGCAGCGTCTCGACGCCGATTCTGTGG
>JAFASQ010000047.1 GCA_019244395.1 Solirubrobacterales bacterium | reverse complement strand
CGGGCGCCGCGACGGCGCGCAGAAATCCATAGTTTTGACGATAGACGGCGGGACCCGGCTCGTCGACAATTTGTGCGTCGCGTGCCCGCACGCCGTGCCACGCTTGCGGGCGCACACTTGTGGTACTCCGCCACCTACGGGTGGCGGAGTACAGCATTCTGTTCGGGTCGTGTCACAGGGTTACGCCGATGGGTGTGACCTGCTGTGTCACTGAGTGTCAGCGCGCGGTGCTGGACACCGCCTTTATCACCTGAAGCAGCGGGTGCATGCGCACCCGTTCATAAGTCTCGCGCGGCAGGTGGTTGAATGCGCGGGGACCAGCGTCGATGAGAATTCGATCACCGCCACGGTTCCGCATTCGCCGACAGCCTTCCGCGGGGACTCGATTGACCGGTCGGATTCATCCCGAACGTGGTCGGCTTCCTGCTCACCCGGATCGGGGTGTCGCTCGGCACCCCGACGCGACGGCTCAGTTCGCTGATACGCATCCAGGACGATGTGGGCTGTGGCACGCGATCCCCCCTGAGGCGGGCCAGGTTCGGCCCATGCTTTCCGTCGCCGCGACGGCTAACCGGGCCTGCTTTCGCGCAACGCGCCTCGCGGTCGCCGTCTCCGCTTGGCGCCTGTGCGTGGCCCGGGTAGACTGCTGGACGATGACTGATATATCAGTCGTGTCTGAGGGGCCGGGCAGCCGGCGAGGACTGCTCGCCGACCGGGCGTACCGAGCCCTACGTGACCGGCTGGTTACCCTGCGCATCCCGCCGGGGGCGCCGATCGACGAGGACGCGATCGGCCGTGAGCTGCAGATGGGGCGCACGCCGGTCCGGGAGGCGATCAAGCGCCTCGCGCTCGAGAACCTGGTTACGGTGTTCCCGCGCCGCGGGACCTTCGCCTCCGAGATCAATATCACCGACCTGGCCCACATCTCCGATGTACGCCTCCAGCTCGAGGGGCACGCCGCCTATCGCGCCGCCGAGCGGATCACCGAAGCGCAGCGCGCAGAGCTAGTCGGCCTGCTCGACGAGATCGAGCTCAGCCACGGAAACGACGAGATCGAGATGCTGATGGAGCTCGACGCCACCGTGCATCGCTTCATCTACCGCTGCGCCGGCAATCCGTTCTTGGAGGAAACCCTCGGGCGGTATCTCAACCTCTCGCTCCGGATCTGGTACCTGGTGATCGATCGGCTGCCCCACCTGTTCGCCCGCGTGCACGAGCACGAGGAAGTGCTCCGCGCCATCGGCGCGGGCGACGCGCCCCGCGCCCGAGAGATCCTAACCCGGCACATCGGCACCTTCGAGCGCGAGATCCGCTCGGTGCTGTGAGCCACTCCGGGCGCAACTACCCACTCCGGGCGGCCGGCTGCATCCGTTCGAACCACCAGGTCCCCTAGCGCGGTGGCGCGCCACGTTCGAATCCCTATGGTTAGCTCGAATCCGCCAGTTTGCAGGGTCGATCGTCAGTCGGCTATCGAGACGCCAGCGGCCGTCACGCGAGCTTGAAGATGAAGTCGTATTCCTTGCCCCCGTTCCGGGACTTCAGGACCATCTCGCCGCGCATCCTCCGGTAGGCGCCGGTCCCGCCAGTGATCGAGAGCACGCTATTTCGCGTGTCGTAGAACGGCCCCTGGACGGTTATCTGTCCCGCCTTGAGGAACGTCGTCCACAGGCACTCCCAGATGCCCTGCGCGGGGGCGATACGGGTGCAGAAGCCTTCATCGTGGCCGACCCGTTTTTTGTCTGCGGCATCGAACACCGGGTTGTTGAAGGTCAGGATGTTGCCTTTCACATCCTTGCCACCGCCCGTGGGAATTTCGGTATCCGTGATGGCGTGTTCGACGACATGCACCGTGGCGGCCGCGGTGTGGGCTCGCGACGGTTTGGCGGAACTCGTCGCGGCGAGGACCGTTCCGGTCGTCAGCGCTGCTGCGGCGGCGAGAGCGACGCGCGCCGGTTTTCTGAGCTGCAAGGCACTCCCTCCTCGTACTCGAACAGGACAGGGCGATCCTAGTGGTGCTTGATGCCTGCCGTCCACCCGTCCGTGTTCTTACGCAGGTCGACATCATGCCGGGACTAAACGAGCCGACTGACGGTCGCAGCGGCGCTGCTAAACCCCTCGGCATCTCTGTTGCCGTAATCGCCGGATCGACTGATTCGGGCCGACCGTCGCTTGGGGCGGGCCGTGATCCTCCGTCAGGCGAAGAGCTCGCGGAGGTGATCGTTTAGGAACATCCCGGCTGGATCGAGCTCTCGCCGCAGGTCGATGAACCGGTGCGCTTCTGGATACAGGGTATGAAGTCGCTCAGCACTGAGAAAGTGCAGCTTCCCCCAGTGAACGCGCGCCGAGAACTGCGAGAGGAGCGCATCAACCGAGCGCAGGTAACCCCAGTAGTCGGTGCCCGGCTGTCCTGACACCGAGATCACAGTAGTGGCCGTCTTGTAGTTCGGGGAGAGATACGCGTCATCTGGCCCGACCGTGCGTACCTCGAGCGGGAAGATTGAGTCAGGGAGACTCCGAAGCATCAGATCGCGCATCGCAGACAGAGCGTCACGGCCGAGCGCGAGCGGGACGAAATATTCAAGCTCGTGGAAGTTGGGGTCGTACAGCATTGGGTAGATGCGGTAGCAGCGATCGGTCCGCCGCCCTACGGCCGCGCTGTCGGGCCGATCTGGCGGCGCGTCGTCGTAGAGCTTCACGTAACACTTGTCCGCCATCGTTTGATCGTGTGAGGAGAGGTTGTAGAGAGCCGCTGATTCCTCAGTCGGCAGCCAAAAGAAGCCGAAGTGACGATGCGCGTGAACGAGCTCGTCCCACCGCTCAAGCACCGCCTCCCAAGGCCACAGGTCGACCTGCTCGCTGAGCCGATAGGTGTCGGTCACCTCGAGCTCGAGCCGTGTCATCACTCCCAGCATCCCGATCGAAACCTGAGCCGCACGCAGAAGATCGGGTTCGCTCTCATCGATGTCGCGTATCTCCCCCGTCGCAGTGACAAGCCGAGCACCTCGAACCACGCCGGAGAAGCATGTGTTCCGGATCCCGGATCCGTGGGTTGCGGTCGCTACCGCGCCCGCGATCTGCTGAGTGTCGATATCCCCCTGGTTCTTCAGCGCCAGGCCTGCGGACCACAGCGGTTCGTAGAAGTCTCGAATCAACGTCCCGGCCATTGCCGTCGCGCGCTTGCGCTCTGGGTCGGTCGCGACGACGCCTCTCAGGCGGGAAAGGTCCAGGAGCAGCCCGTCAGTCTCGACGATCGGCGTGAACGAGTGGCGCGCGCCCGCGACGCGGACGCCGTACCCCCGCTCGGACGCGTCATGTACCAGCGCCGCCACCTCCTTCTCGTCCCGCGGCGCCGCCGCGAAGCGCGGCGTGAACGCTTGATTGCCGACCCAGTTGCTCCACGCGGTCGCGGGAGACAGGTCAGCAACCACGGTCCACGAACCTCAGTGAGGTCATTCAACCCTCCTTACCAGACGAAAAACGGCAAGTAGCGCGGCGGATTCGGACTCGCTGCCCCTCGCCGGGCTCACCGGCGCCGCGCGTCTGGCGTGAGCACGACGGTCTGGAGTTCGGTGAACGACTGCATCACGTGCGAGCCCCCAACCCGGCCGATCCCACTGTCGGTCCGGGCGCGGCCGCCGAACGGCAGATGCGCCTCCCAGTAGTTGCTCGACTCGTTGATGTTGACCCAGCCGGTGTGCACCCGGTCGGCAAACTCAAGCCCGGCCTGAAGGTCGGCGGTGAAGATTGCGGAGAGCAGACCGTAAGGCGACGCATTGGTGAGCGAGATCGCGTGCTCAAGCGAATCGATCGCCACCACCGGCGCTACCGGACCGAACGTCTCCTCGACCGCGACCCGCGCATCCGCCGGCACGTGCGACAGGACCGTCGGCTGCCAGTACAGCGAGGTGGCGAAGCCATCGGCCCGTGCGCCGCCGCTGACGACGCTTGCCCCTCGCGCCACCGCGTCGCCCACGTGATCGTCCATCTTGGCCGCGACCGACTCGTTGTTGAGCGGCCCCATCGTGGTCGCATCGTCGAACGGGTCGCCGAGGACGATCAGCTCGGTGACTCGGCGCGCCAGCAGGTCGACGAACTCATCGCGCACCGCGCGGTGGACCAGGATCCGCTCGCCCGCCGTGCAGCTCTGGCCTGCGCACAGGTAGCAGGCGGTCAGGGTCGCGTCGGCCGCCGCCGCCAGATCGCCGTCGTCCATGACCACCAGCGGGCCGTTGCCGCCCATCTCGAGCAGTGTCGCCTTGCCCGCTGCCGCCTGCGCGACGAGCCGGCCGGTACCGGTTGAGCCAATGAACGCGACACCGTCCGTACCCGGGTTACGCGCGATCTCGTCGCCGACGACCGGGCCTGGTCCGGTGACGAGGTTGAATACCCCGGCCGGCAGGTCGGCATCTGCGATGCACTCGGCCAGGGCTGCGGCGCATACCGCGGTTGACGGAGCCGGTGTCCAGACGATCGTGTTACCGCTGGCAAGCGCCGGCGCGATCAGCTCGGCCGGCATGGTGTAAGGCCAGTTCCACGGGCTGATCACGCCGACGACGCCGCGAGGGCGCCGTACTAGCATCACCCGCTTTCCAGGCGAAAACGAGTTGGGAAGCTCGCCGCCGAGGCGCTTGGCGTCCTCGGCGGCCATTCGCCAGTACTCGACGAGCTCGTCGACCTCGTCGAACGCCTCGGCCCGCAGAGGCTTGCCCTGATCGAGGGTGAGCGTGCGGGCGAGCTGATCGCGGCGCGATTCGATCAGGTCGCCCACCGCGTGCATCTTGGCTGCGCGCTCGAACGCGGTCAGCCGGGCCCAGCCCTCCGCGGCGCCCCGGGCTGCGTCGATCGCCCGGGTGGCGTCTGCCCGGTCCCCCTGTGGGACGGTGGCGATCAGCTCACCCGTGGCCGGGCTCGTGGCGTCGAACGTCTCGCCGCTGGCACTCGGCTGCCAGGTGCCGCAAACAAACATCTCCTGCACGGTGCGCGTCGCCATCGATGGAACCTCCGGACCCTAGCCTCGGGTCGAGATTGACACAGTTCGACAACTGATATATAACCGCCCGATCAGGTGCGGGTCAATGGATTCGAGGGTGTGTTCCCGCCCCAGATGCGGGCAAGGCCTTGGTGTTCGATGGATCGCGCCGAGGTGCGCGGACCGGGGAGGTTGATCGATGGCAGCCGTAGGAGCTCCGGAAGTGAGCGATCGGGCGTCGGATAGTCGCGAGCTCGCGAGTTTCGGATACAAGCAGGAACTCGACCGTTCGCTGGGCAGCTTCTCCGCGTTCGCGGCGGGCTTCAGCTACATCTCGATCCTGACCGGCGTCACCGCGTTGTTCGGCTTCGGCTACCTCAACGCAGGCCCTGGCGTGTGGTGGACTTGGCCGGTCGTCGTCGGCGGTCAGATCCTGGTCGCTCTGTGCTTCATGGAAATGGCCGGCCAGTACCCGATCGCCGGCTCGGTCTACCAGTGGTCCAAGCAGGTAGCGACCGGGTTCGCCTCGTGGATGGTCGGCTGGATCTACATCGTCGGCGCGATCGTGACGATCGCCGCCGTCGCCGTCGACTGGCAGGTCGTGCTGCCCCAGGTCACGACGAGCTTCCAGATCGCCGGCCACGCCGCCGACGCCGGGCTCACGAGCACCAAGGGCGGCGCGCAGAACGCGCTGGTCCTCGGCGGCATCCTGGTCTGCATCACCACGGTCATCAACATGCTCGGCGTCAAGCTGATGGCGCGGATCAACAACATCGGCGTGATGTGCGAGCTGGTCGGCTCGAGCATCCTCGTGATCCTGCTGCTGTTCAACGCCCACCACGGGCCGCAGATCATCTTCCACTCCTACGGTTTCGGCAAAGGCCATCCGTGGGGTTTCTTCGGGGCTCTGCTCGTGGGTGGCCTGCTGAGCGCCTACGTGATGTACGGGTTCGACACGGCAGGCACGCTCGCGGAGGAGACGAACGATCCGCGCAGGCATGCGCCACCGGCCATCATCCGCGCGATCGCGGCGGCGGCGACGATTGGCGGCTTGGTGATCCTGTTCGCCTCGATGGCGAACAAGCACGTCCTCGACAAGAACGTCGGCCTGCTCGGCCTTCCGTACGTCATGAAGCAGGCGTTCGGCAACACCCTTGGGAACCTGTTCCTGATCGACTGTGCGATCGCGATCTTCGTCTGCTGCCTGGCGGTGCAGACTGCGACGATCCGGATGCTGTTCTCGATGGCGCGTGACAACCGCCTGCCGGCCGGCTCCGCCGTCGCCCGCGTCTCGGGCGCGCGCAAGGTACCGGTCGTCCCGGCTCTGGTGACCGGCCTCCTCACGCTGGCGCTCTTGGCGATCAACGTGTCCAACCAGAGCGCGTTCTACGTGTTGACCTCGCTGGCGATCATTATGTTCTACATCGCCTACCTCGGGGTTACGCTCCCGATGCTCGTGCGCCGGCTGCGTGGAACCTGGCCGAAGCCCGATTGGGGTCCGTACTTCTCGCTGGGGCGGTGGGGACTCCCCGTCAACCTCGCCGCCGTCGTCTATGGCATCCTGGTGACGATCAACATCGCCTGGCCGCGCGACGCGATCTATAACGCGGTGGGTACGGCGCACTGGTACTGGAAGTGGGCGGCGCCGATCTTCGTCGGGCTCGTGGTGATCATCGGCACCATCTACTACTACACCGTGCAGGTGAACAAGGGCGATGCGGTCCTGGAGGAGCACCGGGCCGACGCGCTCCCGCCGCTGCCTGCGATGGGAGAGATGGCGCCATGATCGACGCCGGCGAATTCGACTACGTCATCGCAGGCGGCGGTACGGCGGGCTGCATCGTCGCCGCCCGCCTGACCGAGGACCCCTCGGTCACGGTGTGCCTGCTCGAGGCCGGGCCATCGGACGTCGACGACCCACGGATCCTCAGGCTCGAGGACTGGATGTACCTGCTCGACTCGGGCTACGACTGGGATTACCTGGTCGAGCCCCAGGCCAAGGGCAACAGCTTCCTGCGCCACGCGCGCGGGAAGGTGCTCGGCGGCTGCTCCTCTCACAATTCGTGCATCGCATTCTGGACGCCGAAGGAGGACCTCGACGAGTGGGCCGCGATGGGCTGCGAGGGCTGGAGCGCATCCGACTGCTGGCCGCTGATCACGCGACTGGAGACCAACGACGGGCCCGGGGATCATCACGGGCGCGAGGGTCCGGTCAACATCCGCACAGTCCCGCCCGATGATCCCTGCGGCGTCGCCCTGCTCGAGGCCGCCGCCCAGGCCGGGCTGCCCACGAGTCGCTTCAACGAGGGCCACACCGTGACAAACGGGGCGGGCTGGTTCCAGATCAACTCATCCGCGGAGAACACCCGGATGTCGTCCTCGCACGCGTATCTGCATCCGATCCTCGGCTTGCGCCAGAACCTCGAGATCCGCACCGGGTGCTGGGTCAAGCGCGTGGCGCTGTCGGATGGTCGCGCCACCGGCGTGGAATACCTCACCCCCGATCTGCTCAGCCAGGCGGCGGTAACGGCACGGCACGAGGTGATCCTCAGCGCCGGCGCGATCGACACCCCAAAGCTGCTGATGCTCTCCGGCATCGGCCCGGGCGAGCACCTGCACGAGGTCGGGATCGAGACGATCGTCCACTCCGCCGGCGTGGGGGCAAACCTCGACGACCACGTCGAGGGGATCGTGCAGTGGGACGCCAGGCGGCCCATGATCCGGCACTCGACCAACTGGTGGGAGATCGGGTTGTTCTCCACGTCCGAGCCCGGGCTCGACCGGCCCGACCTCATGATGCACTACGGCTCGGTGCCGTTTGACATGAACACCGCGCGCTGGGGATATCCGACGACCGAGAACGGCTTCTGCCTGACCCCGAACGTGTGCCGGGGCCGCTCCCGCGGAACCGTCCGGCTGCGGTCCTCCGACTTCCGGGACCGGGCGCGCGTTGATCCTCGCTACTTCACCGACCCCGAGGGGCACGACGAGCGGGTCATGGCGTTCGGGATGCGGTTGGCGAGGAAGATCGTCTCGCAGCCGGCGATGGCCGATTGGGCCGGAGCCGAGCTGGCGCCCGGTCCCGAGGCGCAGACAGACGACGAGCTGATCGACTATATGCACAAGACCCACAACACGGTCTACCACCCCGCGTGTAGCTGCCACATGGGCCCGACCTCGGATCCGCTCGCGGTGGTCGACCCGCGCCTGCGGGTCCGGGGCGTGCGGTCCCTGCGCATCGCCGACGGCTCGATCCTCCCGTTCCTTCCGGCGATCAACCCGTGCATCACCACGATGATGGTCGGCGAGAAATGCGCCGACATGCTCAAGGAGGATGCTCAGCGGGGTGTCGAGTACGCTGCGCCGGCGGCCGTCAGCTGAGGTCAGAGGATGTGCGCCGCTGAGGCGCCCGAGGTAACCAGGTTCCTTCACGAGCACCCTCCGTTTGACGCGCTCGATGCTTCCGAGCTCGACCGCTTGGCCGCGGCGGCGGAGCTGGAGTTCCACCACGCCGGCGCGACGATCTTCTCTCAACAGGTAGGGCCGGTCGAGCACCTTCGCGTCGTCCGCACCGGCGCGGTCGAGATCGTGTTTGACGGTCGTGTGCTCGATCTGCTCGGTGAGGGCGAGTGTTTCGGCCACGCCTCGATGCTGTCCGGTCTGCCTACGGGCTTCGAGGCCAGGGCCGGAGAGGACACGCTGTGTTACCGGATCCCCGCCGAGGTCGCGCAGGAGTCCCTGTCCCGCCCGGCCGGGCTGCGGTTCGTCGCACGCTCGCTTCTCGACTTGCGCTCCGAGGCCGCCGCCGCCGCGGTCATCACCGAGCGCGGCATCGACCCACTGCTTCAATCCGTCGGCTCGCTGCTCCGGGGCGACCCGGTCGTCTGCCGTTCCGAAATGACGATCCGCGGGGCGGCGAAGATGATGACCGATGGCCACGCCACGTCCGTGGTCGTTGATCTCGGCAACGGCTCGCTCGGTATCCTCACCGATCGCGACTTGCGCACGCGCGTCGTCGCCAACGGCCTGGCCGGGGACACGCCGGTATCAGCCGTGATGTCGGCGCCGGCCTACACCTGCCCATCCGACAAGCTCGGAGGCGACGTCCTGCTCGACATGCTCGACCGCGGCGTTCGCCACTTCCCGGTCGTGTCAGCGACCGGGAAGATCCTCGGCGTCGTCGAGGAGATCGACCTCGTCGGAGCACAGACCCGCTCCTCCTTTTACGTGCGCCGGCGGATCGCTAGAGCCCAGACCATCGACGAGGTGATCGACGCGGCGCGCGAGCTGCGCACCGCCGTGGTGGCGATGCACGACGCCCGGGTCGCTCCGGCCAACGTCGCCGCCGTCTACTCGGTCGTCGTCGATTCCCTGACCCGTCGCGTGCTCGACCTCGCGGTCGCAGAGGTGGGCGGTGTCGGCACCGACTTCGCCTGGCTCGCGCTGGGGAGCCAGGCGCGGCGAGAGGCGCTGCCGAGCTCGGACGTCGATAGCGCGATCGTCTGGTTCGGTCCGCCCGATGAGGATTCAGTCAAGACTCGGCTGCTCGCGGTGACGAGGACGGTGGTCGAGCGAATGACGGCATGCGGGCTTCGTCCGGACCCGCACGGGGCGACGGCCTCCGATCCCCGGTTCGTCCGCTCGGTCGACTCCTGGCAGGGCGCCGTGCGCAGCTGGATTGCCGACCCGACGCAGGAGAAGGCCTTGATCCTGGTCTCCGTGCTCGTCGACAGCCGGCCGGTGTGGGGTGTCCACGCCGGCACGCCGATCTCGGACGTCTTCCGCGTCGCGCCGAGCAACCCCACACTGTTGCGAATGCTGGCCCGATTCGCGCTCTCGCACCGTCCGCCGACCGGCTTCTTCCGCGGGCTCGTCGTCGAGTCCACCGGCGAGCATCGCGGGCAACTCGACCTCAAGAACGGCGGCATGATCCCGATCGTCGACCTCGCCCGCTGGGCCGGCATCTCCGCCGGTGTGATCAGCGCATCGACGAGCGAGCGGCTGCGCGCGGCCGCCACCGCCGGAACCATGTCCGAGGCCCAGGCGCGAACGCTCGAGGATGCGCTCACGTTGATCACCAGCTTGCGGGTCGAGCATCAGGTGCAGCAGCTGCGCGCGGGCCGGGAGCCCGATGACTACGTCAACCCGGCGATGCTCAGCCGGCTGACGCGCAGTTATCTGCGGGAGGCGTTCCGCGCGGTGTCATCGGTCCAAAAGCACGTCGCCGCCGAGCTGAAGGTGGGCGTGCGGTGACGATCGCTAGATTCGTGTCATGACCGGGGACTGGCGCGACTACCGGCCTGCGATCTGGCTGATGATGCTCGGCATCGCCGTGATGCTGCTGTTCCGGCCGTTCTTCCTGGGGGCGATCTTCATCGGCGCCGCGATCGGAGCCGCGATCAGGATCAATCAGCGGCGAAAGCGCGCCGCGGCCATTGCCGCCGACACTAGCGCGAACCCGGGGCCACGAGGCGAATCTCGGCGCCGGCGATGAGCCGGAGGCGGGAAGCCTCGGGGTGATACGAGCCCCCTCGCCCGCGCAAAGGGCGCCGGCGCGCCGGGAGGAGAACGAGGTCGAATCCGCCGATCTGGGCGAACTGTTGGAGCGAGGGCTCGGCGCCTGCGATCAGCAACTGGAAGTTCGTGCGCTCCGATGCCCGACCCAGCCGCTCGCGTGCTTCGTCGAGATCCTGCGCCACCGAGGCGGCGACCGCCTGGTTGTACTCGAGGGCCGAGTTCCCGCAGCGCGGGCCGGATGGCGCCTGGGGGGCGATCCCGACCACGGTGAGCGCCGCGTGCTCGCGCTCCGCGAGCTCGCGGGCGAGGTCGATCGCGGCCCCGCCGCCGCGACTCTGCTCGTAGAGCACCAGCACTTTTTCAGCCGATGGCACGGATCACCCGGCATGGATTGCCGAAGCAGAGGTGGCCCGGCGGCAGGTCGTTGGTGACCACGCTGCCGGCGCCAACCACCGTGTCCGCCCCAACGCTCACGCCCGGGCAGACAATCACTCCGGTGGCAAGCCAGGCGCCGTCACCGATCGTCACCGGGGCGGCGGTCTCGAGGCCGCGCCGGCGATCGGCCGGGTCGAGTGGATGGAGCGCGGTCAGCAACTTCACACTGGGGCCGATCTGAACGTCTTGCCCGATCGTCACCTTAGCGCCGTCGAGGACGACCACGCCGTAGTTGATGAACGTCCGTGCCCCGACGCTCACGTGGTAGCCGTAATCGCACTGGAACGGCGCCATCACCTCTGCGTCCTTCCCGAGTACGCCGAGCAGCTCCTGCAGGATCGCCCGCCGCGCGGCTGTCTCGGCGAAGCTGGTCGCGTTGAACCGCTCGCACATCAGACGGCACCGCCTCCGCTCGAGCAGGAGCGCGGGCTCGTTGGCGAGGTACGGCTCACCCCGCAACATCCGATCCTTCTGGGACTCCAAGCCGTCATCCTGGCACGCCGGGGGCGTTTCGTCCGCTCCGAATCCGATCATTCAGGTCACGTGAGCTGGCGATCGACTCGAGCGAGCAGCGCGGCGGGCCAGGACGTCCGCCGCGTGGGCGTAATCGACCTCGGATCCAACTCGTGGCGGCTGGTCGTGTACATGTTCTCGCCCGGGGCGTGGTGGAAGCTCACCGACGAGATCTACGAGACGGTCCGAATCGGCGCCGGCCTGGCCCAGACCGGCCGGTTGAGCGACGCCGGCATGGGACGCGGTCTCGAGACGCTGGCGGTGTTCGAGCGCTTCTGCGCCGCCCATGGTCTCGGGCCTGACGCTGTGCACGCGGTCGCCACCAGTGCGATCCGCGACGCCAGCAACGGCGAGCTCTTCCTCAAGGCCGCCCGCGCGGCCAGCGGCCTGAACCTCGAGGTCATCTCTGACGAGGACGAGGCCCGCTTCGGCTACGTGGCTGCGATCAACAGCTCGACGATGACCGACGGGATCGTGCTGGAGACCGGCGGCGGCAGCATCCAGCTCATCAAGGTCGTCGACCGCCGCGCGGAGTCGCTGCGATCGTTCCCGCTCGGCGCCGTGCGGGTCACCGAGGGGTTCCTCCCCGGGTCCGGGCCGGCCAAGAAGAAAGACCTCCAGCGGGTGCGCGCACACGTCCGCGGCGCCTTGTCGGACTACCCCTCGCTCGCTGACGCCGGCGCCCGAATCGTTGGGATGGGCGGCGCGGTTCGCAACCTTGCCGCCGCCGCCCAGCGCATGGCCGACCAGCCTGACATCGGCGTCCAGGGCTTCGTCATCACCCGCGAAATGCTGGCCGAGCTGGTCCAGACGCTGGCGGCACTGCCGGTCGCCGAGCGCGGCGAAGTGCCCGGGATCAAAGTAGGCCGCGGCGACATCATCCTCGCCTCCGCGCTAGTGATCGAGACGGTGGTGGAGCTCGGGAAGTTCGCCGGCATAGAGGTCACCGAGGCGAGCCTGCGCGACGGCGTGTTCCTCGCCCGGGAGTTTCTCGCCGACCAGCCGGAGCCTCTGTTCGACGATGTGCGCAGGGCTGGGGTGCGCAACCTGGCCACCCAATACGAATCCGACCTTCCCCACGTCGAGCACGTCGCGCACCTATCCCTGCAGATGTTCGACTCGCTGGCCGCCGCGGGCCTGTTCCAGGCGCGGCCCGAGGAGCGCGAACTGCTGTGGGCCGCCGCGATGCTCCACGACGTCGGCATGACGATCTCCTACGACGACCATCACAAGCACTCGTACTACCTGATCGTCAGCGCGGGGCTCCCCGGCTTCGATCCCCGCGAGCGCGCCCTCATCGCCCAGGTCACCCGCTACCACCGCAAGGGTGCGGCCAAGCTCGGCGAGCTGGCTGCCCTGGCTGGCCGCGGTGACGAGCAGCTGCTCGATCGATGCTCGGTGATTCTGAGGTTGGCCGAGCACCTTGAGCGTGGCCGCGACCAGTCGGTGCGGGAGGCTCGCCTGCGTGCCAACGGCCGCGGGTTCGACTTGCATCTCGAAGCCGCCGGCGACCTCACGCTGCCTCGCTGGAGCGTCGAGCGCTACGGCGACGACGAGGCATTCCAGCGCGTGTTCGGCCGGCGGCTGCTGATCGGGTAAGCGGCGCCAACCACATTCTCTGAATAGCGCCGCGCCACAGGCAGGCCTATGCCATTAGAGTTGTGGACATGCTCTGGCTTCTGCGACACGCCGAGGCGGAGGATGGCCTGCCCGACGATGAGCGACCGCTGACCGAGCGAGGCGCGATGCACGCGGACGCGGCGGGGCGCGCGCTGGCGGTCCTCGACGTTCATATCGATGCCTGCCTGTCCAGTCCCAAGCTGCGTGCGGTGCAGACCGCCGAGCGCGCCTGCGAGCCGCTCGGGGTCCCTGTCACGATCGAGCCGGCTTTGTCGGGAGAGCCGTTCGACGTCCGGGAGCTGATCGCCGGGTTGGGCGAGGTCCTGCTCGTCGGCCATGATCCTTCCTTCTCCCTGCTGCTTCACGACCTCACCGGCTCACAGGCACGGATGAAGAAAGGCGGCCTCGCGGCCATCTCGAAGGGTGAGCTGGTGACGCTGATGCGGCCGTCCGAGCTGGCCGCGATCGCCAAGGTGAACGTGCCAGTGACATGAGCGACCCGGCGGTGGAGACCGAGCAGGCCACGGCGACCGACGGGCGCGCCGCTCTGGCCGAGCTGACCGACGCCTCGCTGTACCTAAACCGCGAGCTGTCCTGGCTCGAATTCAACGATCGGGTACTTCAGCTGGCCGAGGACGAGTCGCTGCCCTTGATCGAGCGCGTGAAGTTCCTGGCCATCTTCACGACGAACCTCGATGAGTTCTTCATGGTGCGAGTGGCCGGCGTGCACGATCAGGTCGACGCTCGCATCGATGCGCGTGGGCCGGACGGCCTGTCTCCGTCCCAGGTCCTGGCCGGGATCGCCGAACGGGTGACCGAGCTCGATCGCCGCCAGGCGCGCCAGTTCACCGAGGTTGTCCGGCCCGAGCTGGCCGAGCACGGGATCCGGATCGTCAACTGCGAGCAGTCGACCGCCCCGCCCGAGCTGATGGAGCGCCACTTCCGTGAGCAGATCTTCCCGGTGCTGACCCCGCTGGCGATCGGGCCAGGCCGCCCGTTCCCCTACATCTCGAACCTGTCGCTCAGCCTGATCGTCCGGCTGCACGACCCCGACCTCGATCACGAGGTGTTCGCGCGCGTGAAGGTGCCCAAGGAGGTGCTGCCGCGCTTCGTGGAGATCTCGCAAGACACGTTTATTCCTCTCGAGGAGATCATCGCCCGCCATCTCGATGCCTTGTTCCCGGGCATGGAGATCATCAGCTACGACCTGTTCCGAGTCACCCGCGACGCCGACTTCGAGGTCTCCGACGAGGCAGACGACCTGCTGCAGGCGGTCGAGGACGAACTAAGGCGCCGGCGCTTCGGCGGGGTCGTCCGGCTCGAGGTCGGCGCGGGGATGGATCCGGCGCTGCGCGGGCGACTGATCGACTGGCTCGGTGTCGACGAGGTGCAGGTCTACGACGTCAAGGGCATGCTCGACCTAGGCGACTTGTGGCAGATCGCCGGGCTCGAGGGGTACGCCGAGATCCGCCAGCCGCCGTGGACCCCTCTGACTCACCCGGCCTTCCAACCCGGCCCGGGCGAGCAGGACGAGCAGCCCGACGTGTTTGCCCCCATGCGCACCCGGGACGTGCTCGTCCATTACCCCTACCACTCGTTCGCCACCAGCGTCGAGCGTTTCGTCAAGCAGGCCGTCGACGACCCGAACGTGCTGGCCATCAAGATGACCGTGTACCGCACCTCCGACGACTCGGCGCTCGTCCCCTCGCTGATCGAGGCGGCCGAGAAAGGTAAGCAGGCGGTCTGCCTGGTGGAACTCAAGGCGCGCTTCGAGGAGCGCCAGAACATCGGCTGGGCGCGCGCGCTCGAGGAGGTGGGCGCGCACGTCGTGCACGGCATCCCCGGGCTGAAGACGCACGCTAAGGCGATCCTGGTGGTGCGGCGCGAGCGCGGTGGCGTGCGCCACTACGTGATGATCGGGACCGGCAACTTCCACGCCAAGAACGCCCGCCTGTACGAGGACTTCGGCCTGTTCACCACCGACCGTGAGCTGGGCCAGGAGGTGGCCAACCTGTTCAACACGATGACCGGGTACGGCCATCCGGCGCGCGAGCGCAAGATCCTGGTTGCGCCCCACTCGATGCGCGACCCGCTGATCGAGGAGATCGAGCGCACGGTGGCCGCGCACGAAGCGGGCGAGCGGGCCCGGATCGCCATGAAGATGAACGCGCTGGTGGATCAGCGCTGCATCGAGGCGCTGTATCGCGCGTCCCGCGCCGGCGTTCCGATCGACCTGAACGTGCGCGGGATCTGCTGCCTGATCCCCGGGCTCCCCGGGGTGAGCGAGACGATCACGGTGGTGTCGGTGGTCGGCCGGTTCCTCGAGCACTCGCGGATCTACTCGTTCCACCGCGGAGATGAGGAGGTCTACTACATCGGCTCGGCCGATCTGATGCCCCGCAACCTGGACACCCGGGTGGAGCTGCTCGCACCGGTGGAGGATCCCGAGCTCCAGGCCGAGCTCGAGGACACACTCGAGCGCTGTCTGGCTGACGACACGTTCGCCTGGACGCTCGATTCGGACGCCGTCTGGACCCGGCGCAGCGGTCAGACGCGCTGCGTGCACAGCGAGCTGATGGAGCGCGCGCTGGCGCAGGCCTCGACGGCCGCGACTTAAGCACGACGGCGCGCCGCGGGCTTCCGCCTCCGCGACGCGCCGTGGCGCTTCCTTTCGCGGGCTACCGGCTTACGGGATGCTCTGCCCCTGGGGGGTCTGGTTGCCGGCGCTCGCGGGCTGGGCGCCAAGGGTGAGCTTGAGCGTCTTAGTCTGCCCGCCCCGGTTGACGGTCAGCGTGACGCTGTCGCCGGGAGCGTAGTTGGCGATGGTGGCCACGAACTGGTTGACCGAGGCGACATGCGTGCCGTTGACGGCGGTGATGATGTCGCCGCCTTGGAGGCCTGCCTTGGCCGCCGGCGAGCCAGGCTGGATCGGCTGCGCGCCGCTCTGGCTCGTGGTGGTGCCGATGGCCGCGCCGCCGGACACGGCCGGGTCGAGGCTCACGCCGACGTAGGCGTTGTGGGCCTGCCCGGTGGCGATGATTTCCTTGGCGATCCGGACGTCGCTGTTTGACGGCGTGGCGAACCCGACGCCCGAGCTCGAGCCCTCGCCCTGGCCGTTGGTGTTGTTGGTCTCGATCTGGTCGTTGAGCCCGATCACCTGGCCGGCTGCGTTGATCAGCGGGCCGCCGGAGTTACCCGGGTTGATCGGAGCGTCGGTCTGGATCGCGTTCGGGATCGTGAACTGGTTGGGCGCGGTGATCGTGCGGGCGGTGGCGCTGATGATGCCGCCCGTGACGGTATTGGGCAGGCCGAACGGGCTGCCGATGGCGATCACGCTGTCGCCCACCTGCACGGCGTTCGAGTCGCCGAACGGGAGCGGATGAAGCTGGGAGGCAGAAACGTTCTGGACCCGGATCACGGCCAGGTCCGCGCCCGTGTCGGAGCCGACTACGGTGGCCGACGCCTTGGTGCCGCCCGGGAAGGTGACCGTGATCCTCGAGGCGCCCGAGACGACGTGCTGGTCGGTGAGGATGTCGCCCTTTTGGTCGAACACGACGCCCGCGCCCTCGCCCGTAGTCTGCTGGGATTGGCCGAAGCCGAAGATCCCGCCGGTGTTCTGGCTCGAGGACGTGGTGATGTCGACCACGCCAGGCCCAACCTGGCGGTAAAGCTGATTTATGGTCTGGGCCTTCCCGTTGCTGAAGCTGGTGGGCAGCGTCGGCGCGCTCGACGGTTGTACGACTGTCGTGGTGACCGAGTGCGTGGTGGTGCTTCCACTGGCCACGGCAAGAGCGATCGCGCCGCCGGCAACCGCGCCACCGATAACGGGAAGCAGACGGCTGAGGCGTTTCATGTCTTCTTGGTTCTCCTAGCGGGCGTGACGATGGTTTCGGTATTCCCAGTACAGCACGCGGCTATGAGAAACCGGCTAGAAATCTGTGAGAGGGCCGTAAGATCGCCGTCCGCGCTCAGGCGGATGGCGCGGGCGCCGCGTACGGTGCCGGAAGCACACCCGGCGCCGGCATCGGGGCGTTCGGCGGCTGCGGAACGCCGTACGGTCGTCCGCCCGCCCCGCCACCGGGAAGGCGCAGGCGCGGCCCGAACGCGCGCTTGAACGGCAGGCCCTTCTGGTTGACCGCCGAGGACAGGCGGCTGTTCAGGCGGGCAAGCATCCGCTGCTCCTGGGCGGCCGTGATCACCTTGGCGGCGACAAGCTTGTCCAGCCTGGACTTGGCGGCGGTGCTCATCGCCTGCTCCAGGCCGCTCACCGACTTGCCGTTTGCCGTGGCGATCTGGGCCAGCGACTTGCCGCTCGAGAGCTGCTGGAACAGCTGAGCGCCGGTCAGGCCGAGGTAATTCGCGGCCGCGCGCAGCGTCCCGGGACCGGGCATCACACCGACCCGGCCGCCCAACCGGCCAGGGCCGCGGAAGCCTCGGTGGCCGAAACCGAAGAAGCCGAACGGGAGCGCCGGCGCGGCTCCCTTCTGCTTGAGGCGCTGCTGGATCGCGTTGGCCTCGGCCTGCGTCAACCGTCCGTCCTTGACCGCCGCCTGCAGTTGGTCGAGGTACGCGCCACTCAGCGCGGAGCTCAGTTGCTCCGGGGTCACGTGCAGCCGCTTGGCGACGTCGTTCAGGAACGCCTGGCGCGTGCTGGGACCGGAATTCTGCGTAGCGGCGTACGCACCGCCGGCGAACGCCGCCACCGCCAGCACGGCTCCGCCGATCACCAGGTTTCGCTTGAGACTGCGATGCACTCTGAGCTCCTCAGCTGGCCGGGCGCTCCGGGGTCGGTGCGCCCGTGGCCGCGATCCTGGCAACCCAGTTTGAGAGAACCGTAAGAGTTCAGGCCGCTTGCCGGCGCTCCGCGAGGACCTTGAGGATTAGGCGGACCTCGTGCTCAGGGTCCTCCTCCAGGCGCTCGTCCGTAGTGCGGATGGTCACGTAGCGAACGCCAGCATCTCTGCATCGCGCTTGCGGTCGCTACCGAAGCTGGTCCTCAGGCCGTGGGAATCCCAGGTGTCGATCTCGACGATGACGCGTTCCGCGCGGAACAGCACATCCACGACATAGCCGTGGATTGGGACGTTCGTCTCGGGCGTGGGCAGTCCATATCGCCTGGCTAAGGCCACGAACCGGTCCTCGAGATCAGAACGGGTTATCCCGCGGGGCTGCTGCACGAACGGCAGTAGCCGCTTGGTGCCGTGGCGCGTCGGGTTGCGCCGCACCACATCGGCCAAGTCGTCCAGGTGGAGATACCGAGCGTGCCGGGAGTCGTTGATCGCCCGCCTGAGGCGCTTGTCGGTCAGGCGGGGAGTGATGTCGAGCAGCGTGCGAGCGGGGCTGGTGACCGGAACGTCAAGCTGGCAGTCGATGTCCGCCTCCGTGAGGGTGCGACTCCGGTGCACGGTTATGCCGGGACGCCGGCGGTGCGAGGTGGTGACCGTCACCTCGAACGGCATGTCCCAGTACTTGTTGTAGCCCCAGAGGGTTCCGCCCGAGCCGTGGCTGAGGAAGGGCGCCGGTGCCGCAGGCAAGCACGGCCCCAGCATCACGGGCCACTGGCGTAGCGTTGATGTGTCCCACTGCGTACACGCCGGCATGGACGCGGATGAGCCGGCCTATCGCGATGCGGTGCTCGATCGCGGCTGTGCTCAGTCCTATCGCCAGCAACTGCTTTCGGGTGATGTACCACCACTGCCGTCCCGCCAGAACGGCGATCGCGCTCTCGATTGCGTCCACCATCTCCAAGGGTGTGGCGACTTTTCCCGGTCGGAGCCGGGAAAATTCAGCACACCCCTAGGGAGCCGCGGGCTAAGAGGTTTCACCCCCCAAGTCGATGAAATAGTCGAGAGCGTTTGGATTAGCGAGAGACTCCCGAGAGGCGGCTTGGTCAGGGGGTGTCCCCATCAGGATCCGCTTCACGGGAACTTCCAGCACCTTCCCAGATAACGTCCGGGGCACCTCGTCGATCTGGCGGATGTCGTCCGGAACGTGGCGCGGCGAGCAGTCTTCGCGGACCCGCCGGCGGATCTCCGAGACGAGCGAGTCGTCCAACGATGCTCCCTCGCGCAAGACCACGAACAGCGGCATCCAGTCGCGGCCCTCGCGTGGCACGTCGACCACCAGCGCATCCACCACGTCGTCCACGGCCAGGACGGCCCGGTAGATCTCGGAGGTGCCCATCCGGACCCCGCCGCGGTTAATCGTCGAATCGGACCGGCCATAGATCACGGCCGTCTCACGGGGGGTGATCTCGATCCAGTCGCCGTGGCGCCAGATCCCCGGATACGTCTCGAAGTAGCTTTCCCGGTAGCGCGACCCATCGGAATCGCCCCAGAAGTACAACGGCATCGAGGGCATCGGTCGCGTGATCACGAGCTCGCCAACCTCGTCGATGAGCGGCCGGCCCTCGGGGTCCCACGCCTCGATCGCGGCGCCCAGCGCCCGGGCCTGCAGCTCGCCCAGATACACGGGCAGCGTGGGCACGCCGCCGACGAACGCCGTGCACAGATCCGTACCGCCCGACGTGGAGAACAGCCAGGTATCGGAGCCGAGCTGGTCGTAGATCCACTGAAAGCCCTCCGGCGACAGCGGCGACCCGGTCGATCCGACCGCGGTCAGCGTGTCCAGATCGCGCCCGTCGGAGCGCAGCGTCAAGCCGTCCTTCATGCAGCCGGCGATGAACGCGGCGCTCGTGCCGAAGCAGGTCATCCCGGTATCCGAGGCGAGGTCCCACAGCCGCCCCATGTTCGGATAGCCCGGGTTGCCGTCGAACAGCACGATCGACGCCTCGCTCAACAGCATCCCGACGATGAAGTTCCACATCATCCAGCCGGTCGTGGTGAACCAGAACAGCCGGTCGCCGGGCTGGGCGTCCAGGTGCAGATACGCCTTCTTGAGGTGCTCGAGCAGGATCCCACCCTGGCCGTGGACAATCGGCTTGGGCAGCCCCGTGGTGCCCGAGCTGTACAACACCCAGAGCGGGTGGTCGAACGGCAGGGCGGCAAACTCCAGCGACTCGGACGAGCCGAGGAACCCGTCCTCCCATCCCGACCCGGACAAATATCCGAGGCGAACGACGCGCTCGAGCGATGGGAGCTCGCCGGCGATCCGCTCCACCAACCCCGAGCGGTCGAAGTCCTTGCCACCGTAGCGATACCCGTCGATCGCCAGCAGAACCTTCGGCTCGATCTGCGAGAACCGATCGATCACGCTGCGCGCACCGAACTCCGGCGCTGCCGAGGACCAAACGGCGCCGATCGAGGCACAGGCCAGTAACGCCGCAACCGTCTCGGGGATATTTGGCATGTACGCCGCGACTCGGTCCCCAGCCGAGACGCCCGACTCGCGCAGCCCGGTCGCGATCGCCGCTGTTTGTGCTCGCAGCTCTCCCCAGGTCCAAGACGCCAACTCCCGCGACTCCGAGGCGTGCTGGATGGCTAGCGCGTCAGCATCCTTGCCCGCGAACACGTGCTCGGCATACGACAGCTGCGAACCCGGGAACCATGCCGCGCCCGGCATGACCTGGCTGCCGAGCACGCGATCGCCGCCCTCCGAGAACCTCACCCCCAGGAACTCGACCAGCGAGCCCCAGAACGCCTCGAGGTCGAACACCGACCATCGCCACAGATCGTGGTACCCCTCGAACTCCAACCCGCGGGTCTCCCCCAGCCAGCGTTGGTAGCGCGTCACCGTGGCGCGCTCGATCCGCTCCTCGCTCGGCGTCCACAGCACCTTCGGCTCGGCTACCGCCACTCGGTCAGTATCCCGTAGTAGCGTTCGCGTCGCATGCCCGCCGGCCGCCACCCGAGCCCGCCGGCAACCGCCGACGGGCTCGCCGACATCGTCCTCCCGGATCACGAGTGCCACGACGTGCGCCTAGGCGACCTCTGGAGCGACCGACCCGCCGCGCTGGTCTGGCTCAGGCACTACGGCTGACTGTATTGCAAGGCCAACGCGATGCAGTTGCATCGCGCCCGGGGGCAGTTCGAGGAGGCCGGCGCACGGCTGGTCCTGATCGGGCAGGCCACGCCCCGCCACGCGGCGCACTTCCGCCGGCGCCAGGGGATCCAGGTGCCCGTGCTGGCCGACGAGGAGCGGATCAGCTACAAGGCGGCCGGCGCCAAGGTCGCCGGCGTCCTCGACCTGTGGCATCCAAAGGTCGTGGCGAAGGGCGCGGTGACCGGCCTGCGCGAGAAGACGGTGCAGGGCCGCACGATCGGCGACGCGAACCAGCTCGGTGGCGCGATGGTGATCCGCCCGGACGGGAAAGTCACCTGGTCGCACATGTCGACCGACGCCGGGGACAACGCCTCGCCGGAAGACATCCTCGCCGCCGTTCGCGCCGCCGTCGCGTAGCTTTCGCGCCGTGGCAGAACTGGCCGTCATGGCCCCATTCGCCGGCACCGTCGTTGCCGTCCGGCATGCTCCCCAGGACTCGGTGGTCGCGGGCCAGGCGATCGTGGTGCTCGAGTCGATGAAGATGGAGCACGAGGTCGCGGCCGAGGTCGCCGGCACAGTCCAGACCATCGACGTCAAAGTGGGCGACACGGTCGAGCCGGGTCAGCGGCTGGCCATCGTCACGCCCGCCGCCGACGAGCCACGCGCGCGGCGCGACGGTCCGGGCCCCGGGCCGGACGAGACCGCGCGCGACGAACTCGAGGTGGTCCGCGCCCGCCACCACATGACCCTCGACGCCGCCCGCCCCGACGCAGTCGCCAAGCGCCACGAGCAGGGCCGGCGCACCGCCCGCGAAAACCTGGACGATCTCATCGATCCCGGCAGCTTCGTCGAATACGGCCCACTCATCCACGCCGCCCAAGAGCGCCGGCGCCCAAGAGACGAGCTGATCGCGCGCACCCCCGCGGATGGGCTCGTGGCCGGCACCGCCACGATCGACGGTGCGCCGGCGATCGTCATGTCCTACGACTACACGGTGCTGGCCGGAACGCAGGGGATGCGCAACCACCTCAAGAAGGACAGGCTGTTCGAAATCGCCGGGCGCCGGCGCGTCCCCGTCGTGCTGTTCGCCGAAGGCGGCGGGGGCCGACCGGGCGACGTGGACTGGCCGCATGTGGCCGGCCTGGACTGCCGCGCGTTTCACCTGTTCGCCCGCCTCAGCGGCCTGGTGCCGCTGATCGGCATCGCGTCCGGATTCTGCTTCGCCGGCAACGCCGCACTGCTCGGCTGCTGCGACGTGGTGATCGCCACGGAGGACTCGAGCATCGGGATGGGGGGCCCGGCGATGATCGAGGGCGGCGGCCTGGGCGTCTACGAGCCCGGGCAAATCGGCCCGATCGACGTGCAGTACGCAGACGGCGTCGTCGATCTACGCGTGCCCGACGAGGCAGCTGCGGTGCGGGCGGCTAAGCGCTACCTGTCTTACTTCCGAGCAGCCGTCGAGAGCGGGCGGACACCCGAGCGCCAACCACGTACAGACGCCGGCACGCTGCGCGACCTCATCCCGGCCAACCGCAAGCGCATCTACGACATCCGGCAGGTGATCGACGCGCTCCTCGACGATGTGCTCGAGCTGCGGGCCGGATTCGGGCCGGGGATCATCACCGCCCTCGCGCGCGCCGGCGCGAACCGGCGGCTCGGCGTGGTCGCCAACAATCCGGCGCATCTAGGTGGCGCGATAGACGCGGACGGGGCCGACAAGGCGGCTCGGTTCATGCAGCTGTGCGACGCGTTCGCCCTGCCGATCCTGTTCCTGTGCGACACGCCCGGGTTCATGGTGGGGCCGGACGCCGAGCGGGCCGCCACGGTCCGTCACTTCTCGCGGATGTTCGTGACCGGCGCCAACCTGAGCGTCCCGACCGGCACCATCGTCCTCCGCAAGGGCTACGGCCTCGGCGCCCAGGCGATGGCCGCCGGGAGCTTCAAGGCACCGCTGTTCACGGTGGCATGGCCCACCTCGGAGTTCGGCGGGATGGGGCTCGAAGGCGCCGTCCGCCTCGGAATGCGCCGCGAACTAGATGCGATCGAAGATCTGCACGAACGAGAGGAGGCATTCGAGAGCGCGGTCGCCGCCGCTTACGAGCGCGGCAAGGGGCTCAACATGGCCGCCTACTTCGAGATCGACGACGTCATCGATCCCGCCGACAGCCACCGCTGGATCGCCACGCTGTTCGATTCACCGCCGGCCCACCCCCGCGCGACAAACGGCAAGCGGCGACCCCATGTCGACGCCTGGTAGCACCGCCGGCAGCCGCCGCGCCGCGTGTTCACTCGCACCGCTCGCAGGCGCCGCGCAACACCACGTCGTGATGCTCGACCCGAACCCCAAGCCGCTCTGACAAATCGCCGATCGCCTGTTCCAGCGCGGGGTCGTCGAACGCCACCAGCCGCCCGCATTGGTCACACACGAGGTGGTGGTGGTGCTCGCCGCTCGGATGCATGCGCTCGAACCGCGCCTGCCCCGGGCCCACCGCTACCCGCTCGACCAGGCCATGGTCGACCAGCAGATCGAGCACGCGGTAGATGCTCGCGCGTCCGGTCGGTTTCCCCTCCGCCCGCAGCGCGTCCTCGATCTCCACCGCGCTCAGCGCGCATGGCTCGCGGGCGAGCAGTTCAATGACTCGCTGCCGAGCGCCCCCGCGCTTGAGCCCCGCGCGGGCCAGTACCGCCTGAACGTGGTCGCTCCAGACCGGAGCGTCTGCCATACCCAGAGAGCCTGCCATATCCGTGACAGCTTACCTCTCGCTGCGGCAAGGCGAGAATAACTCCGAGACTCAGTCTCATTTGTGGTAGGTTTTGGGCCGTGAGGATCCGGTGGTTCAGAGCGCTCTGCGCCGGCGCGGTGGCACTGGGCGTCGCGGCTGCCATGTCGGGCTGCGGCGGGACCAGCGCCGCCAGCGCCACGGGTGTCCGCATCATCGCGGCCGAGAACTTCTGGGGCTCGATCGCCATGCAGATCGGCGGCAGCAAGGCCAGCGTCCAAAGCATCATCACCAATCCCGCGCAGGACCCGCATTCGTATGAGCCAACCGCGCAGGACGCGCGGGCGCTGGCGACGGCACAGCTCGCGATCGTCAACGGCGTCGGCTACGACCCGTGGGCGCCCCGGCTGCTGGCCCCCAATCCCGACTCCCAGCGGATCGTCCTCAACGTCGGCGATCAGTTCGGCCTCCACGAAGGGGACAACCCGCACCGCTGGTACGAGCCGACTGAGGTGGAGGCGGTAGCCAAAGACATCGCCGGCGACCTCTCGAAGCTCGACCCGACCAATGCGGACTACTACACCAGGCAGCTCAGCACCTTCGAGTCCAGCGGCCTGGCGCCCTACCACCGGCTGATCGCGCGGATCGCACGCCGGTACCCGGGAACCAGCGTGGGCGCCTCGGAGAGCATCTTCGCGCTGCTGGCGCCGGCGCTGCGACTCGAGCTGGCCACCCCGCCGAGCTTCATGAAGGCGATCAGCGAGGGCACCGAGGTCAGCGCGCAGGACACGATCACCACGCAAGAGCAGATGACTCGCCACCAGATCAAGGTGTGGATCTACAACCCGCAGAACGCCACCCCCCAGATCCAGCGGCTGAACGCGCTCGCGCGCGCCGGCCACATCCCGATCGCCACCGTGACCGAGACGCTCTTCCCGGCCACGGCCAGCTTCGAGCAGTGGCAGGTCGCTCAGCTGCAAAACCTCGAGCGGGCGTTGCACGAGGCGACCGGACGATGACCGAACTCCTCGGCGACGAAACCCGGACCATGATCAAGCTCGCCCGCGCCGGCGTCCGGCTCGGCGGACGGCGCGTCTTCAGCGATGTCGAGCTGACCGTCGACCGGGGTCAGCTGGTCGCCGTGCTCGGGCCGAACGGAGCGGGCAAGACGACGCTCATGCGCGTGATCCTCGGCCTCGTCCCGCTCGAGGCCGGATCGGTCACCGTGCTCGGCCGCCCGCCGACGCAGGCGCGGCCCGCGATCGGCTACCTGCCCCAGCGCCGGAGCTTCGATTCCACGACGCGGATCCGCGGTGTCGACCTGGTGCGCCTGGGGCTGGACGGGGCCCGTTGGGGGATCCCGATCCCGATCACAACTGCCGCCCGAGTGCGCCGGCGCGCGGAAACGACGCGCGTCAACGAGGTCATCCAACTGGTCGGCGCCACCGGGTTCGCGCGCCGCGCCATCGGCGAGCTGTCCGGCGGGGAACAGCAGCGCCTGCTGATCGCACAGGCGCTCATCCGAAACCCCCAACTCCTGATCCTCGACGAGCCGCTCGACAGCCTCGACCTGCCCAACCAGGCCGCCGTGGCCGGCCTGCTGCGCCGGATCTGCTCCACCGAGGACGTTTCGGTTCTGCTGGTCGCGCACGACGTCAACCCGCTGCTCGGCTCCCTGGACCAGGTGATCTACCTGGCCGGCGGTCGCGCCCGGAGCGGCACGGTCGACGAGGTGATCACCTCGTCCACGCTCAGCGACTTGTACGGCGCCCCCATCGAGGTGCTCCAGACGACCGACGGCCGGCTCGTCGTGGTCGGCCAGCCCGAGGCGCCGCACCTTCACGGGCACCGGCACGAACTCGTCGGCTGAGATGACCACGACCCTCTCGCCGGACCCGCTCGCCGATCTGCGGGCGCTATTCACCTACCCGTTCATGGTCAACGCGCTCGAGGCGGGGACGATCGTGGCTGTGCTGGCGGCCGCGGTCGGGTGGTACATGGTGCTGCGCCGCCAGACCTTCGCGGGCCACACGCTGTCAGTGATGGCCTTTCCGGGGGCGGCCGGCGCCGCGCTGGCCGGGCTCCCCACCGCACTCGGGTATTACGTGGCCTGCGCCGGCGCCGCGCTCCTCATGCGTCGAGCCGGCGGCCGTCAATTCCGCCGCGGCTACGGAACGGAGACGGCGACCATCGCCACCGTGCAGGCCATGGGACTGGCCGCCGGCTATCTCTTCTTATCGCTGGGCCATGGGGTGCTCGGCGGGACCGAGACGCTGCTGTTCGGGACGTTCCTGGGCGTCAGCCGAAACCAGGTCCTCACCCTTCTCATCATCGCCGCGGCGGCGCTCATCCTCATCGCCACCGCCACCCGGCCGCTGCTGCTCGAGACGATCGATCCGGAGGCCGCCACGGCCCGTGGCCTGCCGGTCGCCCTGCTCGACACCGGGTTTCTCCTCGTGCTCGCCGCAGCGGTCGCGGCGACCAGCCAGATCACCGGCGCCCTGCTCGTGTTCGCGCTGCTCGTCGCGCCGGCCGCGGCCGCGCAGCAGCTCACGATGCGCCCGGGCGCGGGCCTGCTCCTCAGCGTCGCGTTCGCCCTGGCGATCGTGTGGCTCGGGCTCGGGATTGCCTACTTCTCGATCTATCCGGTGGGGTTCTACGTGACCAGCATCGCGTTCGCCGTGTATCTCGCCGCCCGCTTCGCCCGCGTCGCCACAACCCGCCTGGCCTGATGTTTGCCCACGTCTTCGTCCGCAACGCCTATCTGGCGGGAACGTTCATCGCGCTGGCCTGCGGCGTCGTCGGCTGGTTCGTGGTCCTGCGCGGGCAGCTGTTCGCCGGCGACGCGCTTACGCACGTCGCGTTCGTCGGCGCAATCGGCGCCGCCGTGCTCGGGTTCGACGAACTCGTCGGGCTGTTCGTGCTCACGCTGGCGGTCGCGGCAGGGATGGCCGCGCTCGGCCGGCGAGGCCAGGCCGACGACGCCGCGATCGGGATCGTCTTCGCCTGGATCCTCGGCGTCGGAGTGCTCCTGCTCGCCATACTCGCGACCAGCGCATCGGGCGGGACCGGCGTGGCGGCCGCTAACACGCTGTTCGGCTCGATCTACTCCCTCACCGCGAGTGGCTCACGTCTGGCCGCGGCGATCGCGCTCGCCACCGCGCTTACCGTGCTCATCGGTTCACGCCCGCTCCTGCTTGCCAGCCTGGACACCGACGTCGCGTCGGCTCGCGGCATCCCCGTCCGGGCGCTCGGCATAGGGTTTCTCGCCCTGCTGGCGGTGGTCACGGCCGAGAGCACCCAGGCGGTGGGGGCGCTGCTCATGCTCGGCCTGCTGGCGGCGCCTGCCGGCGCGGCTCAGCGCCTCACCGCCAATCCCTACCGCGGGCTCGTGCTGTCGGCGCTCCTCGCCGTGCTCGCGATGTGGGGCGGCCTCGCGCTCAGCTACCAGATCGGTTCGCTGCCCCCGAGCAGCGCGGTAATCGGATTGGCCGGCGCGGCTTATGCCGTCGTCGCTCTCCGTACCCGCCACGGGCGCCGCCAAGCGTAAGGACCGGCTGACGGCCCCGGGGGGGAGTCGACGACCCGGGACCGCCGCCGGTCCCCAGCTGCGGGATTCGGGGGAGTCCGTCCGCATGCGACGAGGCGCACGTTTCGTCGCGACTATCGAGCGTACGACTCCGACCGTCAGCTCACCATAAAGCTCTGGGCGAACCGGTTCGTGGTGGCCGTACCGACGCCGCCCCAGCGCCAGCGACGCGCCGCCGCCGGACTCCGGCACCGCCGTCACGCTCGGATCCGGCGGCCACGGACGGCGGAGTGCTCCTCAGCGGGCCGGCTCAACGGCATGGCGATTTCGTGCTCACGCTCCCGCGGTCGTACTCGATCCGCCCCCGGAACCGGACCCCGTTGCGCGCGGCGGAAGCAGGAGGCTCTGGCATGCGCGGCTGGCGGCCTGGAACTTGGCGTTGGTCCGGATGTTGGCCGGGAACACCGGACCCTTGCCCGAGAAGTTCGGGTTGGGCAGGTTGTAGCCGTGCTGGCGCACGCACGCCACGTACTTGGTGATCGCCGTACGCGAAAGCCGCCTACGGAAACGTCCGCCGCCACCGACGCCGAACCTGGCGCCGCAGGCCTGGAAGGCTGCTCGCAGCTTCGGGTTGGCCGCGAAGCCGCGACCGCCGAAGAACCCGCGTCGCGGCGTCGTGCCAGTTCCGGTGGTCCCCGTCCCGCTGCTTCCGGCGCCGCCACCGCTCGACCCGCCGGCGCCGCCACCGCTCGACCCGCCGGCGCCGCCCGGAGCTCCCGGAGGACGTGCCGGCAGCGTGACGCCATGCTGCTTCAGACAGGCGGTCAGGGCCGCACGCCGGCTGCTGTTCGGGCCGCCGGCGCCGCCGCCCGCGGCGGCGGATGCCGTCGCTGTCGTGCTGCTCGTGGCGCTCGCGCTGCCGCCGCTGCTGCTCGCGCTGCCGCAGCCGACGATCAGTCCGCCCAGAACGAGCACGACGACCGTGAACAGCGCCCCCCGAGGTGCTTTACCGATGAGTTTCACCTTCTGTTCCTTTCCTTGAGTGGATACTGCTCATCCGCCGCCGAACAGCGAGTTGACGGCGGACGATCCGCTGCTCCCGGCGCTCGAGCGACTCGAGGCGCCGCCTGCCGCGGCCGCGGGACTGGCGCCGGTGTCGCTGACGGTGGTCGCGCCGACCGTGCCGTCCCCGCCCTTGGCTCCCGAGACGACCACGAGGTCGCCCGGCCGCACCGCTTTCTTGCCCACGCTGACGTTCTTGGTGACCTTGGTCGCGCTCGACAGCGTCACCCTGACCGTGTTGCCGGAAGTCTCAGTGATGTAGAGAGAGTTGCCGGTGATAGTGCTGACCGTTCCGAGCGTGGCGCTCCCACCGGCGCCGCCGGTGCCGCCGAACAGGCCGCGGAAGCCGCCACCGCCGGCGCCGCGCGTGAACGCGCCCGCGCCCGACCCACTCGCCGCACCCGACCGACCCGCCGCACCCGACCCACTCGCGGCGCCCGACCCACTCGCGGCGCCCGACCGACCCGCCGTGCCCGACCGACCCGCGGCACCAACCGCGCCAGCCGCGCCGGAGCCGGTTCCGGCAGCCGAGAACGCTGTGGCCGAGGTTGAGCTCGCCAGCTGGCTCTTCTCGACGCGCACGCCGACGTAGAACCCCACCGCGCCGAGGATCAGCGCGAACAGCCCGGCGCTCCACCAGGTCAACCACCCGCGTCGCGGGCGCCCCGGGAGCGCCGCCTCCTGCTCATCCTCATAGCTGTCCCGCTCCTCCTCGGGCCTGTCGTAGGGGATGGCGTTCATCTCGATTCCTCTGGGTTGTTGTTCATTCAAAGCGCAGCGCCTCGATCGGTCGGAGCGCCGCGGCGCGCCCGGCGGGATAGGTACCGAAGAAGAGCCCGATCAGCACTGCGGCACCGAAGGCCAGCCCGATCGAATACGGCGCGATCACCGGCTGGACGCCGGCGATCTTGAACTGGCTGCCAACGATGCCCGCGATCACCCCAGCGATGCCACCGAAGAACGACACCAGCACCGCCTCCACGAGGAACTGGGTGAGGATGTCGCTGCGGCGGGCGCCTACCGCCTTGCGGATGCCGATCTCCCGGGTGCGCTCGGTGACCGACACCAGCATGATGTTCATCACGCCGATGCCCCCGACGAGCAGGGAGATCGCCGCGACCTCGCCCAGCAGGGTGGTGAACACCTTGCTGCTCGCGGTCGAGGTCTGGATGATCGAGCTCTGGTTGATGACGTTGAAATTGCTCGTGCCGAGCGAGCCCGGGCTGGGCGGATCGAGCCGGTTGAGGATGTCCGTCACCTCGGTCTGCGCGGCATTCAGCTGATCGCGCGACTTGGCCTGGACGACGATCTGAGTGATGTTTCCGTAGCCGGTCAGGGTGTCTCGGACCGCGGTCAGCGGCGCGATCGCGACGTCGTCCTGGTTGGAGGTTCCGTTCGACCCCTTCGCCGCGGTTACGCCGATGACCTGGAAGTTCGTGCCGTTGACCTGCATCGTCTGGCCGACGGGGTCCGCCCCGCCGAACAGCTCGCTGACCACGGTAGGCCCGACCACCAGAACGCGGTTGTGGTTCTGCACGTCCGCGTTCGTGAACCAGGACCCCTCGGCCATCGTGTAACTGCGCGCCGCCTCGTAGGAGGGCGTCGTGCCGATGAACGCCGTCGGCGAATACGTCGTCGTGCCCGAAGTCAGCGTCACTCCATTGGCGTTGGCCACCGGCGAGGAGCTCTCGACGTCGGGCGCCTGGAACGGGTCCACGAGCGCGCCCGCGTCCGCCACCGTGAGGCCGGTGCTGGCGCTGGCGCCGGCCCCGCGACGGAACAGGCCACCGAGAGTGGGCGCACCGCTCACCAGCAGCACGTTGCTGCCGAGCTGGTCGATCTGCTTCGTGACCGCCGCCGACGATCCGGTGCCCACCGCGATCAGCACGATCACCGAGCCCACGCCGATGGTCAGCCCGAGGATGGTCAGCCCCGAGCGGAGCTTGTTGGCGGTCAGACCGGCCAGGGCGACGCGGAGAATCTCGATCATCGCGCCGCCTCCGCAGAGTCGCCGACCTGGTCGGAGACGATCGTCCCGTCGCTGATCCGGATCACGCGGCGGGCATGCGCGGCCACGTCGGGCTCGTGGGTGATCAGGATGACCGTGCGGCCCTCGGCGGTGAGGCGGTCGAAGATGCTCAAGACCTCGGCCGAGGAGTGCGTGTCGAGC
>JAFASQ010000563.1 GCA_019244395.1 Solirubrobacterales bacterium | reverse complement strand
AGCAACCTGGGCGGCGGGCGGGTGTGGCCGTTGGAGGCGGTTCGGGGCGTGCTGGAGGTGGCTGCCCGTTTTGGCCTGCGGACGCATCTCGACGGTGCCCGGCTGCTGAACGCGGTGGTGGCGTCGGGGGTGCCAGCGTCCGCGTGGCCGTCCGGATTCGACACGGCCTGGATCGACTTCACCAAGGGCCTGGGGGCGCCGGTGGGCGCGGCTGGATGTGTCGACGGTCGAGACGAACATCGTGATCTTCTCGGTCGATGATGGGCCGGGGCTGGTCGCGCGGCTGGCTGAGCAAGTCGAGCTCCAGGCGCTCGGCGCGCACCAGGTGCGCGCGGTGACGCATCTGGATATCTCGCGCGCGGACGTGGAGCGCGCGGTGGCGGCGATCGCCGAAGGGCTGGGCTGAGCGGGGTGGCGGCCTTCGCCGGCGAGCTCGGCTAAGGCAAGCACGAATATATGCCGGCGGTCGCAACGTTTCTCGTCGCATCGAGGCGCGGGCGTTTCCGCGGAAACGAAACCTAACGGTTGCGCGTCGTCGACCCGCGGCTTGATCATTACGTCCGACGGTGCACATACCATATCGAACATGTGTTCGAGTGCGCCGATCGGGTCAGAGAAAGAAGCGCCGCGGGCTTGCCTGGCAGAGCTCGAGCGCGAGATCTGCGAGCTGGCTGCGCACATCGCGGCAGCGATGTGCCGGTGGCTCGAGCTGGTGGCGGAGTTCGACGAGCGCGGCGGTTGGGCGGAGTGGGGCGTCAAGTCGTGCGCGCACTGGCTGTCGTGGAGGTGCTCGATCGGGCTGGCGACGGCCCGAGAGCACGTGCGGGTGGCGCGACGGTTGCGGGAACTCCCGCTGATACGGGAGGCTTTCTCGCGGGGCGAGCTGTCCTATTGCAAGGTCCGCGCGCTGAGCCGGGTGGCGACGGCGGAGACTGAGCCGGGGTTGTTGGAGATCGCGCGCCATGCCACGGGCGCGCAGCTGGAGAAGCTGGTGCGGTGCTATTCGGGCGCACTGTCGGCCACCCTGGGGGCGGCGCAGCGTGCGCAGGAGCTGCGCTATCTGCGCTGGACCTGGAACGACGACGGATCGCTGCGGATCGAAGGCCGGCTGCCGGCGGAAGCGGGCGCGCTGGTGGTGAGCGCCGTCCGAGCGCTCGAGACGGCGCCGGGGGAGGGCGACGATTACGTGCCGTCGGCCGCCGGGGCATGCCGGGCTGATGCGCTGGTGGCGATGGCGCAGAGCGCGCTGGCGCAGGGGGCGGCGGCGAGCGGCGGGCCGGATCCATGCGAGCTGGTGGTGCATGTGGATGCGCGCACGCTGGAGTCGGACGAGGTGGTGGAGCGGTGTCATGTGGCGGACGGGCCGGCGCTGGCGGCTGAAACCGCGAGGCGGCTTGGGTGCGATGCAGCGGTTGTGCGGATCGTGGAGCGGGACGGGCGGCCGCTGACCGTGGGCAGGCGGAGGCGGACGATTCCGCCGGCATTGCGGCGGGCGCTGCGAAGCCGGGACCACGGCTGTCGGTTCCCCGGGTGCACGCATGAGCGGTTCCTGCACGCGCACCACATCCGGCACTGGGCGAAGGGCGGGACTACCTCGCTCGAGAATCTGGTTCAGCTGTGCTCGTACCACCATCGGCTCGTGCACGAGGGAGGGTTTCGGGTGGAGTCGGCCGGTCGCGGGGCGGTGAGGTTCAGACGGCCGGACGGGCGCGTGGTGGCGCCGGCGGCCGGGTGGGGGCCGCTGCGCGGACCGGGACTGGCCGAGCGGCAGCGAGCGCGCGGAATTGCCGTGGACCAGAACACGTGCCGCCCGCTGTCGGCGGGGGATCGGCTGGACTATGGCCTGGCCGTGGAAGTGCTGATGCAGCGGACCGCTACGCTAGTTGGCGATGGACGAGCTGTACCGCGAGAACATCCTCGACCACTACAAGCACCCCCATAACTGGAGCCCGCCCGAGGCGGAGATCGAGCGGCCGGATCTGGAGTTCCATGATCTGAATCCGTTGTGTGGGGATGAGCTGCGGGTACAGCTGACCTTGGACGGCGAGGGACGGATCGAGGACGTGCGGTTCTCCGGTCACGGGTGCGCGATCTCGCAGGCGGCGGCGTCGATGACCTCGGACGAGGTCAAGGGCATGCCGGTGGACGAGCTGCTGCGGCTGGATCGATCGTTCGTGCTCGACCTGCTCGGGATCGATATCTCGGCCACGCGGATGAAGTGCGCGCTGCTGTCGCTGAAGGTGCTCAAGGGCGCTTCGCTAGGGCACGCGGTGGATTGGGAGCCGGAGAGCAACGCGGCGTAAACCGCCTCGGTAGTTCAGGGCCGCCTGGCGCCCGATCGCTAGACTCTGGGGTATATCCGATCAAATCGCTAGGACTTACGTGCCCGAGATCATCGACGTCTGCCCCATAGAGGAGCTTCCGCCTGGCGAGAGGCGCCTGGTCGAATGGGAGGACCTCGAGATCGGCGTGTTCAACTGCGGCGGAAACCTGTACGCGATTGAGGACCGGTGCTCGCATGACGACGGACCGTTGGCGGAGGGAGAGTTCGATGAGGAGAACTGCACGGTCGAGTGTCCGCGGCATGGATCGCTATTCGACCTGACAACTGGTAAGCCGAAGACTTTGCCCGCGTACGTTCCGGTGGACACGTTCGCGGTGATCATTGAAGACCAGACGATCAAGCTGGAGGTGGAGTAGTGGCCGTCACAGAGAATGAGGCGCTCGCGGCGATTAACGCCGATTACGAGCAGCGCTACGGCTTCCGCGACGCCGAGAACTACCTGTACAAGGCTCCCAAGGGACTGAACCGCGAGATCGTCGAGAAGATCTCGGAATTCAAGTCCGAGCCGCAGTGGATGCGCGAGTTCCGGCTGAAGGCGCTCGATCACTTCCTGTCTCGGCCGCAGCCCACGTGGGGTTCGCCGCTGCTGGCGGAGGTGGACTACGACGACATCCACTACTTCGTGCGCGCGTCGGAGAAGCCGGGGCGCTCCTGGGACGATGTGCCCGCGGACGTCAAGAAGACGTTCGACCGCCTGGGCATCCCGGAGGCCGAGCGCAAGTTCCTGTCCGGCGTCGGGGCCCAGTACGAGTCCGAGGTCGTCTATCACCAGGTGCGGGAGGACCTCGAGAAGCAGGGCGTCATCTTCAAGGACATGGATTCGGGGCTACGCGAGCACGAGGACATCGTGCGCGAGTACTTCGCCACCGTGATCCCGCCCAACGACAACAAGCTGGCGGCGCTGAACTCAGCCGTGTGGTCCGGCGGGTCGTTCGTGTACGTGCCGGAGGGCGTGCACGTGGAGATGCCGCTCCAGGCTTACTTCCGGATCAACACCGAGAACATGGGCCAGTTCGAGCGGACCCTGATCATCGCCGAGCCCGGCTCATACGTGCACTACGTCGAAGGCTGCACGGCGCCCACGTACTCGAGCTCCAGTTTGCACTCCGCGGTGGTCGAGCTGATCGCCAAGCCCGGCGCCCGGATCCGCTACACGACGGTGCAGAACTGGTCGACGAACGTGTTCAACCTGGTGACCAAGCGCGCGGTGGCGCAGGAAGATGCCACCGTGGAATGGGTCGACTGCAACCTGGGCTCGCGCTTGACCATGAAGTACCCGAGCGTGTACCTGCTCGGCGAGCGCGCCCACGGGGAGATCCTGTCGATCGCGTTTGCGGGCAAGGGCCAGCATCAGGACGCCGGCGGCAAGATCATCCACGCCGCACCCAACACAACTTCGAACATCTTCGCCAAGTCGATCTCCAAGGACGGCGGTCGCGGCTCGTATCGCGGGCTGCTCGAGATCGCCAAGGGCGCCCACGGCGCGCGCTCAAAGGTGGTCTGCGACGCGCTGCTGCTCGATGAGCACTCGCGCTCGGACACCTATCCAACGATCCGGATCGGGGAGGACGACGTCAACGTCGGCCACGAGGCCACCGTCTCCAAGGTCGGCGAGGACCAGCTGTTCTACCTGATGTCGCACGGCATCCCCGAGGACGAGGCGTCCAAGCTGATCGTGAATGGATTCATCGAGCCGATCACCAAGGAGCTCCCGATGGAGTACGCGGTGGAGATGAACCGGCTGATCGAACTGCAGATGGAGGGCTCGATTGGCTAGGGCAGGGCTCGAGCTCCCGACGTTCAAGGGCCGTCCTGGCTGGGAGTTCACCGATATCTCCGAGCTGAACCTGGCCGCGTACCAGCCCGTGCGCAGCGGCGAGGAGCTGAGCGCGGCGCAGGCGCCGGAGCTCCTGTTCGACCCGGCCGCGGGTGAGCTGCCCGAGGGCGTGATCGTCACCTCGATCGAGGAGGCGGCGCGCGAGCACGCCGAGCTGCTGCGCCGGCATGTCGGCACGCTGGTCGGCGAGGGCGATGACGTGTTCGTGTCGCTGAACGACGCCGGCTACCGCGCAGGCTCGTTCGTCTACGTGCCGCGCGGGGTCGCACTCGATGCGCCGATCTCGCTGAAGACCGTCCAGGCCCAGGCCGGAACGCTGCTGAACCAGCGCACGCTGGTCGTGCTCGAGGAGGGCGCGCAGGCCGAAGTCTGGGAGCAGTACCTGTCGGGCGAGGTGGAGCTGGACGGCGTGTTCAACGTGGTGACCGAGCTGATCGTCGGCGACGGCGCCCGGCTGCGCTACGTGTGCGGCCAGGCGCTCTCGGAGCGCAGTTGGATCTTCGGCGCGCAGCGAGCGCAGGTCGGTCGCGACGGTGCCCTGGACTGGGTGGCGCTCGGGTTCGGCTCGGCGCGCGGCCATGTGCGGATGGAGACGCGACTGGGCGGCGAGGGCGCCGAGGCACGGGTGACCGGTGCCTACGCGAGCCACGCGCGCCAGCACATTGACTTCGACACCACCCAGGAGCACGCGGCGCCCAACACCACCTCGGACCTGGCCTTCCGCGGCGTGCTCCAGGATCGCTCGACCGCGGTGTGGAAGGGCAACATCATCGTCGACCCCGGCGCGCAGAAGACCGACGCGTTCCAGGAGTCGCGCAACCTGCTGCTGTCGAAGCGCGCGCACGCGGATGCGATCCCCGGGCTGGAGATCCAGGCCAACGACGTGCGCTGCACGCACGCGGCGGCGGTGGCGCAGGTCGACCCCGAGCAGCTTTTCTACCTGCGCTCGCGCGGGCTGCGGGTCGAGGTGGCCAAGCGGCTTGTGATCGAGGGCTTCCTCGCGGCGCTGGTGGAGCGCTTCGAGGAGGGGCCGGTGCGCGAGCACCTGGGCGAGGCGCTCGAGCGGCGGCTCTCCCTGATCTTGGGGTGAGCGTGGCGCGCCAGGAGCAATCCTGGGCAGCTACGACGCGGCGCTGAGCTCGTCGAGGGCCTCGAGCTCGTCCTCCTCGAGCTCGAGCTCGGCCGCTTCGATGTTCTCGTCGAAATGAGCGATTGAGCTGGTGCCCGGAATCGGCACGGTGACCGGGGCGTGCTGGAGCAGCCAGGCGAGCGCCACCTGGGCGGGCGTGGCGCTGTGGCGGCCGGCGATCTCGGCCAGCGCGGTGCCGGGCTCGGTCAGCTGCCCGGTGGCGAGGGGAAAGTAGGCCAGGAAGGCGAGGCCGCCGTCCTCGCAGAAGCGCACCACGTCCTCCGAGGCTCGATCGGTGACGTTGTAGTGGTTCTGCACCGAGACAACCGGCACGATTTGCTGGGCTCGCTCGATCTCCTCGACCGTCACGTTCGACAGGCCGATGTGGCGGATCTTGTCCGCCTCCTGGAGCTCGGCGAGGGCGCCCACCGAGTCCTCGATCGGCACCTTGGGATCGACCGTGTGCAGCTGGTAGAGGTCGATCCGCTCCAACTTGAGGCGCAGCAGCGAGGAGTCACAGCAACGCTTGAGGTGATCGGGTCGGCCGTTGGGTTCCCAGCGCCGTGGCCCCGGCCGCTCGAAGCCGCCCTTGGTGGCGATCACGAGATTGTCCGGATAGGGGCGCAGCGCCTCCGCGATCAGGTTCTCGGACACCTCCGGGCCGTAGGAGTCGGCGGTGTCGATCAGGTTGACGTCGCGCTCGACCACGTGGCGCAGCAACTCTCGGGCGGCGGCCGGGTCGGGGGGCTCGCCCCAGACCCCGGGACCGGTGATGCGCATCGCGCCGAAGCCGATGCGGCTGACCTCGAGGTCGCCGCCGAGGAGAAAGGTGGCGGGCACGCCGGGCAGGGTAGAAGAATTTGCACATGGCGCGCCAGCCAGCAGCCCTCATCCCGCTCGGCTACGGCAAGTTCGTGCGGGCGGACCGTGTGTTCGCGCTGGTGCCGCTGGAGGGTGCCGATCGGGGGGACGGACGGCGGACGCTGGTCTACGTCGAGGACATCGAGGAGCCGATCATCGCCTCGCGCTCGGAGGGCGCGATCGCGAGGGACGTCTCGGGTGCGCTGGGTCGAGGCGGCCGATCGCGCGAGGGGGTCGAGCTGCCCGGCCAGGAGGCACTGTTCTGATGCTAGGTCTGTAGCCCGGCCCTAGACGAATGTTCGATTGACCCGTCCAGGGCGGTCGCCGATACGGGGTGGAGCGGTCAAAACGGTCCGTGTCGCCAGGGGCGTACGCCGACACAACAACGAGGTAGGGAATGCGTGGAGTTGTCTACCGTCTCGGGCGCGCAATGGACAGGACGGGGAGCGCGTGATGTGGTGGGGGTCGATGCTGTTGCACGCGCTGCGCTCGACCTCGCGTCGAGAGCCCGCGCCACGCGCGTTCGTGCTGTACGTCGCGGCGGTCACCGGGCTCGCCGCGGCGCCGCTCATCTTTCTACCCTGGGTGCGGGACTGGGACGTCGATTCGCCGGTGCTGTTCGTGGTGCTGGCGGGTTTTGTGCTGGCGGGCGAGCTGCTTCCGATTCCGGTGCCGCGACGGCGGGGCATGACGCGCGTCACGATCTCGGCCGCGTTCGCGTTCGCGATCCTGCTGCGCTTCGGCCCCGGACCGGCGGCGTTCGTCTACGTGGCCAGCTCGGTGCTCGCCGACTTGGCCGGTCGGGTGGCGCCGATCAAGATCCTGTTCAACGCGGCGCAGTACCTGCTCGCGATGGTCGCCGCCGGCGGGATCCTGGAGCTGGCCAACGTATCGGCGCTGAGCGATGTCACGGGTGGCGACTTGCCGATCGTGCTCTGTTCGGCGGCGGCGTTCTTCGCGACCAACCAGCTGCTCGCCTGCGCGGCCGGCGCGCTCCTGGCGCGCCTGCCGATCGTCGGGTACCTGCGTGACGACCTGGCCTTCCAGGCGTGGACGGCCGGGTGTCTGCTCGCCTTCGCCCCGGCCCTCCTCGCCTCCGCGGACGCGAGCGTGGCGCTCGTTCCCGTGTGCTTCGTGCCGATGCTCGCGGTGTACTTCGGCGGTCGGCAGGCGGCGATCTCGAGCCACCGGGCGCATCACGACGCACTGACCGGCCTGCCGAACCGCTCGTCACTGACCGAGACGCTCCACGAAGCGCTCGACCGGGCCGAGCGAGACGGCCGCTCGGTGGCGGTCATGCTGCTCGACCTCGATGACTTCAAGTCGATCAACGACACGCTCGGACACGAACTCGGGGACCTCGTCATCCAGCGGGTGGCGCGGCGGCTGGCGACGGCGACGGGAGACGCGAACCTGCTCGCGCGGATCGGCGGCGACGAGTTCGCGGTGCTCGTGCCGGGCGGTCAGGCCGAGGCCGAGGGCACGGCCGAGACGATGGCGCAGCGGCTGGTGGCCGCGCTCGATCATCCGCTCGAGGCGGACTCGGTCGCCCTGCACATCTGCGCCAGCATCGGCATCGCCTGCTTCCCACAGCACGGCCGGACCGCAGCCGAACTGATGCGCCACGCCGACGTCGCGCTGTACTGCGCCAAGGGGTCGAACGCTGCGTTCGCCACCTACGCGGAGGAGCACGACGAGTACAGCATCGACCGGCTGGCGCTGGCGGCTCAGCTGCGCCGGGGCATCGAGCGCGGAGAACTCGTCGTCCACTATCAACCCAAGGTCCCGCTCAAGGGAGGCCCGACGCTGGCGCTCGAGGCGCTTGTGCGTTGGAACCATCCGCAGCTCGGATGCATCGGTCCCGACGGGTTCATTCCTCTGGCGGAGCAGACCGGCATCATCAAGCCGCTCACCGAGCGGGTCCTGGAGGCTTCACTCGAGCAGTGCCGCCGGTGGCGCCAGTCTGGCCTGGAGGTGACCGTCTCGGTCAACGTCTCGACGCGCAGCCTGCTCGACCACGACCTGCCGGCGATCATCGGGGCGCTGCTGGCGCGGCTGGAGCTGCACGCCTCGGCGCTCCAGCTCGAGATCACCGAGAGCCGGATCGTGGCCGACCTCCCGCGCGCGCG
>JAFASQ010000506.1 GCA_019244395.1 Solirubrobacterales bacterium | reverse complement strand
CGGGCTCCAGCATGGTCAGGCTTGCCACCAGGCCGGGCCGGTCGTGGGCCAGCTGCAGCCCGATCAGGCAGCTGGAGGAATGCCCGACCCAGTGCGCCGCCCCGATCCCGAGCTCATCCAGCAGCACGGCAGCGTGCCGGGCGTGATCGGCTAGGCGCAGGTGCCTGGCCGGGGGTGAGGTGTCCCGGTAGCCGGACCGGCGGACCCGGACGACCCGGAACCGGTCCCGAGGCAGCTCCAGGCTGAGGGGCCTGAACCAGTCGCTGAACACCCCCGCGTGCACGAGCAGGATCGCCTCACCGCGGCCGCTGTCGTAGTACCCGACATCGCCGCCCTCATCTACCGGGAGCCGCCGGTATTCACCCTCGCCAGTGCGGCCGATGGTCGTGGTCTGTTCTGGCACTGGATCCTCCTTCGGGTCGGAATCAGATAACGGCGCAGTGCGGCGGACGAAGAGCTCTTGTTTCCCGGAGGCGGTACGAGGGATCGTGTCAACACGGGTCACCTCGATGCGGGGATCGGTGAGGCCCGCCTTGGTAAGGGCCGTCACGAACTGATCCGTTACGACGCCCACATCCACCGGAGTGTCGGCCACAATCGCGATGGCGGCGCCGTCGGCTGTGTGCTGTACCCGGTAGTCGCGGATCTGCGGGTGACGGGCGATGACCGCGCGGAAGGTGTGCGGGTGGACGATGAGGCCGCCGTAGTTGAACAGGTCGCCGGAGCGGCCGTCGATCGATGCGATGCGGGCAAACGCGGGGTGTCGCTCCGACGGCGGCTCCAGGATGACCCGATCATCGATGCGATACCGGATCATCGGCAGCGTCCTTTGGTAGAGCGACGTCACGAGCAGGTGGTGGCAGCATTGGCCGTAGGCCACGGGCCGGTCGGCCTCGTCAACTGCCTCGAGCACGAGCAGGTCGTCGTTGACGTACAGGTCGTCGTTGCCGCCTGCCTCTGCCACGGCGATGTGGCCGACGTCGGTGGTGGGATAGAGCTGAATGGGCCGCACTCCGAACGCGGCCTGCGCGGCGTCGGCGGCACCCGTCGGGAGTGCGTCGGCACCCGTCCGCAGTTGTGTCAGGCTGAGCCGAAGCGATCCCGCGGCAGCCGCCTGCGCCAGGACTCCGAGGATCGAGCAGTAGGTATGCAGCACGTCGGGTTGCAACTCGTTCAGGCGCGCGATGATCGATGCGAGCGGCTGGTCGACGGGGACGAGCAGCCGGTCCGGGGGCTGGCCGTACAAGAAGACCGGCAGGGCGGCCGACCCGTGCCCGAGGGAGCGGGCGCCGACGCTGACAAACCGCGTGGGCGGAGCCTGGCCGCCGGTGGACAGCCAGCGCCCGGTGCCCGCCAGCCACACCGCCATCTCCTGGGTCTGCCTGCAGAACACCGCGGGTTCTCCCGTTGAGCCTCCCGTACTCAGCACCAGGTACCGGTCGCGGAGGAGAAGGGGCCCGCCCTCATCCAGCACCTGCAGATGGGCGCGGGCCGCAGCGAGGGTGAGGTCGGGATCTGTCACGATCCGGTCCCAGTTCGCCATCAGCTCGGCCCGGGTCATGACCGGCAGTCGGCTCAGGTCATCCGTGGCGATGCCATCCAGGTCGATGCCGGCCAGGCGGTCGCGGTGCCACGGCGAGTGACGGACCGCGAAGCCCAGGGTTTCCCGCAGGGCGGCCTGCCGGTGGGCGGCCATGGCCGCCGGATCCCAGGCCAGCCTGCGGGCCAGCAGCACCGTCGCAGCCCCGAAGGTCGCCGGGCCACGGGCCTCCGGGAACTCCTTCACCGTCGCGTCCATCCCGACCTCGCTACTCAAATGGTGGCTGCGAGCGTGTGTCGTCCGGTTCGCTGCGAGTCCTCGTTGGCGAGCGGGACGAACCGTTTTAGCTTCGCGGGACCGTCGTCGCGCTTGAGCCGCTCGACGGTTTCGAGGGTGATGTTGGGCGACTCCAGTCCGGTTGCGTGGAGCGCTTCCGCAAGTTCGCGGCGGAGCTGGTCCAGGTCAACTCGTCCGTGGGGACGAATTGCTATGTGCGCCCCGTGCGGCGTTTGGTGAACCTGGTACTCGACGATCCCGGCGTGTTGGCTTAGCGCGGAGCGGAACACGTGGGGGTGAACGCGCCTGTCGGCGTACTCGAAGACGTCGTCGAGCCTGCCCTGGATGTCACCGATGCATGGCATCGCCGAGCCGCACGGGCAGTGCTGGGGCAGCACGGTGATTTCGTCGGTGATCTCGTACCGGATCAGCGGCATCGTGTGGTTGTACAGGTTCGTCAGGTAGACCTTGGCCGATGGTTCGCCGGGCGCCACCGGATGGCCGTGCTCGTCAACTGGCTCGACGATCATGAGGTCCGCACCGAGGTGCGAGCCCGAGTGATCGCACGGGATCGCTGTGCCTCCTACCTCGGAGGTTCCCCACACGTTCCCGACTCCGACGTTCCATGCGCGCTCGGCGGCGGCTCGGGTCTCGGGTAATAGTGGCTCGGCACTGCTCAGCACCTTCCGTGGCGCGATCCGGAGCCGCCCCGCCTCGGCCTCCGCGCTGAGCACGTACAGCGCTGAGGCATACCCGACCAGTATGTCCGGCTGGGCCTCGTTGAGCCCCGCCACGATGCGTTCTGTCGGGAGTGTGACCGGAAAGCGGAGGTTGATGGAGTCCGAGCTGGCGAACGTCCGGCTCAGCGCCGCCGTCGCGTGGGTGAAATGCGCGGCCATCACCCATCCCCACACCATCGGCCGGGATGCCAGTTCGGGGTCAGCCCACTTTGCGCGGAGCAGGTACCGGAACAAGCCCACCCAGAACGTGGCCCATCCGTCCCAGTCATACACGAACACGCCTCGCTGTTCGCTCGAGCCGCCCGACGTTATAGCGGTGTATTGGTCCAACAGGTAGCTGCCCGTGCTTACGGTTTCGAGGTGCGCGTTGACGCGGTCTAGCGTCACGCGCCCGTCGGTGACGATCTTGTCGAAGTGCGCCATCAAGTCGGTTTTGGTCATCGGCGGCAACGCTCTCAAGGTGGCCTCGTCGAGGCGCGCGACGTCCACGCCGGCTAACCGCTCGCGATGCCAGGGAGAGCCGCCGATCGCGTAGCCGACGAGCTCGCGCAGGCGCTGCACCCGATGTACGGCAAGCTGGTCGGCGGACCATTCGAGCCGCTCAATTAAGTCCGGCGCGAGAGTCAACGCGCGCGCCAGATGACGCTTGCGCTGTCGTTCGTAGTCGCTCATCTTCCGGTCCCTCGCGTGTTGTGCGTCAGCTTGTGCAACATACGGGCCGCAACCGGGTTCGTCTTCGGTGAAGACCCGGATACGGGTACGGAACGCGCTCACGCGAGCCCCAGCTCCGCCGCTTGTCGCACGAGCTGGAGCTTGGATTTGACGCCCAGTTTGGCGTACACGTTGGCGAGGTGGGTCTCTACCGTTCGCTCGCCGATGAACAGCGTCTGTGAAATCTGCTTGGCACTCATGCCGCGGGCGGCAAGCCGGGCAACCTCGCGCTCGCGGCGGGTCAGCGAGCTCGGCCCGAGTGCGGCGGCCGCCGCGCGTCGCCCGGCGTTCCCTAGCCGCCGCAGGGCCTCGAGCGCTCTCTCGCGGCGCCAGACTCCTCCGCCCCGGTCGAAGGCGGCCGCGGCTTGCTCGAGCTCGCGCACCGCTTCTGTGCGCTGGCTAGTCGACAGGCAGCGCGCGAGCAGGTAGCGCGCGCGAGCCTCGTACCCGCGGCATCCCGTGCTCTGCAGCGACCCGATCGCCTGTCGCGCGAGCGCGGCCCCGTGCTCCCCCTCGCCTCTGGCCAGGTGCTCCCATGCCGACCCAGCGGCCGCCAGCCCGCGATACAACGGCACGTCCATGACAACTGCAAGCGCCCCCAGATGATCGGCGGCGCCTGAGGCCGCGGCGGTGTCGCCGGCGTCCGCGGCCGCCTCGGCCAGGTCCTTTAGCGCGAACGCCGCCCATGGCCTGACCTCCATCTCGAGCATTCGCTCGATCGCCGGCCGCAGTCTTGCCACGCATTCGGCGGGACTTCCTTCGTGCCAGGCAATGACCGACTCGGCGTAGTGCGCGTACTGCAGAAAAAACGACCAGTCGCGCCCACCGAGCGCGGCGTGCGCGCGGTCTAACAGACGCTTCGCGACCAGCACGTCATCAGCCTCAACGGCGGCGATCGCACCGACCGTCATCCCGAACGAACGCCGACGGCTGGTCACGCGCGTCCAGGATGCCTCCTCGAGCGCGGACGCCAATGCCCTCGGCGTGTCCCCCGCAAGCCACGCCACGCAGCACTCGATCTCAACAAGGATGCTGTCGCGATACGCGGGGCTGGAAGACTTGGCTTGCTCGACCAGATCAGCCGCGTCGGCGATCCGACCCTGGAATGCAAGCACGGCCGCAAGCGTGCCGAGGACGACGGTCAGGCGATATGGCTTCTCGTCTTCGCGCGCGATCGCGGCTGCGCGTCGATAAGCAATCTCCCCGCGAGCGAACCTACCGGTGAACTGGCACGAATAGCCGACCGCTGCCAACCCCTGCATCGCGACGAACCGATCATCGATAGCGTGGGCCGCTTCGACAACCCGCTCCGCATCCGCAGCCATCCCCGCGAGGTCTCCGCGCAAGCCCTTGATCCAAGCGACCTCGCGGGCGGCCAACAGCGCCTGTCGCTCAGCAGCTGCTAGCACGAACAACTCGCGCGCCTGCTCACAGGCTTTCTGCGCCGCCTCTAGCTCGCCCGTCCCCCACGCCAGGAAATTAGCGAGACGGAACTTAACCGTTGCCCGACGAGCGTGGTCGGACGAGCTCTCCAGCAGGCCATCGATCGCCCGCAGCGCACTCACGGCGCTCGGCGCATGGGTTTCTGCCCGGTGGTCGATTAGCCACTCGGCTCTGGCGTACATCGCATCGAGCACCTCGAGCCAGCGGGGGTCGTCGGCGGGCAGCAGCTCGACCAGCTCCGCTTGGAGATCGAGCGCCTCGCGGAACGCCTCCCGACGCTCAACCTGTCGCATCGCATCCAGCAGAACCTCGACCGCCTCAGAGTCACCACGTTCGCCCGACCTAGCGAAGTGCAGCGCCGCCTCCGCGA
>JAFASQ010000065.1 GCA_019244395.1 Solirubrobacterales bacterium | reverse complement strand
AGACTCCCCCGCCACGACCGGGCGGGATTGTGGCGCGGGCGGGTCGGCCGTCAAGGTCGGGCCTTCGGCCCGCGCTTCGCGCGCCCCTGACGGGGCTCCCTTGACTGCCCACCCGCCCGCGCGATGCTCCGCCCATGTCGTGGTGGGGGAGGGCTGGCAAGGGGAGCAGCGTGGCCGTATCGGGCGCCCAGCTCACCTCTGCGCCGGTCGGTCGGGCTGACGATCGGGTCGTGGCGAACCAGCAGTCTCATGCTGGATAAGAGCAGTAGCGCGACGTCCGCCGTCAACCTCGCGCGGCTCAACTTGCGCATCATCCGGGCCGTGCAGTCGTCCGCTCGCCCGCGGCCGACGGCTGAGTGCGTGGCATAGGCATAGCCGGCACGACGACTCCGCTGTGGTGGAAGCGATCGTGCCAGGGCACGGCCTGAGTGGGCGCGGCCCGGCCGTGGTTTCCCCGCGCGGAGCAGCAGTCCGATGCCCGACGGAACCAGTAGCGCGGCCGGTGACGTCGGCGTCGCGCGGACCGGTTCCTGGATCACCCGTGCGATGCAGCCGTCCACCGCGCGCGGCGAGACGAGTGATCCTCGTCCAACCGGGAAGAATTTTCGGCACGGGCGGAGCTACTCCTCAGCCTGCGATTGCGGTAGTGGCGCCGGCGGATGCATCACGGACTGCCGCATTCAGCAAGCGACATGGTCGATCGAGGGTCTTGCTGCTCGTCGAGGCTGTTTCTCAAAGGTGCTCGGGCTTAGCCGTGGTTGCTGGCTGGTGGGTAGGCCGTTGGTGACGTGCCCGCGGTGATGGTCACTCTCACCAGGTCGGGGCCGTTTCAGACCGCCATAGTGGCTATTTGGTGCCTATAGGCCTTGGTGAGGTTGTGGGCCATCATGAGTAACCGGAACTCGGTACGGACCTTCACTCTGCCTCGCCGGTGGAAGCGGATGAATCCTTTGTTGTGTTTAGTGTCACCGTAGAGTGGCTCCACGGTTTGTTTTCGTTTCGCATATCGCTCGCGGCCGTGGTCTGATGTCAGCAGCGTTCGCATCCACGTGGCGCGTGGCTCGTTCAGCCAGCGCTTCGGGGTGCTGCGGGTGCCTTTGTCGGGAGCGACCAGCACGGGGATGTGCTGGTTGGCCACCACGTCGTCCATCTGCTGCTCGTTCCAGTAGCCGGCGTCGGCGGCGACCGCCTCGAGCAGCTTCTGATCGATGCCCGCACGCCCCAGCTCCCCGAGCACGGCGGCAACCATCGGGGAGAGCTGTGAGAAGTCGGTGGACAGGTTGGTGATCTCCGCGGCCAGCACTACCTGCTGCTCGTTGACGGCCGTCTGCGCGTTATATCCCTGCACGAACCCGAACCCGATTGGAATCGGGCGCGAGTCCGGATCGGTCACGTTCACTTTGCCCTCGGGCATCTCCGGCGGCTGATACGGATCGGGCGGACGGCCGAACCGCCGGCCGTCGCGCATCCGCCCCTGCTCGCGATAGGCCTCATAGGCTTCGTTGCCCGCCCGCTCGGCCGAAAGGTCGGCCTCCAGGCGCCGCAGCGCCAAAAGCAGCCGCTCCACGCGGGAGCGAACAATCGGATCCGGGTTATCCCAGCGATGCTGCTCGAGCTGGCGCTTGGCTTCAGAGAGCCACCGGCGGCGACCACCACCCGCGTCCGTGATCTGGCTGCTCTCAAAACAGAACTCCGGCGTCGACGGGAGCTCCTCGGCCGCTTGTGCCTCGGGCTCCTCGATCCCATCCTCGTTCTCGCGCTGCTCCGCGTCGCGGAGCTCTTGGCGAACCTGGCAGAAGAACTCGCGCCGGCCCTCCGGCGTGCGCAACCGCTCGGGCAACTCATCGCCACGCGCCTCGCCGAACTGCGCATCCTCAACCTCATCGCTCGCCATGACCTCGGCCAGCACCTCGCGAGCGATCTGCTCGAACTGAAAGTTCACGTCAGGATTCGCGCTGCCCGCGATCCGGGTGCCATCGATCGACACCACCCCGGGCTTGACCAGTCCCGCGCGGTGACACAGCTTCAATACCTCGCCGAACAACTCCGACAGCGCCTGCCCGTGCCGGCAGATGAACCGCGCGATTGTCACGTGGTCAGGAACCAAGTTCCCAGTGATCACCCGAAAGACAACGTTCTCCCGGCAGTGACGCTCGATCGCCCGCAACGAGCGCACCCCGGTCGCGAACGCGTACAAGATCACTGTCACCATCAGCGACGGCTCATACGCCGCCCGGCCATGCCCGTCCGCGCGATACGCGGCATAGAACGCCGACAGATCCATCCGCTTGACCGCGTCGATCACAAACCAAGCCAAATGATCCGGCGCGAGCCAGTCCCTCACGTCTGGCGGAAGCAAAAACCCCTGCTCACGGC
>JAFASQ010000409.1 GCA_019244395.1 Solirubrobacterales bacterium | reverse complement strand
CAGCTGCACGCAGTTCGCCGTGTCGGTCCAGACGGGTTCGCCGAATTGCCGTCCAATCCCCGGTGGGCCATCGGGGCCGTGACCCTGGACCGACGCCGTCACCCACGACGCGTCAGACCGGGTTCGCAGCTCGATCTTTGGCCGTGCCGGGGCGCTCCACTCGACGCCGACGAGCGAAAACGGGCGCGTCGCGGCGATCGGGCTCGTCGCCCCGCCCGTAAGCGTCCCGACCCAGCGGCTGAACACGCCGCTTCGTCCTGCGCTCAGCGCCAGCGCGCCACCGGGATCAACCAACGCCGCCGCGCCCGCCACCGCGACCCCGCGCAGCGCGTCGCGCCGCGTCAGCCGGCCGCTCATCTAGGAGCCGGGGTCCTCCTCCGGGACGCCTGGCGAGAGCCCCGCCGTCGCCACCGGGTGACCGCGAAGCTCACCCCGCACACGACGAGCACGGCCAGCGCGAGGATCGCCAGCACGGCCAGGCCAGGGACGAGGATCAGCACGAGGATCGTGACCGCCAGGGCGATCGCGAGGTCAACCAGAAGCGTGTTGCGTCTCACAGCGGCAGCCTGCGGTAGACGGGACGAGGAAGGTGGCGGAGCACCGCAAACACGTAGCGTAGGGCGTGAGGCACCCAGACGGTGTGCGCCTCGCCGGCCAGCCCGCGGACCGTGGCCTCGGCGACCTGATCGGCGCTCACCGCGAACGGAGCGGGCTTCAGGCCGGCGGTCATTCGGGTGCGGACGAAGCCGGGACGCACGACCAGCACCCGCACGCCGCTGCCGGCAAGCGAGTCGGCTAGGCCCTGGGCGAGGCTGTCGAGGCCCGCCTTGGCCGCGCCGTAGATCGCGTTGCCGGCGCGCGGCCGCTCGGCGGCGACGCTCGAGAGCACGACGAGGACGCCACGGCCCTGCCGGCGCAACGCCTCCAGCGCCGCGAGCAACAGCGACCCGCCCCCGACGAAGTTGACCCTGAGGACACGGAGCGATTCGTCGCGGTCGGCATCCAGTCCGGCCTGGGCGCCGAGCACCCCGACCGCGAGCACGACCACGTCGAAGCCGCCGGCGCGTTCGAACGCGTCTGCGATCACCGCCTCATGGGTGTCGAGCGAGTCCGCGTCGACGACGTCGCACTGGGCGCCCCCCAAGCCGGCAGAGACCCGCGCGAGCGCGTCACGATCGCGACCGAGCAGGAAGGGACGCACCGGACCCTCTTCGGCCAGCCGTCGAACGATCGCCAAACCGATCTCGGATGTCCCCCCGATCAGGAGCACCCGTCGCTCGGTGCCGACGATCATCGGGGCACGAGACCTGTACGGAGCGCGAGGTCCGACCGCCACACCCCGTCGGGATCGGCACGGTCGCGTGCCGCGCGCCACTCCTCGAGCCGTGGATACATTGCGCGCAGGGCATCCGGGCGCATGCGCGAGTCCTTGCTCAGATACACCCGACCGCCCGCCTGCGCCACCATATCGTCGCAGCGATCGAGCACGGGGCCGAGGCCGGGGGCGGCGCGCGGCAGGTCGAACGTCACGGTCCAGCCGGCGAGCGGGAACGACAGCGGCGCATCGTTGGCGGGCCCGAAATCCTTGAGCACGGTCAGGTACGACGGCAGCGAAGCCCGGCGCAGCTCGCCGATCACCGCCTCGAGCACGGACTCAGCGCCGTACGGGACGACCAGCTGGTACTGGAGAAAACCCGAGCGCCCATACAGGCGGGGCCACGCCGCGAGCGCGTCGAGCGGGAACATGTGCCGCCCGATCGGCTCGACCCGACCGCGTTCCCGGCGCGGGGCCCGGCGGAAGCGCAGCTCGTTGAACGCTGCCACCGCGCCTGGCACGAGGAGCGCGCCCGGCCACCAGCGCGGAACCGTCGCTCGGGCCGCCACCGTGGCACCTCCTCTCGAGCCGAGCGGCACATCCGGCCCCGGCAAGTGCTCGGCCCGGGTAACGGTCCCCCGCCCGGGCCGGGGGCCGAGCAAATCGAGCCAGGCCACGCGATGCGGCCCGCCCGGTGCCCGGAGCGCCGCGAGCGCACCGTCGAGGTCGTCCACGCGATCGGTGTCGACGGCGAGGAACGGGCTGCTCACCGGCCTCATCCGGATCCGCGCCCACAGAATCACGCCGGTCAGGCCCATGCCGCCGAGGGTGGCGGCGAACAATGGATCGCCGGGAGCGAGCGAGAGCTCCTCCCCGGCCGCGGTGAGCAGGCCGATCTCGGCGACGTGCGTGCCGAACGTCCCGGCGCTGCCGTGGTTCTTGCCGTGGATGTCGCCAGCGGTCGCGCCACCGACCGAGACGTGCTGCGTGCCGGGCACGACCGGCACCATCCACCCGGACGGGACGAGCCCGCCGAGCAGCTCCCCGATGGTCACCCCGGCCCCGGCGGTGACCGTCCCCTCCTCATCATCCAATTCGAACCCCTTCAGGCGCGCGGTGTCGAGCACCAGCCCACCGCCGAGCTGGGCAGCGTCGCCGTAGCTGCGCCCCATGCCGCGGGCGAGCACCCCGGTCCACGCGGCGCGGGTGCGAAACATCTCGAGCGCCGCGCCCACGGCCGCCGCGCCATTCGGGCGCAGCAGCCAACCGGTGGCCGGCGGGCCGCCGCCCCAGCCGTGCAGCCGCGCGGGCGACGGCGACAACGCTGCCACCCCGGCGCCGCTCCCGGGCGCGAGGAGCTCAACCGGCGGCATGGACACTGAGAGCGAACACGACGAGCCAGACGACCCCGGCGAGCGCCAGCCAGCGATCGCTTAGCAGCATCTCCTCGGGCGCCTCGCCGCCGCCCGACCGGACCAGCACGCCGTAGCGCGCCAGGCAGGCGGCGAACGGGATGATGGTCAGCGGCCGCCAGGGGATGCCGTCGATGTCGGGGAGCGCGAATGCCCACACGGCGTAGGCGAACAGCGCCACCGCGGCGCTGCCGACGATGATGAGCCGAAGCCGCGCCGCGCCGTAGCGCTCGAGCACGGATCGTCCGTTGACGCCGGCCGTCTCGGTGCGTCGAAGCTCGGCCTGGCGCTTGGCCGCCGCCACGAGCACCGCGGCCGAGGTGACGACGAGCACGAACCAGCGCGAGAGCGTGACCGGGGCGGCCACGCCGCCGGCCACCGCCCGCAGCACGAATCCCCCGGCAATCGCGGCGATATCGAGGATCGGAACGCGTCGCAACGCGATCGTATAGCTGACGGTGAGCGCCACGTAACCGACCGCCACGAGGGCCAGCAGCGGACGGACGGCCACGGACAACGCGAGCCCGCCCGCGATCAGCAGGGCGCCGAGCAGCGTCGCGGCACGTGGATCGAGCTCCCCCGCCGCGACGGGTCGGAAGCGTTTGCGGGGATGCCGGCGATCCTCCTGCGCGTCGCGCACGTCGTTGATCGCGTAGATGCCGGAGGCCAGCAGGCAGAAGGCAAGGCACGCGAGGGCGACCCGCAGCGGCACGTCGTCGCGGGTGAGGGCGCCGGCGGCGCCGGCCGCCGCCACGACAAGCACGTTCTTGACCCACTGCTTGGGTCGCATCGTGACGAGCACTGCCCGCCAGGTTGGGCGCCGGACGACGGTGCCGGATCGACCCGCCCGGGCGCCGCGCGCCGCGCCGACCACGATCGAGTCGCCGCGCACGTCTTCGGGCAGACAAGCGCCTCCTCCGACCGGTGGCATCGCGGTGAACGTAGCACCAAGAGTCTGAATGTCGCGTGAGGGATCCATTAGGACGCTTTCACCATACGTTTTCCAATCCCTCCGATGGTCTATACAACGTCTCACAAAGTGCTGGCGCCACCTAGAACACCCGTTGAAGCCGCTCCCGAGCCGACTCGGCCCTGGGGTTCGCCCACGCCGCCGCGGCCGTCGCGCTGGCTCCGCGCGCGCCGCATCGCGGTGGTGGCGGCGGTCATCTGCCTGATCCCGGTGGCCGTCTCGTACGTTCGGACGATGAGTGAGCGGTCGGATTCCAGCCTTGGCATCCGGACGGTCGAGTGGCTGCGCGACCATGGCGCCCGCGGCCTCGTCAACACGGTCGAGAACTGGTACTACTCGCTGAGCGCGCCGTCCAAGGGCGGTCCGGGCATCCGCGCGCTGCCGACACAGGCGGGTGCGTATGCGGGTGCATCCGCGAGTGGCTCTACACCGACGCGGCGCGTGCGCGTCCACCACTACTACCGCCCGCCGCGGATCCAGCCGATCATCCATCCGGCCCTACCGGGCGAGGGGGTCTGGCACGGCACATTCGCCGCCGGCGGCTCCCGGCCACCCGTCCTGATCACGAGCTACCGCCCGAATGCCGATTATCCGAGCATCGTGGCCGGCGTCGCCTGGATCGACCATACGCGCGCCACGGTCCACCTGTACCCCGGCGCTCAGGAGCCGGCCATACCGATTCCGAACCGGGGGCCGGAGGAAGTGCCCACGGCCCTACGGGGCGGGCTCGTGGCCACCTTCAACAGCGGCTTTAAGCTGGCCGACTCGGGCGGCGGGTTGGTCCTCCACGGCCATACATACGCGCCGATGCACGACGGTACGGCGACGATCGTGGGCTATCGCAGCGGCCGGGTCGACGTCGCCGCATGGACGGGCGGCCCCGACGCGGGTCCGGACGTCGTGTTCGCCCGCCAGGACCTGCCGCTGATCGTCAATCACGGGCACGTCAACCCCAACCTCTCGGACGGCCCCGAGTGGGGGGCCACGCTGGGCAACAGGGTGTTCGTGTGGCGCTCCGCGGTCGGGATCGACCGGCACGGCAACCTGATCTACGCCGCGGCCAACGATCAGACGGTCGGCTCATTGGCCCAGATCATGGTCCACGCCGGCGCGGTGCGCGCGATGGAACTCGACATCAATGCCTACTGGCCGAGCTTCATCACCTACCGCTTCCCGGGCGCCGGCCACCCGGCGAACCTGCTGGCCGACATGATCCGTTCGCCGCTTCGCTACCTCACGCCGGACGACCGCGACTTCTTCGCCGTGTACCTGCGCTAATCGGTGCAGATCGTCGCTCCCCCGTCGCTCGGCAAGCTGATTGCGATTTTCCTCGCGTTCTTGTCCGGCCTGTCCGCTGCGCCCGCACGCCCACGCCCGGTGAACCAGCCGCGACTGAACCAGCCGCGGCCCCGCGGCGTGACCTCGCCGACGGGCCCGAGCGGGCCGTTCGCGGTCGGGATCCGCGCGATCACGTTCGTCGACACGAGCCGGACCGTGCGTTTCCCCGGCCAGAAGAAACCGGTGCCGCGGACGCTGGTCACGGTGATCCGCTATCCGGCCGAAGGTCCGGCGTCCGGAGCCGACCGGCCCGGCGCTGCGCCGGCCCGTGCCGTCGGGCCGTTCCCGCTCGTGATCTTCGGCCACGGCTTCGCGGTTACGCCGGGGCCGTACGCGCGGCTGCTCAGAGCTTGGGCCGCCGCGGGATACGTCGTCGCCGCGCCTGTCTTCCCGCTCGGCAGCGCCCACGCACCGGGCGGTCCCAACGAGTCCGACATCGTCAACCAGCCGCGCGACATGAGCTTCGTGATCTCGCAGATGCTGGCGCTGAACGCCAAGCGCTACGGGCTGTTCTCGCACCTGCTGGACCCGCGCGCCATCGCGGTATCTGGCCAATCGGATGGCGGCGAAACCGCGCTGGCCAGCGCCTACAACCGGCACTTCATCGATCGCCGCGTGCGCGCAGCGGTGATCCTGTCCGGCGCCGAGATTCCCGGGGTCGGCGGGTTCGACTTTCCCGCGCCCAGCCCGCCGCTGCTGGCCACCCAGGGGACGGCGGACACGATCAACCCGCCCGGCTTCACCTACGAGTTCTTCGGCCTCGCCCCGCCGCCCAAGTTCCTGCTTATGCTGCTCGGCGCCTCGCACCTGCCGCCCTACACCACGCAGGAACCGCAACTCGGCATCGTCGAGCGCGTCAGCATCGACTTCCTCGACCACTACCTGAAGCGCGCCCGGGGGGCGTTGAACGCGATGACGACGGCCGCGAACGTGCGCGGCCTCGCGGCACTCCAGGCCGATCCGTGAGGACTACTGCAGCTTCGCCAGCGCCTCGATCGAGAACCCGCCCGCCACGTTCGTGGCGTTCACGGCCTGAATGTGAACATGCGGGTCGCTGAACAGGGTGATCGTGGCGAGGCCGCCGAAGGGAACATTTGGCGCGACGACGAGCCGGCCATCCTGGGCGGCCACCGTGACGTCGACGCTTGCCTTCAGGCCGAGGAGGCTCGCCGTCCCCCTCAGCGTCAGCAGGCCGTCTTGCGAGGCCACCGGCGCGACGTTCTCGAGGAAGGGCACGGCGGAGCGGATGTCGGCTTGGGTGATCGTCGCTGTCCCGGCCAGCGAGTCGCCGCGCTTGCGCAGGGTCGCGTCGCGCAGCGTGAGCGCGCCCGAGTCGAGTTCCTGCGCCGAGGCGTCGAGCCAGCCCACGTTCGACGCCTCGGCCAGCGAATGGCCCAGATCAGCCGCGCCCGCGCGGTAGCGCCCCATTCGCACCACCACGCTGTCGGCGTGATGCCACAGCAGCTGGATGGCGGGAAACGCGCCGACCCTTACCCCGAGCACGGTGCCTGAGCGCGACAACCGATCACGTAAGCGCTGCTCCGCGATCCTGGGCACAACCAGCTGCGCCACGATCAGCAGCGCGAGCAGCGCGCCCGCGACGGCGAGGGCGATCGCCGGATGACTCATGCGGCCGCCGAAAGGCGAGCCCGGACGGCGAGCGGCGGCCAAAGCGTGACGGCGCACAAGCGCGGACGTCAGCTCAGCACGGCGCGGGCGGCGACGATCGCCTGCTCGATGAGCGGGCCGATGTCGATCTCCGGCTCGCTCAATCGCCGGACCATCACGCCGTCGGCGAGCGCGAAAAGGAACAGCGCGGCCAGCTCCGGATCAACTCGTAGCGCGAGCACGCCCGTGCCCCGCTTGCGGGCCAGCGCGTCGCTCAGGTGCGCGCGCGTGCGCCGCCCGAGGTTGGCCAGCTCCTCCGCGATCTCGTCGTTGCGCTGCGCCAGCGTGAGCATCTCGTAGAGCATCACCGGTGCGCTCGGCCCCTCGCCCAGGAAGTCCTCGAAGCCGTGCACCAGGGCGGCCAGCACGTCCTCCGCATCGGCCGCCCCCTCGATCCCCTCCTCGATCCGCTCGAGGCGCACCTCGGACTCGCGGCGCACCGCCTCCACGAGCAGCCGCTCCTTGGTGCCGAAGTAGTAGTGCAGCAGCCCGCGTGAGACGCCGGCCTGCTGAGCCACGTGGTCGAAGGTCGCGCCGGCGATGCCGCGCGCGGCGACGCTGGCCCGCATCGCCTCCACGATCCGCGCCGCCTTATCGCCCGATAGCTCCCGGGGATGCGGTGCCGCCTCCACGGGCGCGATTCTACCTGCGTCCCCCGGACGCGCCGGAGGCGCCGGCCGGCGCCTCCGTTCACCTGCTCCGCTGTTGGCTCACGCCGGGATTACGCGGCTCCGACCGGTGAGCTCGGGGGGGTCGGGGGCGTTGGGGGGGTCGAAGCGGTCGCCGCGGGCGGGGTGTATTCGAACTCCTCCTCCTTGCCGAATACCATGTCGAGCACCTTGGTGCGCAGCTTCTCGCTGCCCGCCAGGGCCAGCCCAAAGCCAAGCGCTCCAATCATCAGCGCGCGGCCCAGGCCGAAGCCCCTGCGCTTCTTGGGCGGCTCGGTCAGGGCGGTCGTCGCGTCGCGTAGCGCCTCGGCCGCGTTCTGGAGGTCGCGCTGGAGTTTCTTGTCCTCCAGCAGCGCCTTGGTCGGAGCCTTGCCGTTGGACAGGCGGCTGTAGGCGCTCCGGCTCGAGTCGTACGCGGTGAGCACGTTCTCGCGCAGCTTGGCATCCTGGACGATGCGCTGGATGTACGGGGTCGCCTTGCTGAGGTCCAGGGATTTCAGTTGCGCCGCCACGGACTTATTGCTTCCTTTTGCCATTGGTCTCCCTCGTGCGTGGGTCGTGGTGGTGAGGATACGCGAATCAGGCGCCCCCTCGGCTCGTTTCTCCCCCCACCGAACCCGCTTCAACCTATAGTGCGTCAGGCCGCGCGCAGCGCCCGGGCGCGCCGGCGCGCGGGGCGGCGCTGCAGCGCGATCTCGAGTGCCTCCTCGACCGTCGAGACGAAGCGAAACTCGAGGTCCTTGCGCAGGTGCTCGGGGATCTCGTCGGCGTCCTGCTCGTTCAGCGCGGGCGCGATCACGGAGCGGATCCCGCCCCGCTGCGCCGCGAGGGCCTTCTCCTTCAGACCGCCGATCGGCAGCACCTGGCCGGTCAGGGTGATCTCCCCGGTCATGGCCACCTCTGAACGGACCGGCCGCGCCGACAGCAAAGACGCCAGCGCCACCACCATCGCCACGCCGGCGCTCGGGCCGTCCTTCGGGGTGGCGCCGGCGGGCACGTGGATGTGGATGTCGTGGTTGGCGAACCAGTCCTCGGGCAGCTCCGGCAACAGCTCCGCGACGCCCGAGCGCACGTATGAGAGGGCGGCCTGCGCGGACTCCTGCATCACCTCCCCGAGCTGTCCGGTGATCGTCAGCTTGCCGGTGCCCGGCATCGTGGTCGCCTCGATGAACAGCACCTCGCCGCCCACCGGTGTCCAGGCCAGTCCGGTGGCCACGCCAGGCCGCGAAGTCCGCCGTCGGGTCTCGGCGAAGAACCGGCGCTTGCCGAGCAGCTCGCGCACACGCGGCTCGGTGATCGTGGCCTTGCGCTTCAGCGTTCCCTCCGCCACCTGGCGCGCGACCTTGCGGCAGATCGTGCCGATCTCCCGCTCGAGTTGCCGGACCCCGGCCTCGCGCGTGTAGTCGGAGATGATCACCCGCAGCGCCGGATCGCTGAACGCGATGCGGCTGGGGCTCAGCCCGTTGCGCTCGATCTGGCGTGGCACCAGATACCGCTTGGCGATCTGGAGCTTCTCCTCCTCGGTGTAGCCGGCGAGCCCGATCACCTCCATCCGGTCGCGCAGCGGTCCGGGGATCGTGTCGAGCGTGTTCGCCGTGGTCACGAACATCACGTCGGAGAGGTCGAACGGCAGGTCGAGGTAGTGGTCGCGGAAGGCGTGGTTCTGCTCGGGATCGAGCACCTCCAACATCGCGCTCGAGGGGTCGCCGCGGAAGTCCGCGCCCATCTTGTCGATCTCGTCGATCATCAGCAGCGGGTTGCGGGCGCCGGCGTCGCGCAGGGCGCGGATGATCACGCCGGGCATCGCCCCGATGTACGTCCGGCGATGCCCGCGGATCTCGGCCTCGTCGCGCACCCCTCCGACGCTGATCCGCTCGAACTGGCGCCCCAGCGCGCGGGCCATCGAGCGCCCCAGCGAGGTCTTGCCCACTCCGGGCGGTCCTACGAAGCACAGGATCGAGCCGCGGGCATCCGGCTTCAGCCGCCGCACGGCCAGGAACTCGAGGATCCGATTCTTCACCTGCTCGATGTCGTAGTGGTCCTCGTCGAGCACCTCGCGGGCGTGCTCGAGGTCGAGGTTGTCCTCGGTCTGCTTGTCCCAGGGCAACGCCGCGATCCACTCGAGATAAGCGCGGATCACCCCGTATTCGGCCATCGCCGGTTGTAGGCGCTCGAGCCGCGTCAGCTCGCGGTCGACCTGCTTGCGAACCACCTCGGGCAGCTCGATCGAGTCGAGCTGTTCGTGCAGCTCGCTGATCTCGGCCTGGACCTCATCGGTCTCGCCGAGCTCCTCCTGGATCGCCTTGAGCTGCTGGCGCAGGAAGTACTCACGCTGGCCCTTGTCGAGCTCGGACTGGACCTGGGACTGGATCTTCGAGCCGATCGCCACCACCTCGAGCTCGCGGGCCAGGATCTCTGAGAGCCGGCGCAGGCGCTTGGCCGCGTCAACCTCCTCGAGCAGCGCCTGCTTCTCCTCGGACGGGATCCGCAGGGCGCCCGCGATCAGGTGGGCCAGCACGCTGGGGTCGTCGACGTTCGCCACCATCACCTGGAGCTCCTCAGGCAGGTAGGGCACCTGTTCGATGATCTCCGTGAACGTCTGCTGGACGTTTCGCATGAGCGCCGTCAGCTCGGGGGTGGGATCGACCACGTCGGGCAGTTCCTCGATTTCCGCCACCAGGTAGGGCTCGGTCCGCACCCAGCTCACGATCCGGATGCGCTGGCCGCCCTGGATCAGCACCCGCAGCGTCCCGTCGGGCACCCGGATCATCCGCGCCACCACTCCCACCACGCCGACGTCGTAGAGATCGTCAGGCGACGGAGTCTCGACCTGCGCGTGGCGGCTGACCACCATCGCGATCGTCCGGTCGCCCCGCAGCACCTCGTTGATCAGCTCGACGCTCCGCGGCTGGCCGATGTTGAGCGGGACCAGCATGTCCGGGAACGTCACCGTGTCGCGCAGCGGCAGCACGCCGACTTGCTGGGGCAGCTCGCGCGTGGCATCGACCTCCACGTCCCGGGCGGGCCGCTCAGCCGTCCCGATCTCGATCATGAGCGGTCGTCCGCTTTGCTGATCGGCACCGGCCGCGCGCCAGGCTCGCGGACGAGCGGCAGCTCGATCCGCAGCATCCCGTCCTCGTAGGTCGCCCTGGCCTCCTCCCCGCGCACCTCGGCCCCCAACTCGATCACGCGCCGGAACTGTCCCCGCGCGATCTCGACCTGCTGGTAGACGTCGGTGCGAGACTCCACCGGCCGGCGGCTCCCCGACAGCAGCAGCTTGCGGCCTTCAATCTGGATCTCTATCTCGGCCGGATCGATCCCGGCTAGCTCGGCCGTCACGATCGCGCGCGGCGGATCTAGCGTGTAGGCCACGTCGAGCGCCGGCAGGAAGCCGGTCCGCCGGCGGGCCATGCCGGCGCGCCCGAACACGTCGCCGAACAGTTGATCCATCTCGCGGCGCATGCGCTCGAAGTTGGCAAACGGGTCGCGTTCGGACATCGAGTAGGGAGGTTAGCTTTTGGGCCTCGCTGCGCTCGTCATCCTCCGGACGATGTCGCGGCCGGCGCGTCAAACGAGGCCCGGATGTCGAGCGCGCCGCAGCCGCGACGCCGTTTCGCCGGGCGTCCATGCCCGGCGGGCGTGGCCGCGGCCCGGCGTGGTCGCGTCCCGCTCGGAATGGATGCCGAGCGGAACAGGCCCCACGGATGCCGCCGAAGGCGGCCCAGCACCATCGCCCCGTGCATTTCCCACGAAACCGACCACGCCGCGCCCCGCTTCCCGCACATAAGCGCCTCCCAGGCGCTTATGTCCCCGAAGTCGCGGCGCGTCCGAGACTTTGGTGAGTTGCGCACCCTTCAGGCCGGCACGGAGTACACCGCGCCCTCGTAGGCCAGCTCGACCGGGCCGCCGTACCCCTGGCCGGCCTCGCCCCGCGCCCACTCGGGGTCGAGCTCGTCCGAGAAGTGAGTGAGCACCAGGCGCCGTACGCCGGCGCGTCGGCCGTGCTCGCCGGCCTCCGCCGGGGTGAGGTGCCCTCGCCTCCCGGTGCGCTCCGGCCGCGGCAACGTGGCCTCGATCAAGAGCAGATCGGTGTCGCGGGCGAACTGCACGAGCGGCTCGTTGGGCGCGCAGTCAGCGCTGTAGGTGAAGCGCCCGCCCGGGCCGGCGAGCTCGATCGCGAACGTCCGCGTGTAGTGCGGCACCTCGCAGAACCGCACCGACAGCGGCCCGAGTGACAACTCGTCGGGACCGTCATACTCCGACAGCGCGAAGGCGCGCTCGATCAGCTCCTCCTCGCCCCAGCAGGCGACCAGTTGACGGAACATGTCCCCCGCGCCCATTGGCGCGTGCAGCTGCGGCCGGGCCGGGCTGGTCGTCCCCGGCCAGCCGCCCACCGCCACCGGCTGCTGGCGCGGCGCGTACGACAGGGCGTAGCTGAACGGGACCAGATCGAGGAAATGATCGGCATGAAGGTGACTAATGAGCACCGCGTCGACGTCGACGTACTCGCGGACGTGACGCAGCTTCGAAAACACGCCGTTGCCGCAGTCCAGGAGCAGCGCGAACCCATCCTGCTCGATGAGATATCCGCTGCACGCCCCGCTGGCGTCCTGCCACGCCGGCGACTTGCCAAGCACGGTGATCCGCACGCCGCTCCTGTCTCACTTCCGGCGAGGACTTAGTGGACCCGTCCGCAGGTCCTGCGGACGAGCCCACTTGTCGCTCCGCCAGCGAGTCAACGCTGCTTCCAGGTGAACGGCAACCCGCCGGCGATCTCGGACAGTGCCGGCGCGCGCGAATCGCGCTCGGAGGCAGACAGCTCCACCTCCGCCGGCCACGCGATCGCCACCGCGGGATCGTTGTAGGCGAAGCCGCCTTCGCGCGCCGGGTCGTAGTAGGCGGAGGTCGTATACACCACGTCCGCCACCTCGCTCACCACGCAGAAACCGTGGGCGAACCCATCGGGGCAATAGACCTGGTGGTGGTTTGCATCGTCGAGCTCAAACCCCTCCCACTCCCCGAAGGTGGGCGAGCCGCGGCGCAGGTCGACCACGACGTCATAGATCGCGCCGCGGGCGCAGCGGATCAGCTTGGCCATCCCGGGCTGGAAGTGCATGCCGCGCACCACGCCCTCGCTCGAGCGGGAATGGTTGTCCTGAACGAATTCGTCATCGATCCCGAGATCGGCCATGAGGCTGCGACGGTAGGTCTCGAGGAAGAACCCGCGCCGGTCGCCGTGCACGATCGGTTGCAGCAGCAGCGGGCCCGGGAGCCTGATGGGGAGCCGGTCCACGGATGTCCGAGGTCAGTGACGGTCGCCGTCGTCCCGGCGCGGGACGTCCATGATCCAGCCGAGCAGGAGGGTGATGAGCACCACGGCGATGAATCCGCCGATCAGCGGCCAGTACATGACCCGGAACACTACATGCCGGCGTGCAGAGCGACCTGCTCGCTGGCCGAGGGGAAGGCCCACGCGACCCGCATGCGGCGCTCCTGTCCGAACCCGAACTGGAGTTGGCGGGGCGGCCGCAGACCGTCGGGATGGTTGGGCCGGTAGGTGGCGCACGGACCAGAGTTCGACACCGCGCAGAGCAGGTTCTGCCGGAAGAAGCACTCCTCACAACTGACCCTGGTCCCGCTCGCGCGGCTGCTCGTCACGCCCGCTCCCTCCTCGGAGAAGCTCGACCTCGTGCGGGAGCATGAAACCCACTTCTCCCCCCGCTTGCAACGGCGATTCCCGGAAATCGCAAGAACTTCATCTACCGCGAAATGCCTGCAAACAGCGGGAACTTCTTGAGGCGCCGACAAACCTGGCGCAATTTCCGCGGCTTTCATGCCTCGCCGCTCGGGTAGACCCCGCTCGGTTAGTCTGACCCGCGATGAGCACCGTCCACGCCCAGATCGAGATCGACGCGCCAATGCAGCGGGTGTGGGAGACGGTCATGGATCCGGGTTGCCTGAAGGATTGGGTGACGATTCACCGCTCGGTCAGCAACGTCTCCGCGAAGCCGCTGCGCAAGGGTTCGACGATGGACCAGGTACTCCACATTCGCGGCGTCTCGTTCCACGTGCAGTGGACGCTCACTGACGTCAGCTCCCCGCAGCGCGCCGAGTGGGAAGGCCAAGGGCCCGCGCATTCGGTCGCGCGCATTCGCTATGAGCTCTCAGGAGACGGCGAAGGGCCTACTCGCTTCGACTACGTGAACGAGTTCCACACGCCGGGCGGACGGCTCGGGGACATGGCCAGTCGGTTCATCGTGGGAGCCGCTTCCGACCGCGAGGCGCAGAATTCACTGGCTCGACTCAAGGCATTGCTCGAGCGCGACTAACCGGCCGACAGTAACTAGCTGTATCTTTTTTGCCGCAATCGTCGATCTCCACAGGGAGAGTCAATTTGGCTGGATTTGTCGACAGCACCGTCAAGGAAATCGATGACCGGCTCCGTGAGCTCAAGGAGGAGGTATCCCGGCTGGAGGCGGCACGTAATGCGCTCGTCGGCGGCCGTCGTGGACCGGGTCGTCCCCGCGCCTCGCGCGGCACCACGCGGCAGGCCCGGCGTGCCACCACCGGTCGCCGACCGGGTCGTCCACGCGGCCGCAGCCGGGGCGGCACGCGCGCCAATCAGGCGCTCGAGCTCGTACGCGGGACGCCCGGCATCACCATCCCGCAGATCGCGGAGAGGATGGGCATCGAGCCGAATTACCTGTACCGCGTTATGCCGCGGCTGGCCAACGACGGGCAGGTGAGACGCGAAGGCCAAGGCTGGCACCCAGCAGCGGAAGCTGAGAACTAGTCGGTCAGGACCGGGAGCGCCGCCTCGCATCTCTCGGCGCGAGGCGGCTCCCTGACCCTCACCTCACACCAGCTCGAGGCGTTTGATTGTCTCGCGCTCGTCCTTCAGCTCGTTCACCGTCACCTCGAGCCGCTCGCGCGAGAACTCATTCAGGTCGAGCCCCTGAACGATCTCGTACGAGCCGTTCGAACAGGTGACGGGAAAGCCGGCGATCAGCCCTTCGTCCACTCCATAGGACCCGTCGGACGGGATCCCCATGGACACCCAATCCGCCTCGGGCGTGCCGAGCACCCAATCACGCATGTGATCGATGGCCGCGTTCGCCGCCGATGCGGCGCTTGAGGCGCCGCGCGCCTCGATCACGGCGGTGCCCCGCTTCTGCACGGTGGGAATGAAGTCGTTCTCCAACCACTGCTGATCGGCCACGACCTCGGCGGCGTTCTTGCCGTTCACCTTGGCGTGGAAGATGTCGGGATACTGAGTCGGGGAATGGTTCCCCCAGACGGTCATGCTGGTGATGTCGCTCACCGGCGCGCTGGCCTTCGCCGCGAGCTGGGCGACCGCCCGGTTGTGATCGAGCCGCATCATCGAGCTGAAGCGCTCCCGCGGGATGTCGGGAGCGTTGCTCTGTGCAATCAGGCAGTTCGTGTTGGCGGGATTCCCGACCACGAGCACCTTGACATCCGACGCCGCGTGGTCGTTCAGCGCCTGGCCCTGGGGCTTGAAGATGCCCCCGTTGGCCTCGAGCAGGTCGCTGCGCTCCATTCCCTTGGTCCGCGGACGCGCGCCGATCAACAGCGCGACGCTCACACCGTCGAATGCCTGGTTCGGCTCATCGGTGATGTCGACGCCTGCGAGCAGCGGGAACGCGCAATCATCGAGCTCCATCGCAGTACCCTCGACCGCCTTCAGCGCATCGGCGATCTCCAGCAGGGACAGGTGAACGGCGGTGTCGGAGCCGAGGAGCTGGCCGCTCGCGATGCGGAACAGGATCGCGTAACCGATCTGACCGGCGGCTCCGGTGACGGCGACGCGTACTGGGGAATCAGTCACTGCTGTTCATCTCCTTGTCGGGTTGTGCTCGGCACGGTAGCGTGCCGGACGCCACGGTCCTGGCTCTGCTGCGTGTTCGCCCCACGGCGGGCCCGCTCCCGCGGCCCGGGTGACGGGCTTAGCCGAGGTCCAGGTCGTACACCTGGCTGAGCTTCCCCTTGAGGTACTCGACGAACGGTCCCACCGCGATCGGGCCGCCCGCCACCCGCTGCAGCAGCTCGCTGGTGGAGAATTTCGCGCCGTGTTGGTGCACGTGCTCGCGCAGCCATTCGCGCAGCCCGTGCAGCCGCCCGGCCGCGAGCTGAACGTCCAGATCAGGCAGGTCGGCGCGCGCGCAGCGAAACAGCTGTCCCGCGATCAGGTTGCCCAGGGCGTAGGTCGGGAAGTAACCGATCAGCCCTGCCGCCCAGTGCACATCCTGGAGCACGCCTTGGGCGTCGTCCGGCACGTCCACGCCGAGGTACTCCTTGTAACGCGCATTCCACGCCTCGGGCAGGTCGCGGATGGCCAGGCGTCCCTCGACCAGCTCCTGCTCGAGCTCGAAGCGCAGCACGATGTGGAGGCTGTAGGTGACCTCGTCGGCTTCCACCCGGATCAGCGACGGCGCCACGCGATTCACCGCGCGATAGAGCCCTTCTCCGTCCAGCCCGGACACCGGCCCTCCGAACAGCTCGGCGATGCGCGGCGCGAGCACGCCGCACAATGGACGGCCGCGGCCCACCATGTTCTCCCACAGACGGCTCTGCGATTCGTGCAGTCCGAGTGATTCCGGGTGACCGAGGGGCGTGCGCTGCAGCGCCTCCGCCACCCCCTCCTCGTAGAGGCCGTGCCCGCATTCGTGCATCGCGCCGTACAAAGACGTGGGGAGATAATGCTCGTCCCACCGAGTGGTGATCCGCACATCCCGGTTGCCGAAGCCCGAGGCGAATGGATGGACGGCATCGTCGATCCGCCAGCTCGCCCGGTCGAAGCCCATCTGCTCGAGCAGCCAGGTGACCAGCTGCCGCTGGCGGTCGACCGGGAAGTGACCGTGCAGGCATGAATCGTCCACCCGATCGGAGCGCCCGGCCACCGCCGCGATCAGCGCGATCAGCTCGGACTTGAGCTCGTCGAACAACCGGGCCACCTCCACCGTGCGCGCGCCGGGCTCGAAGTCATCGAGCAGCGCGTCGTAGGCGCAATCGAGGTCGTCGAAGCAGTCGACGTAGCGGCGTACAAGCTCGAAGTTCCGCTCCAGGTATGGAGCGACGCCGGCGAACTCCGACTCGCGGCGAGCCACGGTCCAGGCCTGCTGGCCGACCGAAGCGGCGCGGGCGAGGTCCGCGGCGAGGTCCGAGGGCACACGCCGCGCCTTTTCCCAGCGTCGCTTGACCACGCGCACCAGCGAGGCGTCGTCGGAGTCGGGTGACGCGCCGTCGAGATGTGCCTCGGCCGCTTCGAGCAGGCGCCCGGTCTGGTCGGAGACGAACATGTCGTGGCTGATCCGCTCGACCGTGCTCACCGTCTCCGCCCGGGCTGCCGCGCCACGAGGCGGCATCATCGTCTGCTGGTCCCAGTCGAGCAGCTGGGATACGTTGCGTAGGTCCGCGAGCGCCGCCATCCGCTCGCGGAGCTGTTCAAATGGGTCTGCCATCACCTGATTGTCTAATCGGTTCGTAAGTCCTCGCGGGCAAAGCCACCCGCCTGTGCGACCATTGCAGCATGTGGCGGCGACCCTCGTCGATCAAGCTGATGGACCTGTTCGGTTTTCGGATCGGCGTCGACCGCAGCTGGTTCCTGATCCTATTCCTGATGATCTTCCTGTTGTCGGGGCAGTTCCGCCAGGCCCTGCACAGCTCCGACGGTGTCGCTTACCTGACTACGGTGATCACCGTCCTTGTCCTGTTCGGCTCGCTGATCGTCCACGAGCTCGGACACGCCCTGGTGGCCAGGCGTCAGGGCATCCTGGTGCGCCGGATCGACCTCTTCCTGTTCGGCGGACTGACCGAGATGAGCCGGGACGCGGCCTCGCCGGGTGAGGACTTCAAGATCGCTGGCGCCGGCCCGCTGGCGACGTTCCTGTTCGTGGTGCTGTGTCTCGGGATCGACCTGGCCATCGTCGGCCCGCACCGGCTCATCCACGCCGCTGCCCTCGACGGCACCGTCCGGATCACGCCGGTCCTGCTGTCTTTGAGCTGGCTGCTGATCTGGAACGTGCTCCTGCTGCTGTTCAACCTGGTGCCGGCCTTCCCGCTCGACGGCGGCCGAATGACCCGGGCGACCATCTGGCGGGTGACCGGCGAGAAAGAGCGAGGGACGCGGGTCGCCGCCAAGCTCGGGCAGGGTTTCGCCTTATTGCTGGCTGGAGTCGGGATCTGGTTGATGCTGGCGTACCGCAGCTTCACCGGCTTGTGGCTGATCGCCATCTCGTTCCTCCTCTATCAGTCCGCCCGCGCGGCGATCGTGCAGACCGCGCTGAGCGCGCGGATCGAGGGGGTGCGGGTGGCGGACATCATGGACCGCCAGCCGGTGGCGATTCCGTCACACACGCCGGTGGGTGACGCGCTGGACCAGTTCTTCCTGCGCTACGGCTGGTCGTGGTTCCCGGTCGTGGACGATTCCGGTCGGTTTCTCGGCATCGCCCGGCAGGAGCGCGTGAGCACGGCGTTCGAGGCCGGCGAGGGGTGGCTCACGGTCGCGGCCGTGCTCGAGCCGGAGTCGGAGGCCGGCTGGCGCGTGCGGGAGGATCGGCCGATCACCGAGCTTCTGTCCTCCGAGGCGCTGGGACGGCTCGGGGCGTTGATGGCGGTGGACGGCGAAGGTGTGCTGCGCGGTGTGGTGACGGTCGATCAGGTGCGGCGGGCGTTGCAGGCTGCGTTCGGCTCGCCGGGCCGGCTGGCCTGAGTTGGCCTACCCAAACGCCTGGACGCGTCCGTCGGCGGCGACGTAGATCTGACCACCACTTGCGGCCGGCGACGCGAAGTGCGCGCTTTCCCCGATTGACACGCTGTAGCGGATGGCACCGGTAGCGGCGTCGAGCTGGTAGAGCTTGCCGTTGCCGATCGTCCAGACCCCGGCGCCAGCGACGATCGGCGACTGCGAGGCAGCGCTCTGGTGCCACAGGAGGTGGAGGCTGTCAGCCCGTGCCTGCAGGGCGTAGATACCGCCGACGGTCGGGACGTAGATCGTCCCGTCGGCATAGGCGTCCGCTCCGAACGCCGCCGCACCGAGGTTGCGGGACGCGAGCCCGTTCCCGAGGCCGCCGAGGTTGGCCGCGTCGAGCAGATATGCCACGCCTGCTTTCCCGATGATGAACACGCGCGAGCCCGGGAGGAGCAGAGGCCCGGTCGACCCGAGGTCGCTGTCGCTGGTGTTCAGCGCCCCGGCGTTCGGCGGGGCGAAGAACGAGACGAGCTTCAGTTCCGGCGTGAGCTGGATGACCGCGTTGCCGTAGTCGAAGGACCCCGAGCTACCGTTGCCGGTGGCGACGAACAGATTCCCGGCGTTGTCGACCGCGGGTCCCGGCGGAGCCCAGATCGCTCCTTCGTTCTCGCTCGGCACCTGAAATGTGCTCAGCGGGCCGGTCGGTCTAGCCGCCGGCGCGCCTACGACCCAGCCGTGATAGCGGCCGCAGTCTCCGAACAGGCCCCCGTAGGCGACATAGACGCGGCCACGGGAAAATGCGAGAGCGGCCCGCTGCTGCTCGGTTTTGTAGTTGCCGCCGGGAGGGTCAATCTGGCGTTCCCAGCGCACGGTGCCGGTGTCGACGTCCACCGCAACGAGGATGTGCCTGAACCCGGTGTGGTACATGACCGTGTAGAGGGTGCCGGTACGAGGATCGACCACCGGAGTGCCCGTGATGCCAGACGGATCGATGTTGCCGCAGGGGAGGTCTCCCCCGGAGACCGGCGTGTCGAGGTGCACGCCCCACAACCGCCTCCCGGTCGCCGTGGCAAACGCGTAGACCGAGTCGTTCTCGGTGGCGATGATCACGCGCCCGGCCACCACGAGCGGCTCCGCGTAGACGGCGCCATCGACGGGCACGCTCCACAGCCGGCGGACTCGCGCCAGCGGGGGTCCGGTGGGGACCGCCCCCGCGCGTGCAGCGTTGTGGTGATACGTCGGCCACGCGGCACCCGCCGACGCGGCGGACGGGGGCGGGCGAACGCTCGTGACCTGGGACGAGGATGGGCCCGGCGGCGTCGCCGACGGAGATCCCACGTGGGTTCCGCCGCCTCCACCGCAGCCGCCGGCCGCGACGCAACCAGCAATCAGCATCGCCGCGAGGATGCTTCGCGTCACCCGGCGCGTGTGACCAGTTCCTCGGCGATGGCCATGCTCGATGTGGCAGCCCGTGACGGGGCGTTGCGGACCCAAGTGACGTGGCCGTGGGCGGAGAGGCGGAAATCGTCGACCAGCGAGCCGTCGCGGTCGATCGCCTGGGCTCTCACGCCCGCGGGCGCGGGCAGGACGAGATTATTTTCATAAGGGCCCTTAGGCGGCGTGAACCAGCTCCGATGCCTTGCCCTCGATCGACTCGAGCAGCGAATCGTAGGAGTCGGCAAACGACTTCACGCCCTCGTCCACGAGCTCCTCCAGGACGATCCGGTCGAATTCGACGCCGGCTGCCTTGATCTCTTTGATCGTCTGGTGCGCCTGCTCCACTTGCTTGTCGACAGTGCGCTCGGGGGTGGCGTGGTCCCGGGCGGCCTCGATCGTCTGGTCGGGCATCGTGTTGACCGTGTCCGGGCCGATCAACTCGTCGACGTACAACGTGTCCGAGTAGTCCGGGTTCTTGGTCGAAGTCGAGGCCCACAGGGGCCGCTGCACTCGGGCGCCCTTGGCCGCCAGCGCCTCCCAGCGGGGGCCGCTGAAGATCCGCTGGAACGACTCGTAGGCGATCTTGGCATTCGCCACCGCAGCCTTGCCCCGCAGGTCCTCGCGACCGGTGCCCTCAAGCGCCTTGTCCACCTTACCGTCGACGCGCGAGACGAAGAAACTCGCCACCGAGGCTGATTTGTCGATCGACTCGCCCTTTTCGGCGCGGCGCTCCAGGCCCTTGAGGAAGGCCTCGGCGATCGCCTCGTAGCGCTCGACCGCGAACAGCAAGGTCACGTTGACGTTGATGCCGAGCGCGGTCAGCTCCTCGAAGGCTCGGATCCCCTCGCCGGTGCCGGGCACCTTGATGAGGACGTTGGGGCGATCGATCTCGGCCTTGTAGCGTTGGGCGGCCTCGATCGTCTTGTCGGCGTCGAAGGCGACCGACGCCGGCACCTCGAACGAGACGTACCCGTCTTGTCCGTGGGTGCGCTCGAACGCCGGGCGCAGGAGGTCGGCCGCGTCGCGGATGTCCGCGTAGGCCAGCCGCTCGAAGATCTCCTGCGGCTCGCGCGTCTCGTCGATGGTCTCGCGGAAGGCATCGTCGTACCGGTCCGAGTGGGCCATCGCCTTCTCGAAGATGGTCGGGTTCGAGGTCACGCCGCTGATTCCGTCCTCCTCGACCAGCTGGCGCATGACCCCGTCATCGAGCAGCTGGCGGCTGATGTTGTCGATCCAGATCGATTGACCCAGGGCCTCGATCTCGCGAAGTCTGTTGCTCATATCGTCCGCTCCGTTCGTCGTGTGTCTCTTCAGAGGTTAGTTACCCACGAACGGCAGATCTTCCCTGCGCATCGGTTGCGCGCCAGGCCATGATCAGGGTGCTGCGCAAGCGGCCGTCCCGCCGGCGGTAGTGGTCGCGCCGCAGGCCCTCCACCTGGAATCCGGCCGCGGCGTACAGCGCGATCGCCCGGACGTTGTCGGTCCACACCTCGAGCGAGATCTTGTGCGCGCCGCTCGTGCGGGCGTGCTCCTGGACGGCGCCGAGGAGCGCCCGTCCCCCGCCCTGTCCCCGGGCAGTGCGTTGGATCGCCATTCCGACCGAGAGGACGCCGGGCGTGGTCTCCGGCGCGGCCGCGTAGCCCGCGATCTGCTCGCCGACCTCCAGCACCCACATCGCCTACTGGGCGATCAGCTCCCGGTAGCGCTGGGCACGCTCCTCGAGGTCGACCGGCGGCTGGAGGCCGAGGAAGTCCTCCTCGGCCACGGCCGCCGCCACCAGCGCTGCCGCGCCCACGTCGGCCTCACGTGCCCGCCGGACGATCACGGCTCGGAAGCGTAACTTTGCACCGATGGCAGGCAGCGACGGAAACGCGACAAGCCGAGCCGTGGAAGAGGCGTTTCGAGAGCATCGCGCGCAGGTGCTGGCGGCGCTGGTCAGCCGGCTTCGAGATTTCGAGCTCGCCGAGGACGCACTCCAGGATGCGTTCGCGCTGGCGCTGGCGCGGTGGCCGACCGGCGGCGCGCCCCAGTCGCCCGCGGCATGGCTGTTTACGGTGGCGCGCAACCAGGCGATCGACCGGCTGCGCCGGCGCCACAGCACCGATCTCGGGAGTGGCGAGATCGATAACCGCGAGGAGACGACTGAGCCGGTCGACCCCCTCCCGGAGCGCCTGGTCGAGGTGGGCGACGAGCGACTCAGCCTGCTCTTCACCTGTTGCCATCCAGCGCTGGCCATGGAGGCGCGGGTGGCCCTGACCCTGCAGGCGGTCGGTGGGCTGACCGCGGCGGAGATCGCACGGGCGTTCCTTGTGCCGGACGCCACGATGTCCCAGCGTCTGGTGCGGGCCAAGCGCAAGATCCGCGACGCGAGTATCTCGTTCGATCTCCCGGGCGACGCCGCGCTCCCCGACCGCCTCGACGCCGTCCTGGCTGTCATCTACCTCGTCTTCAACGAGGGCTATGCCGCCACGGCCGGCGAAGATCTGGTGCGGTGGGATCTGTGCGCGGAAGGGGTGCGGCTCGGCCGGCTGCTGGCGTCGCTGATGCCCGACCAGCCCGAGGTGCTCGGCCTGCTTGCCCTGATGCTGTTTCATGACTCGCGCCGGCACACTCGCACCGGAGCTCACGGCGAGCTGATCCTGCTCTCCGAGCAGGACCGCTCGCGCTGGGATCAGGCCGAGATCGCCGAAGGGGTCCGCGTGCTGAACCGCGCACTTCGCGAGCAACGCCCCGGGCGCTACCAGGTCGAGGCAGCGATCGCCGCCCTGCACGCGGAGGCCCCGAGCGCGGAGCAGATCGACTGGCCCCAGATCACCGCGCTCTACGAGCAGCTCCTGCGCATGCTCCCCTCGCCCGTCGTGGCGCTCAACCACGCGGTTGCGGTGGCGCAGGCCGGCCGCCCGGAGGACGGGCTGGCGCTGGTCGACCGGATCGAGGGACTCGAGCGCTACCACCTGCTGCACGCCGTCCGGGCCGACTTCCTGCGCCGCCTGGAGCGCTTCGAGGAGGCCGGCCACGAATACTGCCGGGCGCTCGAGCTGACGCGCAACCCAGCCGAGCGGGAGTTTCTCAGGCAGCGGCTCGAAGAGATGCAGACCGCTCGCTAGATCCAGTCCCTAGACTGCTGCGCCCATGAGCGGGGCTTACGTGGACCCGGGCGCGCAGGTCGCCGAGGGTGTGACGATCGCGCCCGGTGCGGTCATCCACGCAGGTGCGCAGATCGGCGCCGGCGTGCAGATCGGGGCCGGCGCGGTTGTGCATCGCGGCACCGAAATCGCCGAGCACTGCCTGGTCGAGGACGGGGCGGTCCTGGGAAAGCGGCCGCGGCTACGGGCCGGCTCGAGCGCGGCCGGTGCGCAGATCGGGACGCTCGTGCTCGAACCAGAAGCGACGATATGTTGCGGCGCGGTCGTTTACGCCGGCGCGCGCATCGGGACGAAGGCGATCATCGGCGACCAGGCTCAGGTCCGCGAGCGGGCGACGATAGGCGCCGGCTCGGTCGTTGGCCGAGCATCCTGTGTCGATTTCGACGCCCAGGTCGGGGCGCGCGTGCTGATCCAGACCGGCGTCTATGTGACCGGTGGCTCGGTGGTTGAGGATTATGTGTTCCTGGGCCCCGGCGTGGTGACGACGAACGATCACACGATGGGACGCCACGGCTCCGGGGAGCGGCTGCTCGGCCCCGTCTTCGGCCGTGCGTGCCGGGTGGGCGGTGGCGCAGTCCTCGTCCCCGGCGTCGTCATCGGCGAGGAGGCGTTCGTCGCCGCGGGCGCGCTGGTGACGCGCGACGTAGGCGATCGAGAAGTCGTCATGGGCGTGCCGGCGCGCGTGGTCAGGCGCGTGCCGGACGAGGATCTGATCGAGCGCTGGAGCTAAGGACCTGCTCCAGAATTATTGACGGCCTTGACGGCGTCTGGACGCGCCTGACACCGCCGGCTCGTCCTCAAATACTCCCGGTATTATCGCGGCGAGCGCGCCGGCGTCAGTCACGCCCCGCCACTCGTCAATTTCCACCCTTAACTCTGGAGCCGGCCCTAAGGGTCCCGCGAAGCGCCGCGAGCGCGCCCACCACCCGAGCGGCGCGGTCCGGTCCTAGGACGGGGCTCATCGGCAGCGCGAGGTTCGTTCGGGCCAGCTCGGCGGTGCCCGGCAGCGCACCGGCGCTCGG